>CAZSYW010000127.1:0-6546 GCA_964611315.1 uncultured Rhodospirillaceae bacterium
AACGCTCGGCGATCAACGGCACGGCAGCAGTTATCTCTTCATCATCCAATTGAGCTAGCGACCTAATAGCAGCAATTCGGATTGTGCTTTTAGCGTTAGTTAGATTCGCGCTTTGCGATTCAAATTTAGCTGAACGAGATTGCGACGATGCCGGTAGCACAAGTGGCAATTGTAACGCCAGAACAACTGCAGCAACTAATTGCACACTCGACCAAATAATCCTCATCATCACATTATACGGCTCTCAACCGCCGTTATCCTTAATCTGATATTCATTCCCTAATACGCTCAATGTCACACCATCCAGGATCACCACCGGTTGTAGAATTGGCGCACCATTGAGCTTCACCTGTTCAGATATCGGCACCAAAATGTATTCATCCCCGCACCATTCGATACGGGCCAATGCATCAGAATTTTCCACAGGCGCCAGACGCAACTCGCCATTATTACCACCGCCAATTAGGATCGGTGCTTCGGTGTATAGCCAACGTCCAGCGCACTCACGATCCATATCCGGCCATTTACTGCTCAATTGGCTCCGCAAAGAATTAGTCAAATGACTGGTTTGCACTTGGATTAGTAGACCGGGTCCATTTTCACCTAAATTTGACAAATCCAGCCGGCATTCTCCTTTTTTCGGCGGATCAAGAACGCCACCCAACGACAATGTCATACCTTTGTCTAATCCCTCCAACGACACGGCCTGCTTTGGAACAAGTTGCCTATCATCCAAATAGCTGCCGTTAGCGCTGCCAAGATCCGTAATTGAGTAACCCTTGTCGTGGCAATCAATTCGCAGCTGCCTAGGAATTCGAGACAGGGTCTGACAACTCAATTTCATGCCAGCGGTTCCATCGCCAGGATCGCGGCCTATCATCAGGCTAGGGCCACGATGAATTGACAAGACCTCACCGTTGCCAGAAATCAGGAGCCCTCTTGAAATTCCTTTGCCAGCCAGCCATTCATCCCGCATCGCTTGTAATTTTTCTGTGGGGCCTTCCAGCCCCTTTAATTTCTGCACGGCGTCATTCGCCAATACCAGATCAATTTCGTAAATCGCCGAATAAGGTTGGCTTTGGCGGTTGAATTGGCGAGCCGCCTCCTCGGCTTGTTCCATTAACTTCAAGGCGGCCTGGAGCGCTTCGACTTCCTCCTGCCTGACCGCGACTTGCCCCTGCGGAACAGTGATATTGACCAAGGTTGCATCAGCATTGTCCGACATCGCATCTGCCGTAGTGCCAACACCTTTTGCTTTTACGCCGGGCACATCCGCCTGAGTGACCACAATGGTTTCGCCGTCGTCACCGCTATAAGCGGCCTCTGAAATTGATTTCGTAAAACGACCGCCATGGCCAGACGAGTGACCTTTTGGAATTCTAGGTTGCGACGCTTTGGGGTCAATTGCGGCTCTGTCCTCAAGGTAATAATTGCTGTCAAGCGCCACTACTGTCTCGTCTATGTTGGCTATCACCCCACCTTGAACGGTCAGCGGTTCCGCATCCCAACCGGCAGTGTCGTCACTCATCGCCGCATCAACGACATCCGCAAATCCCCCCACTTGCGTCGTCATGCTATAAATCCAGTTAGTCCCTTTACGGCCAGGCAAAACGGTTTCAACAACTTCCTGGAATTCCACACCGGGTAAGCCACGGACTCGCCAAAAAATGGTGTCGGCGAGAAAAATGTTGTGCAAGATATTGGTCAGCCCACGCTCCGCTAACAGCAAAGCACTCTCGGTGTTGCCATCATCGTCAATGCCAATCCCGATGCCGTTCATTCCCCCTTCGGTCTTGGTAAACCATTTAACCGCCGCAATAGCGGATCGCACGCAATCAACATTTGAGGAAAAGACACTGACGGCCGAGGCCGGTCTTGGATGGAATGTACCTGTCAGGCCCGAACCAACGGATCCCGCAATAGCCAAGTCATTTTCTAAATTAGCACGCTGGTCTGGTGCAAATACAATCGCCAGTACCGTTCCCTTGACCATTGTCATCGTCTTGCGTCTCCCGCGGCAAGTCTATTGGCATTACCTTAATGAGACAATCGCCCATGCAACCGCATTCAATTACAACAGCAAGAAATATGCTAAGCTGTGTTGCTCAAAGATCAATCCGAAAGGCCGGGTAAAAACGAAATTTCAATGCAAAGGGTCTGTATGTTCGAAGACAAATATTACTACTCTGGTTATGGAACCAATGCTGAGGGTGTACCCGATAGCAGACAGACCGGATGGACACTTATTGAGCTTTTAGTAGTCATCGTGATTGTCGGTGTTCTTGCGAGTTTGTCTCTACCTGCCTTTCAGGGCTATTTGTTGGCGGGCCGTCTGGACGCAGCCAAGCCCATCCTTTTAGAAATTGCTGCGAAACAGCGCATGCGAAAGAACGAGAAAGGCAAATATTTCAGTAAAGGTGGTAACAGTTTGGACGAAGACGATCTCATCAACGAATTGGGGGTGCCCGTGAATGAATACGGTGACTTTTGTTTCGTATTTATCTGCCGCGATAACACAATCTGTGCCGATGAAACCAATACGGCTACATTGACCTCCGCGGGCTTCATTTCGACTGCAGAAACCGGAGACACCGCCATCGAATTCGAAGTCTGGGCAATACTAATCGGAGCCACAGACGCAACCTCTGGCCTTGCGTCAATCTCAGCTCCTAATGGCGTGACCTGTCTGCCATCCAATGATGCAGGCAACACCAAATACCAGCCGACAGGTTTCGTGGAAGCGGCAAATTCGGGCAATAGAGGTCAGGAGGGTGGAGTTGTGGTATATCGCCATCCGCCACCGCCAAACCGGCTAGATTCTGCGGTAGGTGCAGATCAAATACAATTTGACTGGATATCAGGTATCTCGACTTCCCATGCAATGCTGTATCAACCCTAAAAGAACTAATAATAGACAAAGGGAACGGCCTGATCAGCGCTGGTCAAGTGCCCGACATCATCCAAGACAGTTCGGCTTTACTCTTATAGAGGTACTAGTCGGGATTGTCCTAACCGCAGTCCTTGTGCTGGGTTTAAGCGGTTTGTGGACTACAGTAAACGACCAATTCCTGTATTTGACTATAAAGCAGAAAGCAATATTTGTTCTTAATGGCGAAATGGAAAGATTATCGGCGCTTTATCGTTTCACAAATTTTGCTAACAACAATTTTGCTTTTCAGCAAGTTACCTATAACAACGCAACCGACGGAGATGACTTCGCCGAAGCGAGCAACCCAACGCAGGCCGCAGTTTCTCTGCGCTTGGTGTATAGCGCCAACCCCAACCAGCAACCTGATAATTTTGATAAAATGGCGGTTACAACCGATAGCCTATTCGATTGTCCTATCAATACTGAAGATAATCCCGCCACCACTCAATTTAACGCTGATTGTGCTGGTCGTGTGTTAGTCGACGAAAATAGTCCTTCTACTAGTGATGACCGAAACTATGTTTGGATCGATCAGCATCGGCGCATCACAGCCCGACTAAGTTGGAGAATTAGAGACCTAAGTCTTAATAATAACTTTCCCAAAGCCGACCAGCTCTGTTGGGACAACGGAGTGGGAAGCAAATGCCAGGAATTGACCCTGTATTTACATTTTCCCTATCGCTATTCTAAAGCGGAAGAACCGGATCGAGATGCTGGATTTGGGCGTCGGGAGACGTTGGTCCTAAAAACAATTGTGGGCCGTCGATGAGAAAACTCAATGAGCTTAGAACAAAGCCAAAAACCGGCGAAATTGACGCCGACGAGCTTGGTTATACTCTGATCGAGTTGCTGATTGCTTCGGTGCTGGCTCTGGTACTGATGTTAACAACGACAACAATCCTATTCCAAGCTCTCGAATTCGCAGACCGTCAAAGACTCAGGCCAGCCCTCAATGATAAGGCCCGGGAGATTTTTGAGCTGTTAGGTGACGGTGGGTGGTGCGATGAGTTTCCAAACAGCGATACACATGGACGATTATTGGGAATGCGGGATCGCTTTTCCTTCGATCGAGAAGCCTCAAGTCTCGGCGGCGTACTTAACGACTATCGGCTGCAATTAGACGACCCAATTGACTTCAATATTTTGACGGTGATTGGACCACGGATATCCCGGGTCACCATTGAATGTAGAGGGGATGATGATCCAATACAAGGATGTGGTGTGTTGGGTAATACCCGAACCGTTCGGGGTTACCTAGCTCGGGACCCCCGTCTTTATGTAAATACCGATAGTAGTGGCAACACTTCCGATCGCAGCGTGGACGATGACGAACGTGGTATCACGAACCGCACCATCGAAACGGAATTTATGCTGATACAACCATATCAAGCCAACCGGGCCCGTTTTAGGAGCGATGAGGTTCGGGAATCATATCGTACCATTTTCACCTTCAATCGGTCACAAAAGGATTAATCGCTTACAAAGTAGCAGTGACGAGGGAAAATAGAACTATTGATCTACGAGCAAAACGCAGCCTTACATTCTTTCAGGCAACGCAACCGCGGTAATATCCTGATTGCCGTTAGCTTCATCGGCTTGTTTGCCATGGCATTGAGTAGTGGCCTGGTCGGCAATTACGCCGTCTCAGAAGCCCGTGGTGTTGCTGACAGCTTGGCGAAGCTACGGGTTTATTGGGCAATGTCAGGACACATAGACTATGCGTTAAGCCGAATTAGACAGGAAAATGATGAAGCAGCCGGCTGGATCAGCGATCAGGACGAAAACGGCATCCAGGGCGTTTTGCTTAGCTATTTGGATGAACTTGATAAGGGTACTAATTGTCGCGATACAACCGTGACATCGACACAGAATTCACGGTGCAGTAGTTGGCTCTACGACGAAATATCAAACGACTATGTTTTCCATTTTAAATGGACGATCTATGACCCGGTCAATAATGAAAATCAGTCAACCGGTACCGCAAATGACGGTGAACTTGTAATTCGTATTGATTATGTTCTCGAAGGTGCGACCGATAATGCTACGAACGAACCCACCTCCTCAATCTCGTCTCTGGATAAGCTCAGCGAGCGTATTCTGGATATTGAATATTTAGTGTGCTTTGTTACACCGCCTCCTGGCACTGGGCAGGAGATTGGACGTTGTAAAATATTTCCCACAAGCCTAGCCGATGCCAGCGGCGCATCAAGGATGTTCCAACGGTCACGTTGCAAATACGTTGCTGGATCTCCAGAGCAACCGGGAACATTGAAAGGCTCACTAGGCTCGCGGACTGATAATACTGCATCAGACACTTGTATATTGGGCATATTTCATGACCCGGCGTGAACAATTGATGCAAATTCAGTTGACAAGGGATGTAAAAATTTCTACGAGGATATTTTGGTCAACTGGTCTATGCTAGCGACTACGCCGTTGCCGGCGACTACGTTTTGTTCGCTTGCCAAGACTACTCCCGCCTTTTTTCTTGCGGAACTTCATCACGTATTTTTGAGTACCCTGTTCCGTCTGCTTGGCAAAAATGATCCGCTTTTTGGTGATTTCCTGTAAGGCGATAGAGCCTTCTACGCTTTTGAACATCTCGCCAATGGCGTAATCGTGGTTATCAATCAGCGCGACCAGCTTATCGCCTTCACGGGTGATCATTGACAATTTATGCACCCACGTCAGGTCAATGAATAATGGTCCTTGCTGGCCTGGTAGCGATACCTTGCGAATGAAAGGGTTGCGCTTTCCCTGCTCTGCCACTGCAACCAGTAAATTTTTCAGCCGCTTGCTTTTCAACGGCGCGGCATTATTCTTCGGCGTGATAAAAAATTTTACGACATGAATGGGTGGAGTTTTTGCGAGATTGTATGGTCGAATTTCCAAATCTGAAATTGATACGTTTAGGTTCTCCATGCTGGCTGTAAAACGCAAAAAAGTAGGATAGTCGACCCAAATTTCAATTCTGTATTTCAGCTTGTCTTGGGTATCGGGCACCAATTCACGGATGATAACTTTATGCAACTGAGCTAGTGAATTAATGTGCTCCAAGAAGGCGGGCATAGAATCAATGGCCGCTACTACTTTCTTATTTTTCACGGTCAATTCGGCAACTTTTTTCCGAAGATTTATGGTTTCGGCCGAAAGATGCCCTTTTGCTATAACCAGGTCCGCTGTCTCCACCTTAAGCACCGAATAGCCCATGGCATAGCCAAGGACCAAAAGGCTAAAAGCCAGGTACAGGGTTGATAAAATCAATGCCTGGTTATTGCGAATAAATGCGTCCACTAACCCTACCCATTCATTGGGACCTTTGGTTTGATGCCACAGTCCTGCCTATTCTATAAGGTGATCTTGATCTTCTCCATCACGCACTCGTTCAAGCTCATTCGTACGGCGATCAATTTTCTTTTTTAACTTGCCGGTTGGTCCACCGTTATCTTCCGTGTCCTCTAGTTTTTTTACCTTGGTTTCATCATACCATGCGCCCAATGTGAACCGCACCACATGAGCGGTTTCATGTGTGTCGATCGCCGCTCCCTCGAAAGTAACGCGACTAAAATCTCGCATGAACAATCTGTCTTCGGTTAGCCGGGAAATATATCGAGCAA
>CAZSYW010000128.1:0-6499 GCA_964611315.1 uncultured Rhodospirillaceae bacterium
AGCGTCGGTTCTCCGAGTACGCTGACAGTTAATGATGATTGGTGTGGATATGCTAACCTCGGCAAGCGCGGGTGTGAACACTTTGCCGTAGCCGAGTGTGGCGACCCAGAGATTGCCGGAGACTATCTACCTATTATCCATCTCGTCTTCGCCAATCTGAAAACATGGCTCATCGGCAACCATCACAGCGTCGGCCATCAGCATCTACAAGCCTACCCTAAAGAGTCTACTTTCCACATTAACAGGCACTTATACCCGTACAACGCTTTACGCTCTCTCCTTGGTATCGTCAGCGATGTCAGCGCACTGACCTTTGAAAAACTCTATGCAGGAGAGTGGGAGCACCCCACATGTTGTGGGTGAGTGTGTTAACCGGATAGGAAAGCCATGAACTCAAAATTATTACATTTGGCCGAAAGTGCGTTGATCGATCCCAAGCGCTTTACTTGCCTGATACCCGCTGCTGGGCGAGGGACACGACTGAAGTTTGATCGCCCAAAAATACTCTATCCAATAAACGGTCGCCCGATATTACATCACTTGATTGATCGCTTTCGCCCTTACTGCACGCATTTCATCATTATCGCCTCACAGGAGGGCCATGTTGAAATTGCCCGTGAGTTCGCAAAACTAAAACAACCGGTATCCCATGAGATTACCATCCAGGCAGAACCCAACGGGATGGCCGACGCCATTTGGCAGGCACGCGACATGATTGATAGCGACTTCACGGCAATACTCTGGGGAGATCAAATATGCCTTCGCGACGAAACCGTGCGCCACACCCTGGCTTTGCACCAGTCAGATTCTAATAACCTAATCAGCATGCCGACAGCATTAAAGGAAAACCCCTACATTCATATCCAACGCAGCCCATCAGGCGGTATCGAGAGAGTTCTCCAGGCCCGTGAAGGCGAAATCTCAGCAGCCGAGGGTGAGAATGATTGCGGATTTTTCGCCTTTCGTACGAGCGCCCTGTTCGATGTTCTTGATCGTTTGCGCAACTCCGAGGTCGCCCGTGGTGCGCAGACTGGAGAACAAAATTTCTTACAGCTTTTCCCGGAATTTGAAAAACTTAATGGTAAAGTGCATGTCCTTTGTATCGCCGATGAAGAGGAAACTTTAGGTGTGAACACAGCGGAAGAAGCAAAAATGGCAGAAAGCATATTACAACGTCGCGCAGATAAAGACGAAAAGCGGAAGCTGCGCGTCGTGTTGTTTTCCGGCGGGCGGGGAGCAGCAACTTTGTCCGATGCCTTCGCGCAACATCCGCAGATCGAACTGTTCATTTTGCTTAATGCATACGATGACGGCCTATCGACAGGCCGTCTCCGTTGTTTCATTCCTGGATTTCTTGGCCCCTCAGATGTGCGTAAGAATGTCGCACGGCTGATCTCCTCGACCGAATCTTCGGCTTGCGCCCTAAAATACTTTCTGGAATATCGCTTACCCGATCCCACCGGCTACGAAGATGCCGTCAACCTTCTATCGAATATTTACCAACGGGAATTACCTCTGCTACCGCAAAAGTTTTGGGATGAACTGGGCATTATTAGCCTTCGTCAATCTCAATACATCGATGCACAGATTAAGACCTTTTTAGCGTTTTGCAAGAACCGCGCCGAAGATGGGATACGGTTTAATTTCAGTGATTGTTCGCTTGGGAATTTGGTGCTGGCTGGGGCGTTCCTGCGCAGCGATCATAATTTTAACGACGCTGTCTCTGACTTTTCCGCCGCAATGAAACCAATGGCGCGGGTCGTTAACATCACCGAGGGAGAGCCCTACGTTCTCGTTGGTTTGAAAGCCGACGGCAGTATTTTGAAAAGCGAAGCGGAAGTAGTGTCGCCGCAGGACGCTATGACCATTGATGATATTTTCCTCTTGGAAAATTACCTCACCCCGAACGAGGTCGATGAGGTCAAAACCCTTAATATGGAAGGCAAACGAAAGTACTTAACGCAACTTGCACGAACGCCCCAGCTATCGGATGAAGCGAGATCGATCCTTGAGAATGCCGATTTAATTATCTATTGCCCCGGCACACAGCATTCGTCCCTGTTTCCCAGCTACCTGACTGCCGGCTTAGGCGAGGCGATCGTAAAGAACAAAGCCTCCGAAAAAATTTTTATCGCAAATATCCACAAGGATCATGAGATACAAAGCGAAACTACAAATTCGCTCGTCGAGAAGTTCATTAGATACATGTCGAGAAAAGGTGAGATTCGTATCGAACCCTCGGATGCTGTTACGCGCTTCTTCTTCCAGGAAATATCTTCGAACACCCATGAGTCCGCCGATGAGAAATCCTATCTTGAGTTCCATCCAGAAAAGTTCGCTTTTTCGCACAAGCAATTACTGATCGTCGATTGGGAACTTGGCTCGGGCGTTCACTCCGGAAACCGAGTGCTAGATGAAACTATCTCCATCGTTAACGAGCAAGCAAAGGTTAAGCTACAGGTCCAACCATATATGGTCTCAGTTATTGTTCCCGTCCTTAACGAAGAGCGGACACTTGAGCGCGTGCTGACTGATCTCAATCTTCTCAATTTCCAACCTTATGGTCTGGCCAAGGAGATCATTGTCGTCGATGGCGGTTCTACCGACCGTTCGATCGAGATTGCCGAAACTAATAGCCACGTCCGCCTGCTTAGAATGGAAGGTAAGGCACACGGGCGCGGTTCCGCGTTACGCTTAGGCGCAAAAAACGCCAAAGGTAATATTATAGCCTTTTTCCCCTCCGACAATGAATACGAACCCAGGGATCTGTTGGCGCTGGTTGATACCTGTCGGCAAGGAGATAGCCGTGCCGTGTTCGGGAGCCGCTCGATCAAATGTCTGGATATACCTGGCAGATTCAAGGATATCTACCGCGGGAAGACAATTCCTTATCTAATTTCCAAATTCGGCGGCATGTTGCTTTCAATACTGTGCCTTGTCCTGTTCAATCGCTTCGTGACTGATCCTCTGACTGGCATCAAGGTTTTTGACCGTCGGTTGTGGGAGGAACTTGATCTGCAGGCGGACGGCGTCGAGCTTGAAACCGAGATCATCGTTCGGCTCGCTAAACATCAAACTTACATCCTTGAAATGCCTGTTAATTACCGTCCACGCCTAAAGACGGAGGGCAAGAAGATCACAGTATGGGATGGCATTAAGTCACTGCTATATCTAATAAAGGCCCAGTTCTTTTCTAAGTGAGGAGGAAAAATGAGGCTAGTTTCGATAATTATCCCTGCATTCAACGAAGAGGCATTTATAGGAAAGTTGCTCGATAAAATAAGACAGGTTGATACATTCGAAGTTGGTTTCTCAAAGGAAATCATCGTCATCGACGACGGCTCCACCGATCAAACAGCGGAAATCGTGCACCAATGTGCTGATAGTGATCTGCAGTTGGTCAAGCAGACCAACCAGGGTAAGGGACGCGCCGTTCAGAATGGCATTAGCTACGCGACTGGCGACTGCATCCTTGTGCAAGATGCTGACCTCGAGTACGACCCTGACGATTACATAGCAATGCTGCGGGAAATGACTAGCACTAACACCGCTGTCTACGGTAGCCGAACTTTGCATCAGTTTCGCAATAACGGACGGCGATTCCCTTTTCCGGGGCGGCACCCCAACCAAAAATTCGGTGCCTGGCTCGCGGGCGTGCTGCTCACCTTGTGGACTTTTATGATCTTCGGTCGTTGGGTCACCGATACCCTTACTGGATACAAGGTCTATCCCACTGAGACGATTCGGAGCATGAACATCAAGACCAACGGCTTCGAAACCGATCACGAACTAACCGCCAAATTGATTCGCCGAGGCATACAGATCATAGAGGTTCCGATCAACTATGCGCCACGAACTGCCATCGAAGGAAAGAAAATCAGGTTTAGTGATGGCGTGCTTGCGGTGTGGACGATCTTCCGATACCGGTGGGCGGATTGATCTGCTGAATCTTAAATTCAAACGAGAGATAGAAAAAATGTTAGCTATTATTTTATATTTTCTTTCCATCAATATAAGTGAACGTGAATTGTCAGTCGTCAAAACATATGGAACGTCTGAGACTGTTTCTTAGCGGAGGATATAGCTCATCAAGGTTTGATGTTAAGCCGCTTGGCGCAGATGGTACGGGCCTAGGAAGCTGTTTGAATGATGCTTCGTATTTGATCTGCAGCGAGGGAGACAAAAAGAATATTGCCATACGAGCAACCTGGTCAGCGAGGCAAGCGAATACAATCGACCCTGCCTCTATCATGTGAAGGGAGGTGACAGTTCGACGTTGCAAGCTCGCACTAGGTGACCCCATTTCTCAAATATTATAAAAACATGTTATTCATCTGCTGCTAAGGAGGAGCCTAATGGTTCACCGGTGTGCCCTTATCACTGGAGCAACTTCTGGAATCGGCAAAGCATTCGCCCAGGCGTTACCTTTGGCAACTAATTTAGTTCTCACAGGCCGAACGGAGGCGAGGTTAGTAACTTTGCGAGATTCGTTGGCCAGTGTAGGACGAGAGATAGTGATTATTCCCGCCGATCTAGCAACACAGGCGGGCCGCAACCGGGTCGTCGCGGCGGCCGATGCTGCTGGAATTGATCTGCTAGTTAATAATGCAGGCCTCGGATATTTTGGCGCCTTGATTGACAATTCACTAGAAGCTGAGCTTGAGATGACGGAAGTAAATGTCGTCGCTCCAGTAATTCTGACCCGGGCATTGCTGCCCGGTATGATTTCGCGCGCTGAAGCCTCGGGATCGCGAGCTGGGGTCATCCTGGTCTCCAGTGTTGCGGCTTTCAATTCTTTGCCGTTCTTCGCAACCTATGCGGCCACAAAAGGGTTTGAACTTTTATTTGCAGAGGCGCTTTCTGGTGAGCTAACCAGCGAACCGGTCGATGTGTTGGCCCTGTGCCCTGGGCCAACACGAACAGATTTTTTTCGCCGTGCCGGTTTAAGCGATGGCTTTTTCCCTCATATCATGGATGCAAACACCGTTGCACGGCGTGGTTTGGCGGCTCTGGGGCATCGGACAATTGAAATCTCAGATCCGGTTCGCCGTTTTGTGTTGGCACCGGCGTTTGCTTTTCGAGCCCTAAAGCGAGGAGCTATCCGGTTCGTGATTAAACGAGTATATAATCGGAATAGAGATAATAATTAGTGTAGGTAAGTCAGTTATTCACTGCAAATCTAAATTATCGGGTTCAATTGGAATAGGTGAAAAAATAATCTCTGCATTTTAGCCGCCTTCACTGGGCGGCTTTTTGGCGTTTGCATTGCGGTTTACAGTCGAGACAGTTTTAGCATTCAGAGTAACCCTGGGTCCGACCTATTTTCGAGCCCTTAGACAATTTCTGTATGCGCTTATTAATCGTTATTGCGGCATTCGTGCTGATCTTCGTCACATCATCAGCTCAAAGGAAAACTGATGACACTGAGTTCGAAATGTTATGAGGTTGAGGGCCCGGAGGCAGTTCAAGAATTGTTTCATAGCCGCGGGTGGACTGATGGATTGCCCATAGTACCGCCGACGCCGGACCTTGTTCAGGACTGCCTTGACGTGGCAAAACTACCGGCCGACCATCTTGTCGGGATTGAGCCTGTGCGGGAGCGCTTTATCTCGGCCGAAAAATTGGCGGTCAATTCCATCATGGCTGGCTGCCTGCCAATTTATTTTCCTGCGGTAGTTGCGTCGATAACTGCCATATTACAAGAGCCCTTTCTGCTACACGGGGCCATCGCCAGTACCAGCGGATGTGCCGTCCTGATGGTTTTCAATGGGCCAATACGCGAGGAGCTCGGCATGGGTGGCACGTTCAGCGTGCTGGGGGGCTCCGGCAACCGTGCGACCACAGTGATAGGCCGCGCTGTGCGGCTGACACTTTATAACCTCCTAGACTTCCGTCCCGGCATGGGCGACCGATCGACCATTGGGCAACCTGGCAAGTTCAGCTTTTGTTTGGCTGAAGATGAAGAAAACACGCCCTGGGATTCGCTAGCCGTGGAGCGGGGCGTGCCAAAAGAGGTCTCAGCCGTCACCGTGATGGCGGCTATGGCGCCGCGTCAAATCATGAACGAGTGGACTACTGTGCCAGAGGAAATTCTTGATACCTTCATCGCGGAGATGAAGGCTAATATGCGCCACTATTCTATCTATCCTGGAAACTATGTAATCATCGTACCGCCACAGTTTCGTGAACACTTTGATAATGCTGGCTGGTCCAAACAAGATATCCAGCGCTATGTATTTGAGAATGCACGTGTGCGCAGGAGCGAATGGGCCAATTGCGGAAAGGGCGCTATCGTCGGCAGCAAGCCCGAGACAGAGTTCAAGGCCCTCGTCGACCCGGGCCACCTTCTTATCCTTGCCGCTGGCGGCCCAGCCGGTGGATTTGGCGCCGTGATACCGCCCCAGCGTGGTGAAAAGAGCAAGGCGGTCACGGTTGCCATCGGTGCCTGCCTCGATTGTGGGCAAGACACTTTCTCGTTAGCGAAGGTGCAAAATTTGCG
>CAZSYW010000129.1:0-6430 GCA_964611315.1 uncultured Rhodospirillaceae bacterium
CCCTAAGTACGTGCTACTCTGTCACTGAAGGTACGGATGGCATGGCAACAACCTTGGATACACTTTGCGAACAGGCAAAATCCGCCGTTCTAAACGGACATAATATTCTTATTTTATCAGATCGTGAAATTAACGCCGATAATATAGCCATACCAGCCTTACTCGCTACCGCCGCCGTACATCACTTTCTGATCCGAGAGGGCTTACGTACCGAAGTCGGGCTCGTTATCGAAACCGGTGAGGCGCGTAAGGTCCATGATTTTTGTCTGCTCGCTGGTTATGGCGCCGAAGCCATAAACCCTTACCTAGCAATTGACACATTGTTATCTTCGCGTCGCGAGCTGATTGAAGAACTGACCGAAACAGAAATTCAGGAACGCTATATCAAGGCTATCACTAAAGGCATCATGAAAGTGATGTCGAAGATGGGGATCTCCACCTACCAGTCCTACTGTGGGGCACAAATTTTTGACGCGGTAGGATTGAATAGTGCCTTTATCGATAAGTACTTCACCAAAACCGCTAGCTTAATAGAAGGCATAGGACTTGAGGAAATAGCTGAAGAGACGCTGCGCCGCCATCAATCAGCGTTCGGTGAGGAATTTATTCTAAAAAACGCACTAGACGTAGGGGGCGAGTACGCGTTTCGCCTCCGTGGAGAGGAACATGTTTGGACACCGGAGACCGTAGGTACCCTTCAACATGCGGTTCGTACCGGTGACTACCATGGATTCAAAAAATTCAGCGAGCGAATTAACAACCAAAGCCACAAACTTAAAAATCTGAGGGGCTTGTTCAAATTGAAACACGGCAGCCCATCGGTACCATTAGAAAAGGTTGAACCTGCTAGTAAAATCGTCAAGCGATTTGCTACCGGCGCCATGTCGTTCGGTTCAATCTCCTGGGAAGCACACACTACACTAGCCATCGCTATGAATCGCCTTGGGGGCAAATCGAACACTGGTGAAGGTGGTGAAGAAGCGAGTCGATATGAGATACAAGAGAACGGCGATAACATGCGTTCGGCTATCACGCAGGTGGCATCCGGGCGATTTGGTGTAACAACTGAGTACCTGGTCAATGCAGACGACATTCAGATCAAGATGGCGCAAGGTGCTAAGCCTGGTGAAGGGGGGCAGTTACCGGGTCACAAGGTAGACAAATGGATTGCACGTGTGCGCCATTCAACACCTGGCGTTGGCCTAATTTCACCACCTCCACACCATGACATCTATTCGATCGAAGATCTGGCACAATTGATCCACGATTTAAAGAACGTAAACCCAACCGCTCGGATTTCCGTCAAACTTGTCTCCGAAGTTGGCGTCGGCACGGTCGCTGCTGGGGTCTCCAAGGCTCATGCCGATCATGTCACAATTTCCGGTAATGAAGGCGGGACAGGCGCGAGTCCGTTGACGTCGATCATGAATGCCGGTTCGTTCTGGGAGCTGGGCTTGGCAGAAACCCACCAAACGCTAGTTCTTAACCGCCTCCGAGGACGAATCGCCGTACAGGTGGACGGCGGTTTCCGTACAGGTCGTGACGTGGTAATTGGCGCTTTATTAGGAGCTGATGAGTTTGGAATAGCGACTGCTGCCTTAGTCTCCGCTGGTTGCATTTTAATGCGTAAATGCCATCTGAATACCTGCCCTACAGGCGTTGCCACCCAGGACCCAGACCTCCGCAAGCGTTTTACGGGCAAACCAGAAGATGTGATGAATTTTTTTATGTTCGTCGCTGAAGAAGTTCGAGAAATCATGGCGGACCTTGGTTTCCAAACAATGAACGAGATGATTGGTCGTATGGACCGCGTTGACGCAAGCAACGCGATTGATCATTGGAAGGCACAAGGCCTTGATCTTTCACCTATGTTGTTTAAGCCGGAAGCAGGCTCCGGTGTGGCCGTGTACAACTGTGAAAAACAAGATCATGGTTTGGAAAAAGCACTCGATAATCGGTTAATTGAGCTCGCCATGCCAGCTCTTGAGAACGCCATACCGACAACTATTGAGATGCCCGTTGAGAATATTAACCGTACGGTTGGTGCCATGCTTTCGGGTGAAGTGGCGCGACGGTATGGCCATTCCGGTTTAGCCGATGACACCATCTATATCAGTATGACTGGTACAGCCGGACAAAGCTTTGGAGCTTGGTTAGCCAAAGGTATTACGCTGGATCTACAAGGCGATGCAAATGACTACGTTGGTAAAGGCCTGTCAGGAGGTCGAATTGCAATACGCCTCCCTAGTAACAGCTCCCTAGAACCAGAAAGCAACATCATCGTCGGCAACACCGTTCTTTACGGTGCCATAGCCGGAGAATGCTATTTCCAAGGCGTCGCTGGTGAGCGTTTTGCCGTGCGAAATTCGGGAGCCGTTGCCGTTACTGAAGGGGTTGGTGAGCACGGGTGTGAATATATGACTGGGGGTTGCGTAGTCGTGCTTGGCAAGACAGGCCGAAACTTCGCTGCTGGAATGTCAGGGGGTGTAGCTTACGTACTTGACGAAATAGGTGATTTTCTAAGACGCTGTAACGGCGAGATGGTTGAGATTGAACCCGTTAAGGGAAGTGCGAGAAACACAAGCGGATTAGAATTGCGCGACGTCACTAGCGATATGTTAAATGATGATGCAACACGCCTTCGTGTTATAATTGACCGTCACCTACGTTACACCAACAGCCAACGGGCTAAAAAGATCTTGGATGGTTGGGATTACTACCAGCCTAAGTTCCTTAAAATTATGCCCGTTGATTACAAACGTGCGTTAATGGAATCTGGTGCAGTGGAAGATATACGCGTCCAATCCAATCTCGTCGCCGGCGAGAAACAATAGAACAAGAGAGAAGCCGAACGCTATGGGCAAGCCCACAGGATTTATAGAAATTTCTCGTCAGGAACGCACCTATATGCCGCCTGAGGACCGGATTAACCATTACGACGAGTTCTATGTGAATTTAGGTGATGACGTTCTTTCGGAGCAGGGAGCCCGCTGCATGGATTGCGGAATTCCCTTCTGTCATAACGGTTGTCCTGTGAACAACATCATCCCAGAGTGGAACGACTTGGCTTACCGGGGCGAGTGGCAACAAGCGCTTGAAACATTACACTCAACTAATAACTTTCCGGAATTTACAGGACGTGTTTGCCCCGCGCCGTGCGAAGCCGCCTGCACCTTGAACATTACAAGCGAACCCGTGACCATCAAAACAATTGAATGCGCTATTGTCGATAAAGGTTGGGAAAACGGCTGGGTTCAACCTTTGCCGCCAAAGCATAGTACCAGCAAACGTGTCGCCGTTGTTGGCTCGGGCCCCGCTGGCATGGCGTGTGCACAGCAACTCGCCCGTGCTGGACATCAGGTAACTGTATTTGAAAAGCATTCAAAAATCGGGGGCTTATTGCGATACGGAATCCCCGACTTCAAGATGAGCAAGCATCTCATAGATAGACGCATGGCTCAAATGCAGACAGAAGGCGTTGAGTTCCGTCCCAACAGCCATGTTGGGCATAACATCAATCCTTCCTTATTGCTGCACGATTTTGATGCAATAGCTCTCACGGGCGGATCTGAAATTCCACGAGATCTGCCGGTTCCAGGACGCGAGCTCAATGGCATTCATTTTGCCATGAAATTTTTAGCCCAACAAAACCGCCGGGTCTCCGGCGAGTTAATTTGCGACCATCAGGAAATTTTAGCAAAAGAAAAAAATGTGGTTGTGATCGGTGGCGGCGACACTGGATCCGACTGCGTTGGCACCTCAAACCGCCAAGGCGCAGTTTCCGTCACCCAAATGGAGATTCTGCCTAAACCGCCTGAAAATGAAAACAAAGCCATCACTTGGCCCGATTGGCCTTTGATAATGCGTACTTCCAGTTCGCACGATGAGGGATGTCAGCGCCAATGGGCTGTTGCCACCAAATCTTTTGAAGGTAAAAATAATTCGGTAACAGCGATCAACGCAGTTCGACTCGAATGGGGCGAGGAAGGAATGAAGGAAGTAACAGGTTCCGAACATCAGATAAAAGCTGATCTAGTTCTTCTCGCCATGGGCTTTATGAACCCCGTCTATGTAGGGATGTTAGAAGGTTTAGGTATCGAGCTTGACAACCGTGGTAATGTGCTAGCTGACACAGAAAATTATGCTACTTCCATAGATAAAATATTTGCTGCTGGCGATATGCGCCGCGGACAATCACTTGTAGTCTGGGCGATACGCGAGGGGCGTCAGTGTGCCCGTTCAATCGACAAATTTCTGATGGGGCACACCAATCTTCCACACTAATACCCCCCCCCTAACACCCTGATCGAACTCTATCCAGTGGGGAAAACATTGTGAATAATCAGATCATCTTTGAGGATTACCGGCTTTGCGATCCGGCATATTTCGAAGACCTCTCAATTGGCCAAAAATTTCCAATCCCGTCGCGGACAATGACAGAGGCGCTATTTGCGGCATTCCAGTTGGCCTCAGGCGACAATCACCCGATCCACTATGATGTCGAGTACTGTAAGGCTCGTGGCCATCCAGGCCTACTCGCTCACGCTATGCAGATAATGATCCAGTGCGCGCCTGGTGCAGGTTTATTCCCACACGTAGTTGAGGCGTCACTGGTAGCCATGCTGGAAATATCAGGAAAAATGCTTGGCCCTGTTTATGCTGGCGACACGGTCTACCCTATGCTGGAGATAGCCGAATTAATAGAACAAGAAACTACGGGCGTGGTAGTTTTAGCATCCACCGTCCATAACCAGAAGGGCGAGAAAGTATTCGACGGGTACCAAAAATGCCTGATCCGCAAGCAGCCCGTCTCAACATGACCACTGCTACCTCCTGGTGATCATTAGATCCGGCAGCCAAGTAATAACTTCCGGCCACGCGAGAAACACACCAAGGGTGATTACGTCAGCAATAAAAAATGGGCCTATTCCTCTAAACACCTCTTGCAAAGGAATATCCGGCCTAACACCGGCTACCACGTAGCAGTTGAGACCTATGGGCGGCGTAATCAAGCACACTTCGCACATCTTAACGACCACAATCCCGAACCAGATTGGGTCATATCCAAGTCCAATAACCGCAGGATAAACTACCGGTAGTGTAAGTAGCAGCATGCCTATGGCATCCATAAACATACCTAGAATTACATAGAACATTAAAATACATATCATTGTAACTACCGGGGGAAATGGTAAAGCCACGACCCACTCAGCGAATGCAGCCGGTAGTTCAGCGAACCCCATAAAACGCACGAAAATCAACACACCCCAAACTAAGGAAAATATCATCACGGTGAGACGTGCTGTTTCCAACAATGCTTCTTTCAAGGTGTTCCATTTCATCCCGCCCAAAAGCGCCATGACGAACACCACCATGGAACCTAAGGCTCCGGCTTCTGTAGGTGTTGCCGTACCCGTATACATGGAAAAAAAGATAATGAAGATGACAAACAATACTGGAAAAGTACCGGGAACCGACTTTATGCGGTCACTCCATGTGAACCCCTTGACTGGAGGACCAAGCTCGGGGTTTCGTGAGGCCATAACGATGATCAGGGCAGCATAAATAACCGCGGACACAATTCCCGGGATGAAACCGGCTATTAATAGCCGGCCAATCGACTCCTCAACGATGATTGCATAAATCACCAAGATAGCACTGGGGGGAATTAGCGAAGCTAATGTACCTCCTGCCGCGACCACACCGGCAGCTAGACGCTGGCTGTATCCGTATTTTAACATCTCTGGGATAGCAACACGAGAGAAGACAGCAGCTGTCGCCGTCGAAGCGCCGGACACTGCAGCAAATCCCGCAGTCGCAAAAACAGTAGCAACGGCGAGACCACCTGGCACCCAACCGAACCATTTACGCGCAGCATCAAACAAACTTTGTGTCATGCCTGCATGGTAGGCGAGGTAACCAATCAAAATGAACATGGGCAAGACAGAAAGCGGATAGAGTGTTCCCTTAGCGTAAGGGATCATTCCCGCGTTCCCTGCACCCCCTGTCCAACCAATAATAGAAACCAGGCCTAGAAGGCCAACGAGAGCACAAGCATAAACTACTCGGACACCGATCAAGACTAGGAAGATAAGAAACCCAGAACCAATAAGGCCTATTTGAAACTCGTCCACTATGTTCTCCCTAATCTTTCAGCATACGGTCTTCAGCCTGGCCGCTGCCGAGGGCGTCTTGGATTTCCTTATCGGCGATCTCCACCTCGCTATGTATCAATGGAACGGCAATCGGTATGGCATTTGGATGCACAATCAGACGTAGATAACCCCAACATTGCAATAGCAACCGTGCGACTAAAACGGCAAAGGCTATTGGAACCCAAAGTTTCGATGGCCACGTCGCTATCTCCTCTGCAATTGTTGAATCTCCAAGCTCAAATGCCCTTCCAAACGCCGTTGAACTATAATAGAGA
>CAZSYW010000130.1:0-6428 GCA_964611315.1 uncultured Rhodospirillaceae bacterium
TAGGTTCCTGTCCATTCCTTATATACAGTCCCGTCTTGGTAGAAATATTCCCAAAGACGGTCAAGCTTTCCGTCTTTGTAATTTCCTTTAGAACGTAACTTCCCATTGTCCCAATAGTGTTCCCAAAGACCGTCTGGTTTTCCGTCTTTCCAATGTCCTTTGGAACGTAACTTCCCATTGTCCCAATAGTGTTCCCAAAGACCGTCTTTTTTTCCGTCTTTGAAATGTCCTGTGAATTCTAACTGACCATTCTCATGATCGTATTTCCAAAGACCGTCTTCTGGTATTCCGTTTTTGTAGTTTCCTTTGGAATATAATTGACCATTCTCATGGTATTCATACCTCACCTCAGAACCCGTCTTCTTCCCATTTGTATAGGTTGCCTCAATTCCTACACGTCCATTCTCGTTGTATATTTTCCAACGACCAACTTTCTTACCGTTTCTGATTTTCCCTTGTTCTTTACCTGTTACCTTCCCAGTAAAAGGAACATCGGTGAACTTTTTGTAATAAAGACCACTCGCTATCACTAAATCATCCATCGTCTCCCCAAGTGAGAGTGAAGGGAACAGACAGGTCAAAAGTTTGAGTAGGTTATTCATTCTGCAATTTTAGCAGAAATATCGTTAAATGGTAGAACTGGGAGTATTCCTATGAAAAACCTCACAGGACACGTTGTAATCTCGTTACATCGCAGATACAGAACTCAACACTCACACCGTCTTTCCCCTATTTACGAACCTTCATCACAAAACAGAACAAAGACCCTGTAAGTGGGGTTTGCAGGGTCTTTTAAGAGGCAATATCTGAGTATTCCCTCAAATGAACATATACCGTGAGGTCTGTTCTGGGTTCTGTTTGATTTTCTCTACGAGCTTTAAGATGGCACGTCTCATCAGGTCTGACTCGTTAATGTGATACTTACCACAGATGGAAGTCATATCCTCCTTGAAGGTTAATGGCATTCTCAAGCAGGTTTGGTAGGGGTGTTTGATCATAGATAATTCCTTTCGTCATTCTGGATTCTAGTAATCACTCGATTCACCGTATCCAGTATTCGTTCCTTTTTAGGTTTATTGGATAGAGGTATTTTCTTCTTGGCCGACCGAGTGCCTTTGACGGGACAAACAAACCACCAGCGCACGCCGTCAAAGTATGGCTGTGCCGTCGTCAGTGAGACCCGATAGTCAACTGGCTTATCTTCATGATTCTGGTCCGCCGAACGGTTCAAGGCGTCAAGGACCGGCCCAATGAGGGACGGACCAAAGCCCAAGGGTGAGCTAAGGAGGCTAATCATATTGATCTTCAAATTGTTAGACGGATATGTCAGCGGTATGCTGGTGAGGTATTTTTAGGAGGGCACGGTGAAGACACCACACGCAATCTTAATTGGCTTATCGCTCATCGCGGCGGCCATCTTTTTTAAGCACGTAATTACCCAACCAACCGAAGCTGCCTCAGAAGACGTTATAAAAAGCATCTCATGTAGAGCCCAGCCAGCGCGACCCTATCATCAGATAGGAGTTAAGTGCGGCAAAGCAGATATTGCGCGCCAGTAGGAGTGGGGGAGCAATGGTGAACCAATCATCTACGAACGTGTCGCCTGCTATGGGCGCGGACGGCAGACCGTGGCCGAGCTATCGCGAGGCTGTGGCAGTTTGGTTGCGGGTTGCGCTGTTGAGTTTTGGTGGACCAGCGGGACAGATAGCGGTTATGCATCGTATCATCGTAGAGGAAAAACGCTGGGTCGGCGAGGCCCGCTTTCTGCATGCTCTCAATTTTTGTATGTTGCTACCCGGGCCTGAAGCACAACAATTAACAGTTTATCTAGGTTGGCTAATGCACCGATGGCGCGGTGGATTAGTTGCGGGGCTGTTGTTCGTCCTACCGGGAATGCTTGCAGTAATGGTGCTGACCTGCATCTACGCGCTCTACGGTAAGGTTGGGTTTGTCGCAGCTATGTTCTTTGGCCTCAAGGCTGCGGTACTTGCGATTGTATTGCAGGCGGTTGTGAGAATAAGTGCTAAAGCGCTGCAAAACGCTGCGATGGTCTTTCTTGCGGGTGTATCCTTCATCGGTATATTTGGCTTCGACTTGCCATTTCCCGCAATAATCCTGGTAGCTGGGGTCCTCGGATTACTGACCAGCCGTTCTGGCGGGCCGTTTTTTTATGGCGGGGGCGGGCACGGAACGGCAGACAATGAGGTAACGGATACCGACGGAACCATCCTTGGCGAGGATGTGCCTGCCCATGCACGACCTGAAAATGCGCGAGTGTTTGGGATTAGTTTGGTTCTGCTGACGCTTTGGCTAGCACCGGTAATTTGGCTGACTCTGGCTTTTGGCTTCGGACATGTTTTTACGGATATATCGGTATTTTTTTCGAAAATGGCAGTGGTCACCTTCGGCGGGGCGTATGCGGTACTGGCGTATGTAGCTCAGGCAGCAGTAGAAACATTTGGCTGGCTTGAGCCGGGCGAAATGCTTGACGGTCTCGGTCTAGCGGAGACCACGCCTGGACCATTGATCATGGTGACCCAATTCGTTGGTTTTCTTGGTGCTTTCCGGGATGCTGGTGGTTTGGCACCATTAGTGGCGGGTGTCCTAGGTGGCTTACTAACGACCTGGGTGACCTTCGTCCCATGTTTTCTCTGGATTTTTCTGGGGGCCCCCTACGTGGAACGGTTGCGCGAGAGTCGGGCTCTTTCAGCCGCACTTGGTGCGATTACAGCGGCAGTCGTTGGGGTGATCTTGAACCTTGCTGTTTGGTTTGCATTACACGTCACTTTTCGGGACGTTGGGATCTATCAAGCGTTTGGACTTAAACTTGCGGCTCCAGATCTTGCGACCCTTGATCCAGTAGCGCTAGGTCTGGTAGTTGCAGCTCTAGTCGCAGTATTCTGGCTTCGCATTGGCATGATAGCGCTGTTGGGATCGGCAGCTAT
The DNA here is from genome assembly GCA_964611315.1 of uncultured Rhodospirillaceae bacterium. Classification (GTDB taxonomy): domain Bacteria; phylum Pseudomonadota; class Alphaproteobacteria; order UBA7887; family UBA7887. The sequence continues at coordinate 2,946 of CAZSYW010000130.1, forward strand.
AATCGGGCTTGGGCTATACGGTGCCGGATTTATTAGTTTCTGAAGAATGAAACCACTCCGAAGCGCACAGTCCGACCGTGTGCCGTTGATATAAGGGCTGGATGTTAACAAAAGGCGATTACATTGTTCAGTGGCACCCAATGACTCCAAATAATGAGCGAGATTATGGCATCATTAACAAATGTAAGATCACACTCGACTAGCGGTCTTATCTCATCCCTCGAAATCTTGAATGAGCTGAATCTGGTTCAAAGACGCACCAGCGCAGCAAAAGCCTGACCGTCTGGCGGTACTTTAGACATGTTTAAGCAGGGGTCACAGATTCGATTCCCGGCAAGTGCACTAATTTATTCAAGGCCTTGGTGAAGCGGTTGTACAAATGGTAGCATGACTAGAATGACATTCTTATGAAAAGTATGATATTTATTGTTTCTATCGTGCCTAATCGCCAATGATGATCTTCTTAAGACCAATGGGTGAAAATATTTCTACCCAATAACCGTCTGGATCCTTTATAAAAGCCAATCCTTTCATTGAGCCATCATCAGGGCGCTTAACAAATTCTATGCCTAATTCCTCAAACCGGGCACAGGCCGCATATACATCTGGCACCGAAACACAGATGTGCCCAAACCCTTGAGGAACACTATTACCATCATGATAACCGCTGAAGTCATCATCTGATTCGGTACCATAGTTGTGAGTCAGTTCCAAAACGCCAGACTGACTGGCTAACCACATAATTCGCTCCGCTCGATCCTCGGGCATAGGACCCTCAAGCCCCGCATCGAAACCCAAGAAATACAATGAAAAATTCATATCTTCAAAATCAAATCGCTCGAGCAAACGCGCACCTAGAACTTCAGTATAGAAAGTTAATGAAACTTCAGGGTCTCTGACTCGGAGCATAGTGTGGTTAAGTTTGTTGCCAGTATTTTCCAAAACACACTCCTTTTGAGATAAAGCTAATAGCCCAAGGATACATACTAACCAACCCCTCTCCTATATACAAATGCCTCTAAGAACTAGAGCTAACACTCCGTTAGAGGCTCCCCAAAAATCTCAACGGCATGGTATCGGCATTTCGTAAACACCAAGGCTTTTCCTCATTGACCCGTTCGGGTTTGCCACTTGGACTTCAAAGCCCGATAGAAAGGCACTTGTCAGCTATATAACAGTTTAGTTACACTTTGGAATAATAGTAATTCTTTGACATTGGACTACGCAATTATGGGGGGAGGCTATTGGTGCGGCCAGTCTTCGTGCAACACCCAGATGGATATTAAGACTGAAGTTCTCAAAAGGTATGGCCGTTAAGTCTAAAAAACTAATCAACGCTTCTAAAAATACTATGAACAACTAAGGACAGGGAGAAATTTCCTATGCGTGTTATGGATAAGAGACCAAAAATTACCAGACGTCAGGTTTTAAGCACGGGCACAGCATCTCTTGTAGCATTCACTATTATGCCCGGTGGTATGGTTATAGGTGCCGGGAATGCATGGGCTGCAAAAGCCAAAAGCCTGAAGCCTGAGACCTTTGCTACTTTGGTGCAAATGGCTCGTGATATTTACCCACATGATTTTGTTTCGGATAAATATTATGCGGGCGTAGTTTCAGGTTTTGATGATGCCGCTGCTAAGAGTAACGATGATAAAAAAGCATTTGAGGACGGCGTACGCCAGCTAAATGCCTCTGCTAATTCTAAAAATGGGGCAGACTATGTCGATGTTAAATGGGAAGGACAACGTGTGGCGCTATTGCGAGACATGACAAGCAACCCGTTCTTTCAACGTGTACGGGGTGCTTTAGTCGGCGGGATTTATGGTAACGCAGAAGTGTGGCCACTATTCGGCTACGAAGGGCCAAGCTTCCCTAAAGGCGGCTATATCGACCGCGGTTTTGATGACATTGATTGGCTATAAAAAGCCACACGGGAGGAAGAACAATGGCAAAATCTAATTTGAATGATGAGAGTGTTGTTGTCGTTATCGGCTCAGGCGCGGGCGGGGGCACATTGGGTTCTCAATTAGCACAGCATGGCGTCAAAACCGTCATCTTGGAAGCTGGAGGCCGCCACGAGATTGAAGACTTCGCTAACGACGAATGGGGCATGTTTGGTAAAATTTCCTGGCTCGATAAACGTACCACGTCAGGAAGTTGGCGTGTTGCAAAAGACTTTTCCGGTTTGCCAGCATGGATTGTTAAGGCTGTTGGCGGATCAACGATCCATTGGGCCGGCGCATCGCTGCGTTTCCAGGAACACGAATGGAAAGTTAAAACACATTATGGAGACATTCCGGGAGCTAATTTATTAGACTGGCCAATTGATGCGAAGGAAATGGCCCCGTGGTATGCAAAAGCCGAAGATAACTTAGGCGTTACCCGGACTAATGGGATTCCAGGTCTACCTGGTAATAATAATTTTAAAATCATGAAGGCAGGAGCCGACAAGCTCGGTTACAAGAACTGCCATACAGGTCGAATGGCCATCAATTCACAACCCCGAGATGGTCGTGGCGCATGTCAACAATTGGGCTTTTGCTTCCAAGGATGTAAAACGGGCGCGAAATGGTCAACACTCTACGTTGATATACCTGCTGGTGAGAAAACAGGCCGGCTGGAAGTACGTGCAAATTCTCAGGTTCTTAAAATTGAACATGACAAGTCCGGTAAAGTGATAGGTGTGTTGTACGCTGATAAAGACGGTAAGCAGCATATGCAGAGAGCTCGCGTTGTCTGTGTGGCTGGAAATTCCTTTGAAAGTCCAAGACTTCTGCTTAATTCAGCTTCGTCGATGTACCCAGATGGTCTTGCCAATTCGTCGGGTCAAGTGGGCAAAAACTATATGCGTCATATGACAGGATCGGTTTACGCCCTTTTTGACAAGCCCGTGAATATGCATCGGGGAACTACTATGGCTGGTATTATAACTGATGAGTCCATACATGATCCTAAGCGTGGCTTCGTCGGGGGCTACGAATTGGAAACGCTTTCACTTGGATTACCATTTATGGCCGCCTTTCTTGATCCTGGTGCCTGGGGACGTGAATTTACCACGGCACTTGATAGCTATGATCACATGGCTGGTATGTGGTTGGTAGGTGAGGATATGCCGCAGGAGAAAAATGGCGTTACTCTTCATGCAACAGAAAAAGACCAGTACGGCTTGCCGGTCCCGAATGTGCATTTTGATGACCATAAAAATGATATAGCCATGCGCGAACACGCCTATAGGCAAGGCGCAGCCGTATATGATGCTGTGGGGGCAACTCGGACATTTCCGACACCACCATACCCGTCTACCCATAATCTTGGTACAAATCGAATGAGTGCCAATGCTCGGGACGGGGTCGTCAACAAATGGGGACAAACACACGACATCAAGAATCTCTTCATTTCCGATGGCAGCCAATTCACTACTGGTGCCGCGGAAAACCCCACCTTAACCATCGTTGCTCTGGCCATGCGTCAAGCTGACCG
>CAZSYW010000131.1:0-6396 GCA_964611315.1 uncultured Rhodospirillaceae bacterium
TGAGGATCAGGTAACATTCGACGCAGTTCCCCCGGTGCCAGAGGGTTTTGGTGAGTCGAGTTCCACATATATAGGCGAAGACGCTCCTTCACAAAGTGAATCGGTCTTCCAGACGCCCGTCGGAATACCCGATGCTGAAGGGAACACAGATCCCGACAACCTGGCAGATGTTGCAATTGAGGCCGCGGATGTCGAGGCGGAGGGCGAATTGAGTGCCCAAACACTGCAAGATGAGAATTCGCATGATGTTGATTCGATGAATGGGCAGGCTGAGGACAATCGTCCGCCGACTGTGGCAGCACTCGCGGACAATACGCAGACGTCCTTGAGGGTCGGGATAATCTCAGAGGACGAAGGTTTTGCTCAACGTTCTCTTACGGGAAATTCAGAGATAATTACGGGGGATTTGGCGCAAACCCCATCGCAGCCGAACCTAATACCGAATCCACCACCACCACCCGAGAATACTATCAGCCAGGAACCGCCACGTATTTACGGAAGTGAGAACGTTGATTCGAGGGTGACTTTGCTTGCACGTCAGGACAGTTGGGTGCAAGTGCAAAGTGCTGAGAACCAGCTATTGATCACCCGTATTCTGTATTCAGGTGATAGATACAAGGTGCCAGACCTTGAGGGGCTCACCCTAATCACCGGGAACGCAGGCGGCCTCGAAATTGTCGTTGATGGTGAATCTATCCCACCATTGGGACCAGAGGGGGCAGTCCGCCGTAATATCCCTCTCGAGCCCGATGCATTGCATGGCCTCTCGAGGAACGATGGCGAATAACAATGCACTGCAGGCACGATTACTGAGGCCTGTTGGCGGAGCGTCTAGCGTGTTGCTGATGCTATAAATGGGGAAAGGAAAGAGTTTGTTGTGAGCGTACCCCCTTACCGTGATATTTTGCGACGTGAAAGCCGTCAGATTAAGGTCGGGCCGGTTGCGGTCGGCGGAGATGCTCCAATTTCCGTGCAATCTATGACTAATACTCCTACTACCGATATTGAGGCGACAATAGAGCAAGTGCTGGCTCTAGAAGCAGCAGGCGCGGATATTGTGCGCGTTTCCTGCCCCGACGAGGAATCAACCGCTGCACTCTCAAAAATAGTGTCGGCAGTAAAGGTCCCAATTGTGGCAGATATACATTTTCACTATAAGCGGGCAATTGAGGCGGCTGAAGCGGGCGCCGATTGCCTTCGTATAAATCCGGGCAATATTGGTTCACCAGATAGGGTTCGATCGGTGGTGCAGGCCGCAAAAGACCACGGTTGCTCGATGCGCATAGGTGTAAATGCTGGTTCCCTTGAACGTGACTTGTTGGAAAAACATGGAGGGCCATGTCCGGAAGCAATGGTCGAAAGCGCACTTTTTCATGCCCGTATTTTGGAGGACCATGATTTTTATGATTTTAAAATCAGCGTCAAGGCGTCGGATGTATTTTTGACAGTCGCGGCGTATCAGGGGTTGGCGGAGGCTTGCAATTACCCCCTTCATATAGGGATCACGGAGGCCGGTAGTTTGCTGCCAGGGACCATTAAATCCTCCATAGGACTTGGCATGCTGCTGTGGTCAGGTATTGGAGATACCATCCGTGTGTCACTGTCTGCTGACCCAGTTGAAGAAGTTAGAGTGGGCTTTGAGTTATTGAAGGCTCTTAAACTGCGCCATCGCGGAGTGAGCATTATTTCTTGTCCGTCCTGCGCCCGTCAACAGTTTCCGGTAATAAAGACAGTTGAAATTTTAGAGAAACGTCTGGCCCACATTGAGACACCGATGACGTTGTCTGTGATTGGCTGTGTGGTAAATGGGCCTGGTGAGGCTCGAGAAACCGATGTCGGTTTGGCTGGTGGTGGCAAAGGAAACCATCAGATTTATATAGGGGGACTTGCAGACCATAAAATTACAGATGGTGATTTGGTTGACAAACTAGTTGAGCTAGTTGAAAGGAAAGCGTTGCGGGCTAGCGCCGAGAGTAAGAACGAATAAATTTTTACAGTGTGGGGTTGTCGTGCTCGGTGGTATCGTGACACGTTGCCGGTTGGTCTTGATCGCTTTCTAGAAATCCTGACAATTCTTGTTAACTTCGGCGGCAACACTTCATGAACTTTGATGAACAAATTAGTAAGATACGTAAGCGACACTCAGAAATCAGTGAACAGTTAACGGAAGTAGCGCTTTCAGGTGATAAGCGCATGCGCCTTTCTAAGGAGTATGCAGAACTCTCGCCAGTTATTGATGTCGCGGCCGAGTTGCGGAAAGTGCAAGATGAAATCGCAGATTTGTCGCGACTTGTAGAAGACCCAAAGAGCGACGATGACTTTCGAGAGTTGGCGGAATCGGAACTTCTTGCCCTCAAAGAAAAAGCACCGCGGCTTGAACGTCAGGTTCAACTTTTGCTCCTTCCCCGCGATCGCGACGATCAAAAGAATGTAATCATTGAGGTGCGTGCTGGCACCGGGGGTGGCGAAGCCGCGTTGTTTGCCTCGGATTTATTCCGTATGTACCAACGATATGCTGAGATTCAGGCATGGCGTTTCGAGGTGTTGCACTTGTCGGAGACAGGTTTAGGCGGTTTCAAGGAGGCTAGTGCATCGATTTCTGGGCGGGGTGTATTTGCGCGATTGAAATTTGAATCGGGTGTGCACAGAGTGCAAAGAGTTCCAAAGACTGAGGCGTCTGGACGAATTCACACGTCGGCTGCGACAGTGGCGGTGCTGCCGGAGGCAGAAGAGGTTGATATTCACATAGAGGACAAGGACCTTCGTATTGATGTCTTTCGGGCCAGTGGTCCAGGTGGGCAATCAGTGAATACGACGGATAGTGCAGTGCGAATAACGCATCTGCCTACAGGCACTGTGGTCTCACAACAGGATGAAAAATCCCAGCACAAGAATAAGGCCAAAGGCATGCGGATAATGCGTGCACGGTTGTACGAAAAAAAACGAGCAGAGCAAGCGCAAGAAAGGGCTGCCGCTCGGCGCTCGCAAGTCGGAAGTGGAGACCGCTCGGAACGAGTTCGGACTTACAATTTTCCGCAAGGCCGGATAACCGACCATCGGGTAAGTGTAAGTGAGTTTGACATGGATAAAATGTTGCGCGGAGAGCTTCTGGATCCATTTATTGATGCTTTGTTGGCTAATGATCAAGCCAACAGATTGGCGGAGCTTGTATGATGACGGTTGCATGGGAGAGCTAAAGCCAATCTGTCCGATGGACTTGGCAGAGACAATTTGTTGGGCTTCTTGTGTTTTGGAAAAAACGGGTTTGGAAAACCCTCGCCATGAAGCACGTCTTCTCGTTGGTTATGGTTTGGGAATACCGGTTGAACAGATTTTGTACGACCAGTCCCATCAGTTGAGTGAGGCTGAATGTGCGAACGTGGCGGCGCTAATCGGGCGTCGCAAGGATCATGAACCTTTTGCATATATCACTGGGACTAAAGAGTTTTGGAGTTTGGAGTTCGGGGTCGGGGAGGAGAGTTTGATCCCGCGTCCGGCAAGCGAATGTATTGTGGAATCTGCTCTTGATGTATTGCGAGACACAAAAGACGAAGCGCAGATTCTGGATCTTGGAACTGGTAGTGGTTGTCTTTTGTTGTCGGTAATGCACGAGCGGTCCGACCTTAATGGCGTGGGTATTGATTGTAGTTACGAAACCATTCGTCGGGCTACGGATAATTCTCACCGATTAAACATGAAGGAACGCGCAAAGTTTGTGGTAGGGAATTGGGGCGCTGCGTTGGAATGTCGGTTTGATCTTATCTTGTGTAATCCTCCGTATGTGAGGTCGAGCGAAATCGGTGGTTTGATGCGAGACGTCTCACGCTATGAACCACGCCTGGCCCTTGACGGCGGCGCTGACGGGTTGTCTTGCTTTCGAAGTATCGGTCCGCAACTGTCTCGACTTTTGACGCCGGGTGGCATGGTTTGTATTGAGGTCGGGGTGGATCAGGCTAATTCTGTCATATCTATTTTTGGTGAATATGGCCTAAAGTTGCATGATCGGCGGACGGATCTCGCTGGTGTTGAGCGATGCTTGGTTTTTGGTCGCTTACCCCCCCTATATCCCGGTAGTAAGAAAAGGCTTGGAAAGGTGTGTCGTAAAAGCTAACTTGTCTGCGTGAGAAAGCGTTGATCGGTGGTCTGATAGAGTTTGTCGCCACCGAGCTTCCCTAGCAGGATCTGCCGAGACGGCATGTTGTTATCACTGAAGTGATTGTCCTTTCACTTTCACATGGTGTTTCCTGCCCGTACAAATGCAAAATTAAGTTGCGATGAGGTGATGAAACAAAATCACAATCATAATCACAATCCCAAACGACATCGTGGTCGTTCTAACGGGCGGCGAGGCCCTCATGGCGGAAACTCCTCTATGGAGAGCAATGGGCCTGAGGTAAAAATCCGCGGCAACGCTACCCAGTTGTGTGAAAAATATCAGTCGCTGGCACGCGATGCGGTGACGTCCGGTGATCGGATTGCTGCGGAAAGTTATCTGCAGCACGCCGAGCACTATTACCGCGTTATGGCTCTTCAATCGTCGCAAGCGACGGATTCGCCAAACGGCGCTCGTCCACGTGGTAATCGTGACCGTGAGAACCAGCATGCGAGTGCCCCGGCCGCAAGCGAAAAGACGGAAGCCCCGGAAACCGAGCCGAACCAAACTCCTTCTTAGACAGAAATCTGAGGGCCGACGTTTTCCGTACTAGTTCAATTCTGCTGCCCTATCTCTTGCGGAAAGGCCGCTACCGTGGCGGGGTTTGAGGCGGGGAAGTGCGCTTGTCTTTGGGTTACTGTTTGGCTGCGTTACAGACATGGTTGTACCACTGAACATTAATTCAGCGGCATGTCCAAGTTACAGAAACGAATGCCTGGCGAGCGAAGATGAATTCGCGAGGATGCGAAAAAGAATAGTGATTCGATGTTTTTGCTTATTCTTTACTCGTCAACATTCGGTTTCAAGATTGTTTGGCCAGTTTTCTTCCAGTCATCGAGGAAAGCTGCTAGCCCTTTGTCTGTGAGTGGATGGTTAATCATCCGTCTCAGTACGGTTGGGGGTAGAGTGCTAACATCGGCACCTAATTTTGCGGCCTCGACTACGTGCAACGGATGACGTATCGAGGCCACCAATACGCTAGTTTGTATCGTGTGTGGGTACTGACGATAGATTTGGACGATATCGCGAATCAGTTGCATTCCGTCGTGGCTGATATCATCGAGTCGCCCAATAAACGGTGAAATAAAATTTGCGCTTGCCTTCGCTGCTAGCAGTGCTTGCGCTGGCGCAAAGCAGAGCGTGACGTTTACCATGGTGCCATTAGCGCGCAGCACTTTGCAGGCTTGCAGCCCGTCCCAAGTCAGCGGTACCTTGACCGCAATGTTTCCTGAGATTGCGGCAAGCTCGAGACCTTCTGCAATCATTGCTTCGGCGTCGGTTGCGGTTACTTCTGCGCTGACAGGTCCGTCAATTGCCTCGCAAATCTCGGTTAAAACGTCAAACAAGGGTCGGCCTGTTTTTGCTATAAGGGATGGGTTCGTAGTTACACCGTCAAGAAGTCCAGTGACAGCGAGTTCGCGAATTTCACCTATGTCTGCAGTGTCAATAAAGAACTTCATAGAGTACCCGTTCCTTGATGGCTTGTGGTTGCGACCCTTGTCGGAAAGACATTAACCTATGGTTGGACCGGTCGCTAGCGTTCTTGAGGGAAGGTCCGGTGAGATAGTGTCAGTTCTGCTGCCCATCCCGGTTACTAGCGCCTATGACTACCGCGTGCCGGCCGGCATGGCGGTCAAGAAGGGGCAGTATGTTAGGGTGCCGCTCGGAGCGCGTGCTGTCCCGGGTGTGGTTTGGGGCCGGGGTTCAGGCCAAGTGGCTGTAGCAAAAATAAAACCAATTAATGCTCTGTTTCAGTTGCCGCCGATGTCGGCTGAACTGCGTAGGCTTATCGATTGGGTTGCCCATTATTACTTGGCTCCCCCCGGCGCCGTTTTGAGAATGGCAATGAGTGTGTCTACCGCGCTCGAACCGCCACGGTATCCTAAGGCCTATGTTGATGCGGGTAGTCGGCCCAAGAGGGTGACCCCACAGCGAGCGCGGGTTTTTGCTGTCCTTAGAGATGGATTGCCGCGGGTCGGGACTAATCTTTGTCAGCTCGCCGCAGTAGCGCCTGCTGTTGTACGAGGATTGGCAGAAGCAGGCCACCTAAGGGTTGTGCCTAGCACCTCATTTCCTGTACCTCGTCGTCCTGACCCAAACTTCTTTTCACCGACCTTGTCCAATCTTCAGCAGGCGGCCGCGATCAAGCTTCGTGAGTCTGTTGGGGCGGGTCGATTTGCAGTCCACCTACTAGAAGGGGTGACCGGCTCTGGCAAGACCGAGCTCTACTTCGAAGCTAACTC
>CAZSYW010000132.1:0-6352 GCA_964611315.1 uncultured Rhodospirillaceae bacterium
CACGGCAGCCCCTCTTTAATACTTGACTCTGACCCCCAGCTATCCCCAAAACCTCAACTATTGGCTGGTTCGTCTGGTTTGCTCGAAGTCGGCGTACTTTCTGTCGTAGTTTCTACCGACGCTGCGACAGTACTTGCCTGAGTCTGCGGGACTTCTTTCACAGCCTGCTCCTCTGGCTCCTCCTTCAAACCTGCTTTAAAACTTTTGACTCCTTTGGCGACATCACCCATCACGCGGGGCAATTTGCCTGCACCAAATAAAATCAACACGATCGCAAGGATCAGAACAATCTGCCAAACACCTATGTTACCCATCACATGCTCTCCCAAAAAACCAGAGGCGCACCTCTTAAAAATAACCGCGGACCGAACAGCAGTAGTTTACCCTGAAGGCCCGTTGACACCATAGTACTTAGCGATCCCTGACCGGAAATACAAATATCATCGAAAAATCTAGCTGTACCGCCACTTTGCTGCCAATTAAGGGTATATTTGGTCCGGACAGAGTTACATAAATCTGCTCCCCAGTCTCTTCCAACGTAATCGAAAGTTTTGTGTACGGGCCCAAAACCCGTGCATCGGTGACAATCGCCGCCAACCCTGAAATGTGTGCTTCTCGCTCCAAATATACAGCCTCTGGCCGGATTAAAATCAATACTTCCTCGCCGTCCTCTGCGGAGCCGGCGGGCACACGGCCCAAAGGCGTAATTACCTCGCCTAGTCTAACCAGTCCCATATATTCCATCACATCACCCAGAAACCGCGCACAAAAGGGGGTCTCAGGGCAACGATACAACTCTGTTGGGGACCCCACCTGTATCACCCGGCCGTCATTCATCAAGGCCACGTGATCAGCCATGAGCATGGCTTCCATTGGATCATGGGTCACCATTAGAGTAGTTGTGCCAGTTTCCTTGATTAAGGATAGTGTGTCTTCCCGTAAACTCGCCCGAAGTTCGGCATCCAGGCCCGAGAAAGGCTCGTCGAGAAGCAAAACTTTTGGTTTTGGCGCCAACGCGCGGGCCAGGGCCACTCTTTGTTGTTCTCCACCCGACAACATGTGAGGATAAACGCTCAAAGCATCCGCCATCCCAACCTGGGCTAAAGCCGCTTTCGCCTCGGCTTCTCGGGATGCAGTTGGTAGCCGATCAAGTCCAAAAGACACATTTCCAAGTACAGTCAAATGGGGAAATAAAGCGTACTCCTGAAACATAAGACCAACACCCCGCTCCTCAGGTGGCAATTCACCCGTCTTGTCGGCCACACACACTCCATCGATTCTAATCGATCCAACCTGAAGTCTTTCAAGACCAGCAGAAAGCCTCAACACCGTCGTCTTTCCGCATCCGGAAGGACCCAATAGACAAGTCAAAGAACCGGGCGGCACAGTAAGGCTAAGTTCTTGAACCACCGTCTTGCTCGAATACGAGTGACTGATATTTACCAGCTCTAAGCCCTGCAAGACCGCATTCATGGAGTACCACCAACGCGTGGCATGCCAAAATTAACTCGACCAACCGCACGACTAAGAACAATTACTGGAAGTAACCCGACACAGACAATAGCAAGTGAAGCGCTAGCCGATTCCACCAGTAACTCGTCCGAGGCTAATTCGAAAGCACGCACTGCCAATGTGTCGAAGTTAAAGGGACGCAGTATAAGCGTCGCTGGCAGTTCCTTCATAACGTCAACAAAAACCAAGAGCCCACCTGTTAACAACCCGTTAAACAGCAAAGGGATGTGAAGGTGCCATAATCGTTTACCCGGTCCGTAGCCTAGTGCGCGCGCCGCATCATCTAGCTGAGGACTAATTTTGTCCATTGCCGACTCAACAGCACCCAAAGCCACGGCTAAAAATCGCACCAAATACCCAAACACCAACACAGCAATTCCACCCGTCAACAATAAGCCGGTCGACACATCGAACCAATCTCGCGAAAGATCATCTATTTTTTGGTCCACCCATCCAAATGGCAACAAAACACCCACCGCTATTACTGAGCCAGGAACAGCATAACCCAAAGCCGCAAAACGCACGCATACCTGGTTGCGCCAACCGCCCTTAATTCGAAGCGAATAACGTAGAGCCAACGCCAAAACTATCGCTAACACGGAAGTGAGTGCGGCGAGTGACACACTATGCCAAGCATACTCCAAAAATCGTCTATCAATCACATCAGTCCAACTTTCTAACGTCCACAACACGAGTTGTGTGCATGGCACAAGAAAACCCAATATCAGAGGCAGGGAGCAGAAGATGATAGCTGAAAGAGCACGCATGCCGCGAAGTTTAATGCTACGCCGTAATCGGTCACGTCCAGTGACCTGGTAATACCGCGCCTTCCCCCGGGACCACTGCTCCGTCAACATAGCGGCAAATACAAACAAAAACAGGAATGCGGACAACTGCGCAGCTGCCTGAGGCGCACCAAGCGCAAACCACGTCCGGTATATACCTGTTGTAAAAGTATCCACCCCGAGGTATTGGACCGCACCAAAATCACTCAATGCCTCCATCACCATTAAGGCTACGCCAGCGATCATCGCCGGTCGAGCTAGTGGCAATGAAACTGCAACGAAGGTTCGCCAAGGTCCTCTACCCAAGGCTCGACTCATTTCCGAGCTGGTTTGCGATTGACCGATGAAAACGGAACGACCTAGCAGATAGACATAAGGGTACAAAACGAAAGCCATTACCACGATAGCGCCGGGAACTGAACGAATCTCCGGGAACCAATATTCGTCGCGGGACCAACCAAAAAGCGCCCGCAAACCACTCTGTACTGGTCCAGCATATTCCAGCAGTCCACCGTAACTAAATGCTATCGTATAGGTGGGAATCGCTAGTGGAAGTAGTAAAGCCCATTCAAAAAACTTCTGACCCGGGAAGCGACAGGTAGCACACAACCAAGCGGTGCCACCCCCTATCAAAAAGCCAATTGAGCCAACTCCAAAAGCAAGGAAAACCGTATTGATTACGTACCTGGAAAGGACAGTATCCGTAAGATGTTCCCATACTTCCCCCATAGGAAAAGCCAAATGGCCAATGACCACCAATGACGGGATACACACCAAAATAGCCGTAAAAAACGGAAGAACCTGCCACGGATTCAGCCACGAGCCGTGGGTTTTGAAACCGACCAACGAAGATTTGTCTTGGTCGATCAAAATTCGGCTACTGTAGAAAGTCTTAAACCAGAACAATTCATTAAATTACGCGAGATGAAAATTTGAAGAACATCCCATTCCACGGGACCACCCATCTATAGCACGTCTACCTTGAAGAGTAGTAAAATGAGCGGACTAGGTATTAGTACGGCTTACTAACCTCTCATCTCCATCCCACTCGGTCAGCTAACCTTATTGCATCCCCGTTGTATTCGCCCAAAAGCGCCAATTTCAACTCATCGGCCTTAAAAATCCCCCAACTAGAGACGATAGGTGATCGATCTACATCGTTACTCACGGGGAATTCATGGTTCAGTTCTGCAAACAGATGTTGTCCCTCCGATGACGAGAGAAACTCTAATAGACCTACCGCTTCGCGAAGATTCTTAGCGCTAGCGGTCACCGCTGCCCCAGAGATATTTACGTGCGTTCCTCGTCCATCTTGATTAGGGAAAAATAGCGCTGTCTTTTCAACTAATCCTTTGTCACGCTTTCTTGAAGAACCCATCAACCGCCCATAGTAATATGAATTCACGATTGCAATGTCGGCCTCGCCAGAAGCCACCGCACGAATTTGATCTGTGTCACCGCCTTGAGGTGAACGAGCAAAATTTGCGACAAGTCCTCGGCCCCAGTTTTCCGTGCTAGCAATGCCATGAGTAGCAATCATAGAAGCTATCAACGACTGATTGTAAACGTTACTTGACGAACGGACGGCAATCCGCCCGCGCCACTTCGGCTCAGCTAAATTTTCATATGTTGATAATTCCTTGCGGCCCACCCGATCAGTAGAAAAAACAAACACCCGCGCACGTAAACTAAGCCCAAACCATTGCTTCGTTGGATCCCGGTAGGTAAGAGGAATTCTTCTAGAGAGGATCTTGGACTCGATGGGTCGTAGCAAACCGGCTAACATTGACCGGTGGAGATTGGCTACGTCAGCTGTTATTAAAACATCGGCTGGGCTATTGCGCCCTTCGACTATTAAGCGCTCCCGTAGCTGTTCCGCTTTTCCACTAACAAGATTAACTTTAACACCTGTGTGCTCTGTATAACGGTCGAGCACGGGTCTAATAAGGGCTTCTTTACGGCCCGAATAAACATTCACTTCCGCAGCTTGTAGTCCCCTTGATTCCAAGACCACTGCGGCAATTAGAAAATATAACAGGCAAAAAACGAGTCCGCCCATTAAGTATTTTGCGTAAAAACATAGCCTTAGAACAGGATCCATTGTTCCTGACGCCGTTAACCATTGTTTCGTGTTGCTTGTACCCTTGATGAGAATAAAACTCAATCTCAAATAGGTCAGATTTCCAAAAATCACGTACGGAACCCCGGCACATAACTCAACGGCCTTACTCTTCGTCCTCACCCAATTCAAGCTCCAAGCCTGCATCCTCCTCATCCTCATCGGCAAAATCTTGCACCGACTCCGCAATTATCAAAGGTGGTGCAGAAGAATCCAACAAGCCTGCTGCTCTCAGTTCCTCCACTCCCGGCAGTTCCTCTATCTCAGCTAACCCGAAATGCTCTAAGAAAGCATCAGTGGTCACCCAAGTAACTGGCCTACCCGGCGTCCGTCGCCTGCCCCTTGGTGCAATCCAGCCCATATCAAATAAGATATCTAATGTCCCCTTGCTTACCGTTACACCACGGATTTGTTCGATCTCAGCCCTGGTAACCGGTTGGTGATATGCGACGATGGCAAGGGTTTCGAGCCCGGCGCGCGACAATTTTCTCATGACCTCAGCCTCACGACGCAAAACTGGTGCCAATTCGGGGGCAGTTCGAAATGCCCAGCCCCCGCCAACGTTCACGAGGTTTATCCCCCGCTCCGAGTAGTAAGCCACGAGAGTGCCAAGCAGATCTGCAACGTTTTCTACCTCCGGGACATGCTTAGATATCATTTCCACGGACAAGGGCGTCTTTGCCGAAAATAACAACGCTTCAACAACGCGAATGTGACGGTCACGCTCTTCCATTATCAATCCTCCGACCGCCGGTGACGCAAATATATAGGGCCGAAAGTGTCGGCCTGTTGTACCTCTATTTTTCCCTCTCGTGCCAACTCGAGAGAAGCCGCAAAAGTCGACGCTAAAGCTGACCTGGCAACCAAACCATCAGCTAAATTTATAGGCAAAAAACTTTGCAGACTCATCCAATCCAAATTTTGGCCTACCATAGTGGCGAGTCGTCGCAACGCTACTTCTACACTGTAAATTTCGCTCGGCTTAATTGACATCGTCGTTAAATGGTCACGCCTACGCTGCTCAGCGTAGGCCCTAACCAAATCATCAAGAGATGGAGAATAGAAAACACGAGGTACGACCACGATGCCTTCCGCGTTGCCCCTAGGGAATACATCCCTGCCAAGTAAATCCCGAGCGAAAAGACGCTGGCCTGCCTCGCGCATAGCCTCAAGGCGACGCAGTTGCAGCGCCAGTGTTTCGGCTAACAATTCTGGATCTGGCTCTTCGTCGTCATCCTCACGTGGCAAAAGAAGCCTAGACTTCAAGTAGGCCAACCAAGCAGCCATAACGAGATAATCGGAGGCCAACTCCAATCGAAGCTGTCTCGCACCCTCAATGTAAGCAAGGTATTGATCCGCGAGTTCAAGAATGGAAATCCTCTTCAGATCGACCTTTTGATCCTTCGCTAAGCTTAGTAACAAGTCGATGGGACCCTCAAACCCATCCAAATCGAGCATCAACTGTATAGGTTCTTTTAACCCCGGTTTTAAAGGTCCAACATCCGTCGCCTGCACTGGATGTTTCTCCATCCTATTCGAGCCCCACAACAAACGTGATTAGTTCAAATAATTTCTCTACCGGCAACCACACGATCCAACTAAAAAGGTTAAACTCGATTCCGATTTGCGCAAGTATTAATGGCAGGATGAAGATCATCCCGATCAAGATCAACAATCCGTGACGCTCCATTCGTGCTAAGCGTCCTGACCACGGCGATGGCAACAAGCCGACAGCCACCCTCCCACCATCTAGAGGCGGCAGAGGAAACAGGTTAAACACACCTAGGACCAGGTTGATTATAATAGAATTTACAAGGTTTTGCAGTGTCCAGGATTCTGCAAACTCTGGCACCAGTAGTACGAGGTGGATTAAAATCGCCGTCACGAAGGCAAGAACAAAATTTGTTGCTGGGCCCGCGAGAGCAACCCAAACCAT
>CAZSYW010000133.1:0-6334 GCA_964611315.1 uncultured Rhodospirillaceae bacterium
CTTGGTGATCTGCATGCCCTTGTTTCGGCCAATGCTTCTGGCGCCCAACGCATTATAGAATTCATGGATGAATACGGAATGGAAGATCTTAAGGCCCTTACCGCCGTGGTCCAGAAGCGAGCCGAAAAGGCAATGCGTGATGCAGTTCAAGAACTGCCAGATGGGATCTACAAAAATGAGATGTGGGCTAGTGGTCTTGGCCCGCCCGAGCGCTTTCCGATCACGATTACTATTGCTGGCGACGAGATAGAGGTGGATTATGAAGGGACGCCACCAGAGCGCGAAATTGGAGCTTCCAACTCCACGCTCAGCTTTACCGTCGCGTACACTTGTTACACCTTGAAATGTATGTTGACGCCGGATGTGCCGAGCAACGCAGGCTGTTACCGCATGTTTACTGTCAAGGCGCCGGAAGGGAGCCGATTGAACACAAGTAAGCCTCGGGCCGTGTACTTGCGTACCCACACCACCTGGTATTGCCCGGCCAACATTTTATATGCTATGGCGAATGCCGCACCCGATTTGGTGCAGGCATTCACAGGGTTTCCATCCTCGCAACTTTTTTATGGTCACGACTCGAATGGTCAAGTGTATGACGACCACTTATTTCAAGGTGGTGGTCAGGGTGCTTCGTCGAGCCAAGACGGTAAATCGGGGTTGTTGTTTCCAACCACCGCCGCCGATACCTCGGTCGAACTAGCTGAGGCGCGTGCACCAATTCTGGTGCTGATGAGACAATATGTATCGGATTCAGGAGGTGCCGGGCGCTATCGCGGTGGGCTCGGCCAAGCAATACAGTGTCGTAAGCTTTATGACGACGGCACAGTGGCCGACGTACGGCTCTATCCTATAGGCGTCGGGATCGATACACCAGGGCTCTTCAAGGGTCAGGCCGGGGGTCCGACGTGGGCACGCGTCATGGATTCTAACGGTGTTGAGCTCAGCAACCTTGGAGTTGGTGGGATGTTCAGTCTCAGTAATACCAAACTCGTCGCTGATTTGCTTCTCGCCGGCGGTTCAGGCTACGGCGACCCTCTAGATAGGCCTTATTCAGAAGTGCAGTGCGACCTTGATGGCGAGTACGTGACGCCGAAGGGCGCTGAGCGTGATTATGGTTGTGTCATAGGCGCGGATGGCCAGATTGCCGCTGCTGCCAGTGACGTTTTGCGTAAAAAGCGGCGTAAGGTGCGGGAAGCGGTTGAGTAGGTGGGTTCTTATATCAAGGGAGTTAAATGTGCGAGGCAAGCAATTTCCAGAATTTTTAGGTCGGCCGGTCAATTGCGATAAGTAGGTTCTATTTAGGACCCAATAATGGACATTTGGCCGGCAGGGTGCCATGCTGATATGGCCTTATTGATCAATTTCAGGAGGCCCATGCCGTGGCTCGGAACACAACGCTCGAAGATATTGCCCACTGGGCAGCACAGGTACCCGGTGATTGGCCCAAGACGTCGATTACTCCGGTAGTTCACGCTATCACAGATACGGTCGCTTGCATGGTATCGGGTGCGACTGACGAGGCGGCAAAAAGGGTACGGACCACGGTTGATGCCTGGTCCGTAAGCAGCGGTGGAGCTACAATTATTGGTAGCGGGTCCCGTGCACCTGCCCCTTTTGCCGCATTCGCTAACGGGACCGCCGCGCATGCCCAAGATTTCGATGATAATTTTCTTGCTGCGTTGACCCATGCCTCGGCGGTCTTAGTTCCAGCCCTACTGGCGTTAGGTGAGGAAACGGGCGCGTCTGGTCAGGATATTATAGATGCCTATTTGGTTGGGCTTGAATGCCATGCTGCCATAGGCCGTGGCGTCAATCGGTCTCACTATCTCAAGGGTTTCCATGCCACGGCGACTGTGGGCTGTATTGGGACGGCGGCAGCCTGCGCGCGGCTGTTAAAGCTTGACAGCGTGCGGATGATGCATGCCATGAGCTTAGGTACTTCGATGGCAGCTGGACTGAAGGGGCAGTTTGGTTCTCATGCCAAACCTTTTCAGGCCGGCATGGCAGCACAGAATGGTGTCCTTGCAGCCTATTTCGCTCGCGATGGGGTCGAAGGGCGGGCCGAGGTGCTGGATAACGACTATGGGTTTTTAAAATTATTTGGCGGAGATATGCCGCCTGGTTGGGATTTCAGCAAGTTCCCAGTTGGCAAGCCTCTTGTGATCGAAGCCGTCGGCTTGGCGCCAAAGATACATCCCTGTTGCGGCTCCACTCACAAAAGCATCGACAATTTGCTCGATCTTAAAGCCAAACATGACTTTAAACCGGATGATGTGGAAAGCATGCATACCTACGTCAACACGTCCAATGTGTTAAACCTATGTTTCGATAGGCCACAGACGGAGATGGAGGCTCGGTTTTCAATGCAATATTGTATGGCTGTCGCCCTAAAAAACGGGTTTTTAAGCCTTCAGGATTTTACGCCAGAAGCCGTGAATCGCGCTGAAATCCGTGAGTTTCTTCCATTGACGACAATGGATGCAACGCCACCGGAGGCTGAACTCAACCCGGCTGGAGAATTTGCCCACGAACTGACAGTGACCCTGAAAAATGGTGAGACGTTTAAAACGTCACGCATGAGTGCAAAGGGAACATTGGGTGATCCGTTATCGGAATTTGAGCGTCGCCGAAAGTTCGACGATTGCTGTGGACCAGTTTTGGGTGAAGCATCGGGAGCCGCATTGTTCGAATACTGTAATGGTTTTAACGATTGCGGTAATTTGCGCACCTTTATAGCGGGTTTGCTGGTATCCAGCACTGAACCAGCGCGAGTCGCTTAGGTCCTTGATTTAGAAAACAGTCCCAAACATTTGTGTGTGAGGCAATTTTACCGTCCCTGGCTTAGGTGGGAGGCCAATGATTAACGAGTGGAGGAATAAATGGGTGGTGGGCCTAAAATAGCTATCTTAGGGCTTCATTTGGAAAGCAATCGCTTTGCGCCAACAGCATTTAAGTCAGAATTCATCGAACACTGCTTGTTATATGGTGATGAATTGGTGATTGATGCTAGAAGCAATCATCCAAAGGCTTGTGGAACCTTGCCAGGTTTCGTGCGTCAAATGGACGCTATCGGTTCGTGGCAGCCTGCACCTATTGTGTATGCAGATGGGGGAGCAGCAGGGCCGATTGATCATGAATTTTTTCTCGAGTTAAAGGAAGACATGGCATCCCGCTTAATTGCGGCAATGCCTGTGGACGGGGTCTATTTCGCCCAGCATGGTGCTGCTCTATCAACAGAGCACCTGGATCCAGACGGAGAGTTATATGGAATGGCCCGTGAGATCGTTGGACCTCATATCCCAATCGTTTCTGTTCTCGATCTACACGCGATTGTGTCCGAAAGAATGGTCGAGATGACCGACGTAATGGTATCCTATCTTACGAACCCGCACGTGGACCAATTAGACCGGGGGGCAGAATGTGCGCACATCATCCATGAATTAATTAACGGGGTGGTTCCAGAAACCGCATTTATCCGCCTTCCTATTTTGACCCCGCAGGTAAAGCAGCTTACCGCCGAAGGCCTGTATGCAGAAGCAATTCAATTGGGCCAGACAAAGATCGACAACGTGGTTATGAACGTCTCGATCTTGGGTGGCTTCAGTTATGGAGATACACCGTTTAACGGGATGAGTTTTTTAGTTACCACACGCAACAATGAGGTTAAGGCCAAAGAAGTTTGCAAGGAATTGGCCGAATATATCTGGCGGGATAGAGCGCAACTCCTTCCAACTTTGACCCCCTATGAAGAGTGTATTGAGATGGCTGTGGAGCAGGGAACAAACCCATCCCGGGAGCGGATTATAATCGCAGACGTTGGGGACAATCCAGGGGGTGGAGGTAGAGGTAATACGGTCTGGCTATTGAAAGGACTCTATGAAGCAGGAGCACAAGGTGTCATACTGGGCGTCTTTTTTGATTTGGCGCTAGCCGGTGAAGCGCATGAGAGAGGAGTAGGCGCTAAATTCATGGCGCGTTTCAACCGGTCGGAGGGAGATCGGAGCTCGGAGAAATTTGAGGCGGAGGTGGAGGTCCTAAATCTTTCGGATGGGCAGATCGTTGGGCGATCGCCTGGATCGAAGGCCAATATGGCTATCGATCTAGGCCCAACCGCAGTTCTTCGTCTCGGTACTGTAGTTGTGGTTGTAATTTCAATTCGCCAGCAATGTTTTGACCCAGGATTTTTTGAAGAATTCGGCATTGATGTCGAAGCGGCAAGAACAACGGTTGTTAAGTCACGCGGTCATTTCCGTGCTGGATTTTCGGTGTATTTTCGACCGGACCAAGTTATCGAGTGCGATGCGCCTGGCCTAACCTCTCCAAACTTAAAAAACTTTGATTGGCAAGGATTGAAGCGACCAATTTATCCAATAGATCTTATGACAGATTGGATACCCCCGGCTTGGTAGAATCTTTTTTATCCCAGATTGGTAACTATCTAGTCGCCAATACCAAGAATCGATTGTCTCAACTGGCTTGTTAAAGAACCATAAGTAAGCTTGTTTTTCGCCTATTTGTTGATTGTCTAATGGTCTAGCGTTAGACCAACAGACAAGAAATCGCTGCTAGAGATAAGTTCGAAGAGGCGGGGAAAAATTCCTATGAAAATTAAAGCAATAAATGTCTACCAAGTCGACCTGCGACTGAAAGAGGGACGCTATTCCTGGGCGGATGGTAAATTTGTAGAAATTTTTGACTGTACTGTTGTTGGGATTGAAACGGATGAAGGCCTAACAGGATATGGTGAGGTCTGTCCTTTAGGGCCATTCTATCTACCCGCCTATGGGCCAGGTGTTCGCGCTGGCATTGCTGAATTAGCCCCACATTTAATTAATGCTGAAGCAAGTGAAGTGGGAAAGATTAATCTTATTATGGATAATGCGCTTTTGGGTCATCCCTATGTTAAGTCTGGTATTGATATGGCGTGTTGGGACCTTTTGGGGAAAAAAACAGACTTTCCAGTATGTAAATTACTAGGAGGGCGGTATGGAGAATCTGTGCAACTCTATCGCGCGATTAGCCAACGGTCGCCAGATGCTATGGCTAAGAACATCGCTAAGTATCGGGCAGAAGGGTACACTAAATTTCAGTTAAAAGTTGGCGGTGATCCAGACGAGGATATTGCTCGCATCCATGCAACTCGAAGCATACTTGATCAAGGAGAAGTTTTGGTTGCTGATGCCAATACTGGTTGGTTGATGCACCAAGCGGCCAAGGTTATTGATAGCGTCGCAAAACTCGATGTCTACATAGAACAGCCTTGCAAAAGTTATCAGGAGTCGTTGACTGTTCGTCAACGGACAGCGCGACCTTTTATCTTGGATGAAAATATCGACAGCCTTCAGACTCTGCTACGTGCTTATGAGGATGGGGCTATGGATGTGATAAATTTAAAAATCTCTAAGGTCGGAGGGTTAACCAAAGCAAGACAAATTAGAGATATTTGTGTCTCGCTTGGTATTGCAATGACTATTGAGGATAGCTGGGGCGGCGATATTATCACGGCGGCTATTGCTCACTTAGCTCATTCGACACCAGAACGCTTCCGTTTTTCTGCTACAGATTTTAACAGCTATGTTGACGTACGGACCGCTAAGGGTGCTCCCGTCCGAAAAAATGGAGAGATGAGTGCCGGTCAATCTCCCGGCCTGGGGATAATACCGAATTTTGATTCTTTGGGACCGCCGGTAGCGTGTTATTCCTAAATTCATGGTATAAAAATTTTAGCTATACCGGACTCATTTTTGGAACGGGAGCCTGCACTTACGGAAAGGTAATTGTAGTTTCTAAAACAAACGCCGAATGGCCCATTTTGGATAGGCCCACTGAAGAATGACCAAAAAGACCGAAAATAGAAACCTCTGACACTGAACCGCTCAGCAAATGAGACATTTGCTTGTGAAAGGACTAGCACTTTTTAAAATTTAAGTATTGCTTGCGTAGCTTTGGAGCTTTTTCTCCGATTACTCAATGTTCCTCGCCAATTTGAATTTCTCGTCCAATAGGAGGTTCACCGTCAAACAAACCCCAGGCGGCAATTTCCTCTTCTGGGGGTGCTGCGCTGCCATGCTTTCGGCTCGGGGACCAACCAAAATTTTTAGCAGAATCGGCCATCATTTCAGCATATTTTAGCGCTGCAGGTATAGCCTCCAGCACAGGTACTTTAAGCATATCTTGCATTTCAGAGGCAAACCCATATTCGGCAGTGCAGCCTAGAATTAAGGCTTCGGCGCCGTCCCGCTCGATGCAGTCCTGTCCAAGGTCTAATAGACGTTTGGCTGCATCTGGGTTTTGTTGGAAATCATGCACACTAAGATCAACCGCACGCATCGAT
>CAZSYW010000134.1:0-6321 GCA_964611315.1 uncultured Rhodospirillaceae bacterium
TGATTTTGTCGGACATAGCTTACGCTGAGATCTACTTCGATAGTGAACCGCCTCCGTCGATACTCCAGATCCCTGATGCCCGCGATATTACGGTGGAGTTCAGTTCTCTGAGTAAGACATATTCCATGCCTGGCTGGCGGGTTGGGTTCGGCGTTGGGAACAAAGATTTGATAAACGCACTCGCGCGAATTAAATCTTACTTGGATTACGGGGCTTTTACACCCGTGCAGGTGGCAGCGTCTGCGGCTTTGAACGGGTCTCAGGACTACGTGGAACGAATCCGAGCGCGCTATCGTGAGCGGCGAGACGTGCTTGTCGAAAGTTTTTCTGCTGCCGGATGGGAGATTCCTTCGCCGCGGGCAACTATGTTTGTTTGGGCACCCATACCGCCGCAGTTTCGGGATATGGGGTCTTTAGAGTTTTCTAAATTACTTTTGCAGGAAGCCCAGGTTGCCGTGTCGCCCGGGATAGGTTTTGGCGAGTATGGCGAGGGCTACGTGCGTTTAGCCTTAGTTGAAAACCGGCAACGAATTCGCCAGGCGGCCCGGAATATCAGGTCATTCCTGGTAAAGCGCTAAAAATTAACATGGTGGGCGCTACTTTGGCCTAACTGTCGATGGATTCTGAATATCGACCGCTGAGATATAGCGGTGTCGAATCGGAACAGCATTTCTGCTCTGTGCGTGAAAGAGGGCCTGACCGTCGAGTCATGAAGGAGCGTGACAATACCCCCGTTGTTTCTTCGGGCATTGCATCCTCATCAGCCTCGTGGTGTATGGTGTTTTAACATTCGGGATCTGTGGTTTGGCCGATTTAAGAAGGTGTTTGAGTAGCTATGGTTGGGACTTTAGATAGAAACCTCGCTTTAGAGGTGGTCCGCGTTACGGAAGCGGCTGCTTTGGCAAGCTCACGCTTGATGGGACGCGGTGATGAGAAAGCGGCAGACCAAGCCGCAGTGGACGCGATGCGACAATCTCTCAATGGCTTGGCGATTGAAGGAACGGTAGTCATAGGGGAAGGGGAACGGGATGAGGCGCCTATGCTATATATAGGCGAAAAAGTCGGAGCTGGCGGACCAAAGGTCGACATAGCTCTTGACCCTCTTGAAGGCACCACTATTTGTGCGACAGGGGGGTCCAACGCTCTGTCGGTTATAGCGATGGCAGAAGAAGGTGGGTTACTGCAGGCGCCTGACGTGTATATGGAGAAAATAGCTGTTGGGCCCGGGGTTCCATCTGACGTTGTAGATCTGGACGAAACAACTGTGAAAAACTTGCAGAATTTGGCCCGGGCTAAGGGGCGTGACATTTCGGACTTGGTGGCCTGTATTTTAAACCGCCCGCGGCACGAAGAACTGATTTCAAAAACGCGTGAGGCTGGTGCTCGGATTCAACTCATCCAAGATGGTGATGTGGCCGGCGTTATTGCGACTGCCCGTGAGGATACGGGGATTGATATCTACATGGGGATTGGCGGAGCCCCGGAAGGAGTGCTCGCTGCTGCGGCACTACGATGCATTGGGGGTCAAATGCAGGGTAGGCTCGTTTTCCGCAATGATGAAGAGAAAATCCGTGCGGCCAAACTGGGTGTAGAGGACTTGGCGCGGAAGTATGAATTGGCTGAAATGGCGAAGGGAGAGGTCATGTTCGCCGCGACTGGTGTCACAGACGGTTCTATGTTGCGCGGCGTAAGGCGAGGTACTACCACGGCAAGCACTGACTCGCTCGTCATGCGCTCAAAGACGGGAACGGCACGAGTGATTAGTGCTGAACATAATCTTGCTCGTAAGTCTTTGTTTGTAGTAGGGCCGGCATAATAATGGTTTCGTCAAGCCAGGCGGAAGCATTGCTTGGTGTTAAATGCTCGGTGGGTGGCCTTCGGTGGCAGGAACGAGGTACCGACGAACGTACTGTCTTGGCAATTTCCCAACGTTTAGGCGTGCCTGAGATAATCGCGCGCGTACTGACGGCGCGTGGCGTGCGGTCAGAGAGTGCAGAACAATTCCTTGATCCAAAACTACGAGATTTGATGCCGGATCCTTCGTTGCTAGTAGATATGGATCGTGCAGCGGCGCGTTTGGCAGAGGCGGTAATTAAATCCGAAAAGATAGCCGTATTTGGGGACTACGACGTTGACGGTGCTACAGCTTCGGCATTATTACGGAAGTTTTTTTTCTCAGTTGGTGTCGACGTTGAGGTTTATATCCCTGACCGTATGCGAGAAGGTTACGGCCCGACGGATGAGGCGTTGCAAAAATTACATGCAAAGGGCGCGCAAGTTGTCGTGACCGTTGATTGCGGGACCGGTGCTCACGAGGCCCTTGCCAGTGCGGCACTTATAGGACTTGACGTGATTGTTCTGGACCATCATTTGGCTGGGCCGGATTTGCCTACGTGCTTTGCATTGGTGAACCCCAATCGACTCGATGATTGCAGCGATCAGGGCGCTTTGGCTGCGGTGGGTGTCGTCTATTTGCTTATTGTGGCGCTAAATCGCGCTTTGCGTGGGGCGGGGTTTTTCAAACGTAGGCGAGAGCCTGATCTAATGGCATGGCTCGATTTGGTGGCACTTGGCACGGTGTGTGATGTGGTGCCACTAACCGGGCTTAATCGGGCTTTAGTTCGTCAAGGCCTGAAGGTTATAGCGAGGCGCCAAAACAGGGGGCTAGCCGCTCTTGCGGATATTGCCGGGATGGATGCTCGGCCTGAGTCCTACCACCTGGGATTTGTGTTGGGCCCTCGGATTAACGCTGGCGGCCGGGTTGGTGAGGCCGGCTTAGGACACAAACTCTTGACCACGGACGATCAAAGGGATGCATCAAATATTGCTACAAGATTGAATGATTTAAACCTGGAACGGCAAACAATAGAATCCTTAAACGTCCAACAAGCCTTCGCTAAGGTCCAGTCGGCCGGAGAGTCTGGTTCAGCGATTTTCGTGGATGACCAGCACTGGCATCCCGGTGTTATTGGCTTGGTTGCAAGCCGCCTTGCGCAACGCTACAAAAAACCGAGTTTGGTGATTTCATTTAGCAACGATATTGGTAGGGGTTCAGCGCGTTCTGTCCCAAACATCGATATTGGCGTGATCATTACTGCTGCTAAACAACGGGGTTTACTATTAGGTGGAGGCGGGCATCCTATGGCCGGCGGATTCACAATTCAACGTTCAAAGTTCCAAGCGTTTCAGGAGTTTGCTAACGAACGCACTACGAAGCAACGAGGTTTAGCGGAAGGGCCGACGCTTGGTTTGGATGGTGTTCTTGCTTTATCCGGAGCTCGGAGCGAGCTGATTGAGAGCCTGGAACAGGCGGGTCCGTACGGAGCCGGTAATCCACTACCTCGTTTCGCATTTGCAAAGGTAAAATTGGTTAGAGCGGATAGAGTTGGCGACGGTGATCATGTACGGTGTATCTTGGCTGGTGACGGAGGTGTCCGTCTTAAAGGTATAGCCTTTCGAGTCGCTGATCAGCCGTTAGGTCAGGCATTGCTAGGTGCAAAAAATCTTCACATAGCGGGGTCTTTGCAACACAACAATTGGGGAGGGCGCCAGGAAGTACAGTTAAATATCGATGACGTTGCTTATCCTGTAGGCGGTTGAAAAAAATATATTATTAAGGTTTTCGCGCACGGCTTGTTTTTTGGACTTGGTGCAAAAGAAATGTTCACTTCAAAGATAATCATAAGGACGCATGGACCACGGGTAATTCCGGGGATAGCGGTTATCTATAATGTTCGTGCGTAAGGCTATTTTCCCGGTCGCGGGATTAGGAACAAGATTCTTGCCAGCGACAAAGTCGGTGCCCAAGGAGATGTTAACGGTAGTAGACAAGCCACTCCTCCAATACGCTGTTGAAGAAGCGCGAAGTGCAGGTATTGAACAGTTTATTTTTGTCGTTTCTCCCAATAAAGAAGCTGTTTCAAACCACTTTGGCAACTCCGACGAATTGGAAAGAATTCTCATTGATACCGGAAAGTCAACATTTCTTGCGAGTGTTCGAGGCTGTCAATTGCCACCCGATACTGCGCACTTCGTGGTACAAAAAGAGCCTCTTGGTCTGGGTCATGCTGTCTGGTGCGCCCGAGAATTTGTGGGAAGCGAACCCTTCGCGGTAATTTTGCCTGATGACTTGGTGTTGGCAAAGCCGCCTTGTTTGGGCCAGATGCTTGCTGCCTGGAAAAAGGTTGGGGGAAATATGGTTGCCGTGATGGATGTGCCGACGAACCTTGTTGAGCGGTATGGAGTTGTAATGCCTGGAGAGGTTCAAGGACGTTTCATAGAGGTCCAGGGTTTGGTTGAAAAACCTTCGCCGGCGATAGCGCCTTCATCCATCGCCGTAGTCGGTCGATATATTTTTCTGCCCGACATTTTTGAGCACTTGGTTGGTCAAAATTATGATGTGGGCACGGAAATACAATTAACAGATGCTATGGCCGCTTTGGTAGGAGAGGCACCCTTTAACGGTTTTCGGTTTGATGGGACGCGCTACGACTGCGGTGACAAAGTTGGCTTTCTTGAGGCGAATATAGCTTTTGGTTTAGCCCGGGAAGAATTGCGCAGTGACGTTGCCAATATCGTTTTAAGAGTGGCAGATGAACTTAAAACCGGATAGGGGCGGACAATGAGGATAGCGATGGTTGGAACCGGATATGTAGGTCTGGTTTCAGGGGCATGCTTTTCAGAGTTTGGCGTTGATGTTGTCTGCGTTGATAAAGTCCAAGAAAAAATAGAAGGTCTTTGGGCTGGAGAAATTCCGATATACGAACCGGGTTTAGAGGAGTTGGTTGGAGCAAATGCAGCTTCAGGTCGTCTTACCTTCAGTACCGACCTAGCATCGTCAGTGTCTGGAACTGACGCTGTTTTTATCGCTGTTGGGACACCGAGCAGACGCGGTGACGGTCACGCGGATTTGTCGTATGTTTATGACGCGGCAGAAGAGATAGCCGATTCTCTATCAACTAATACAGTGGTAGTAACAAAATCGACGGTGCCAGTTGGCACCGGGGACGAGATAGAACGCCGAATTTTAAAAAGGCGTCCGGACTTGGGTCTCGGCCGTGATTTTGACGTTGTTTCCAATCCAGAATTTCTGCGCGAAGGTTCGGCGATAGAAGATTTTATGCGGCCGGACCGAATCGTTGTTGGGGCCCACTCCGAATACGCACGTGACGTGCTTACAAAACTTTACCGGCCCTTGTTCCTGCGCGATACGCCAGTTCTCTTTACTGATCGGAGCACTGCAGAGTTAACGAAGTACGCGTCGAATGCGTTTCTCGCGACTAAAATAACTTTCATTAACGAAATCGCTAATCTTTGTGAGGCGGTGGGTGCTAATGTGCAGGACGTTGCTCGGGGAATGGGGTTAGACGGTCGGATAGGTCAAAAATTTTTGCACGCTGGACCCGGTTTTGGGGGAAGCTGTTTTCCAAAGGATATACATGCGTTAGCACGTACTGGCGAAGATTTTGGTGCACCCATCAAAATCATTGAGTCGGTAATTTCGGTTAACGCAGAGCGGCGGGTACAGATGTCTGAGAAAGTGATAGCTGCGTGTGGTGGAAACGTGAAAGGGAAAAAAATTGCGGTCCTTGGTTTGACGTTTAAACCAAACACGGATGATATCCGAGAGGCGCCTAGTCTTGACATAGTCTCCGCTCTGCAGCTGTCGGGAGCGCTCATAAGCGCATATGACCCGGCAGGAATGAGTGCTGCAAAGGGGTGCTTGAATGATGTGCATTGGGGAAATTCGGCTTATGATATTTTGGACGGAGCAGTTGCTTTAGTCATTGTCACAGAGTGGAACGAGTTTCGTGCGTTGGACGTCAAGCGGGTAAAGTCGCTGATGGCCGTTCCTTTGGTCATTGATTTACGCAACATTTATGATCTGGCAGAAGTTCGCGAAGAGGGAATACGGTATGTAAGTGTGGGTCGTCCCGAGGTTGGTGAATGACTCGGGGGACTTGTGATTTGGACCCTAGTATACTCCGGGCGTACGATATTCGAGGCGTGGTTGGTCAGAGCTTACGGATTGATGATGCAGTTGCAATAGGACGTGCATTCGCAACAATGGCAAGGGTGCGGCTTGGGCGTCAGCCCAGGCTGTGTGTGGGTTACGATGGGCGCCTCTCCTCCCCAGAGTTAGAGAAAGCGTTGGTAAGGGGCTTAAAAGTTTCTGGCGCAGACGTGCTGTGCGTGGGTTTGGGACCGACACCGATGTTGTACTTTGCTGTTGAGGCCTTGGGTGCGGACGGTGGTGTAATGGTCACTGGATCTCATAATCCACCCGAGTTTAATGGTTTTAAATTGACGTTTAGTGGGTCA
>CAZSYW010000135.1:0-6309 GCA_964611315.1 uncultured Rhodospirillaceae bacterium
CACCATATAGTTCGGTGGCTGCCAATCGATCGGCGGGCGAAATTTTTGGGATCCGTGCGATCCCCGCCACCAGAGAACGAATATACAGCCCACTGCCACCGACGAATATCGGAATCGCACCGGCCTCATGAACCAAATCAATTTCTCGACACGCCAAAGCAAGCCACTTCCCAACCGAAAACCTCTCGGAGGCTGAAACCGTGCCATAAAGGCGATGAGGTACTTGCGATTCAGAGCGCGCATCAGGGCGTGCAGTTAAAATTCGGAGTTCCCTATACACCTGCAGACTGTCGGCGTTGATAATTACACCGCCACAGTGTTTTGCCAGTTCAAGCCCTAATTCCGATTTACCGCTGGCGGTTGGCCCGGCCAATATAATTACAGGATCAAGCGCCATAACAAAACTGTTAGGTCCCGCATAGCATCAGCAGGGGAGGTGAGCCTGCCCACAACCGAAGCTCCTAACCGCCAGAAATACGAACTGCGACAAACTGCAAATCTCCTTGACGGTCCAAGAGAAGCAAAACTGTACTCTTGTTTTGTTTCTCCTTTTCACCCACTTTTTTGATCACGTCGGAGGGGCTAGTGACCTCTTCCTGACCGACCTCTACAATCAAATCGCCGGGCTGTATGCCCTTTTCCGCTGCGCCACCTCCATTATCAACACGCACCACCATTACGCCGTTCACCGTATCTCCGAGCTCAAACTGCTCGCGAAGTTCGTTCGTGAGACTCGAAACTGTGAGTCCTAAAGAAGGGACCTCTTCAACGATCGGATCGTCAGCTTCTGGTGTCACTGATGCAACCTCTAACCCGGACTCCTCCAAACGGCCCACGACGACGCCAACAGTTATTGTCCGGCCGTCCCTCCAAAGTTCCACCTGAACTGGCTTGTCGATTTCGGTTTCAGCGACAATCCTCGGAAGACGACGCATTGTGTTCACCGATTTGCCGTCGAAAGATAGAATGACATCTCCGACTTTCAAACCGGCCGCGCTTGCGGGGCTGTCAGGTGATACGCTAGCGACTAATGCGCCGGAGGCGGTATCGAGATTTAAGCTCTCCGCCAAATCATCAGTTACAGTTTGTATCCGCACTCCAAGCCAGCCACGACGAGTTTCGCCAAAATTGCGAAGCTGGTGAACCACATTTTTCGCCAAATTCGAAGGAACCGAAAACCCGATGCCAACACTGCCACCTGACGGCGAATAAATTGCAGTGTTTATACCTACAACTCGCCCTTCCAAATTAAAAAGTGGGCCCCCGGAATTTCCCCTATTGATCGCAGCATCCGTTTGTAAAAAATCATCGAATGGACCAGAGTTTATGTCGCGTGCTCGCGCTGAAATTATTCCAGCCGTCACGGTATTCCCTAAGCCAAAAGGATTCCCAATTGCCACCACCCAATTACCAACCCGCGCCGCATCTGAATCACCCCATTCAACAGGTGTAAGACTTTGCTCCGGTTCTACCTTCAATACAGCTAAATCCGTCTTAGGATCACGCCCAACGATCGTTGCCTTCAACGTGACGTCATCAACGAAAGTGACCACAACTTCAGCGGCACCAGCAATAACGTGATTGTTTGTGACAATATAGCCATCCGAACTAATCACGAACCCAGAGCCAAGTGATGTGGGCCGCGGACCTGGCTCGCGCTCACGCGGCTGTTCTCCTCGCTTATCAAAAAATTCCTTGAAAAACTCTTCAAAGGGTGAGCCCGGTGGGAACTGCGGAACCGGCTGCCCGGAACGAGACTGCACCTCCTGTGTCGTCGCAATATTTACCACTGCCGGTAACAACCTCTCCGCAAGATCCGAAAAATCCGGGGGAGCCGAATCGGCTGCCACGGTTGACGCGCAAACTAACGAAAAGCAAAATGCAATCGATGCCACACGACGGTATGGCTTCGCCGGCCACACCCCAGCACTTAAAGATAGGACGGATTTGATCCCAGAGACAGATCTGTCAATGTTCGCTGAAATTTTCTGACGCACTTGGTGCTCCTTCCACAATACATCGCCCTGCTCACCGCGCAAAATTTCGTTTCCTGCCAATATTTATTTCCGATTACTTGGTAATTTTTTTAGAACTTTTCAAGCTGGTAAGCTGAAAACTGGGGCCTCAAATTCGTTGAAACCCGTCGTGAAATATAATTGCCAATTTCTTAATGGTTATTAAGCGAGAATTTTATGAAAAGACTATCATATGAAAATAGCGTTATCCCCGAATTAGCCAAACCAAAAGCACGCCTGCAACTGCCGCGACGAGGCCAGAATTCCGCAGCGACGAAGTTGGCATTTCCATCATGCGCGCCATGAAAATTTTCATTTTCGAAGGGAACAAGGCGTACACAACACCCTCAAACACCAATACCAATGCGAAGACAATGAGTATGTCCGCAATCAATATATTTTCCGGCGCATAAGCAAAACTAACAACCCAGGGTTCTTACTCTGAAGGATCGGTGGTAAGAGCACCAAAATAGCGGAAAAAATCACTATCTGGTGACAAGACCATTGTCGTGTCATCTCCCACAAGGGCTTCCCGATACGCTTGCATCGAGCGGTAAAAGGAAAAGAACTCGGCATCGCGGCCAAACGCGTCCGCAAAGATCCTATTCATTTCTCCCTCACCCTCACCACGTAGAATTTGCGAATTTCGCTCGGCTTCTGCAACAATTACGACTTTTTGGCGATTAGCCTCAGCACGTATCTTTTGCGCCTCCTCAGCTCCCTTAGCACGGAGCTCAGCAGCTTCTTGTTGGCGCTCAGTCTGCATCCGTCGATATATTGCCTCAGAGTTTTCTTCTGGCAAATCTGCGCGCTTTATCCTCACATCCTCTACACGAATACCGAATGCACTTGCCTCCTTCCTAACAATGTCACGAATTTGCAACATCAAATCGCCACGTTTTTCGGAGACGACTTGCTGCAGAGGTACGGTGCCCAAAACTTGCCTTAGGGTCGAATTGATCACCGAGCCGAGACGCGGCCTAAGCGCCCTCTCACTCCCCACCGTTTGATAAAATTTAAGCGCGTCAACAATGTGGTAACGGGCAAAAGCATCAACTACGAGGCGTTTCTGATCCGACGCAATCACTTCCTCTGGTGCATTGTCGTAATCCAGCAGGCGCTTATCAAAACGGACCACTTGTTGAATGAATGGGGCTTTAAAATTGAGGCCGGGCTCCTGGATTACTCGAATTGGCTCGCCAAACTGAAGTACCAGTACCTGTTCGCGCTGATCGACAATAAATGCTGCACTGATGGTTACCAGCACCGCGGCCACAATAAGGATAATGGCAACTACTGAAATACGCCCACTCATTCTCGTTCTCCCGAGTTGGCCGCACGTTTTTGTATTTCTGGAAGTGGCAGATACGGCACGACACCAGCGCCGCCCTGACCGTTGTCGATTATGACTTTGTTCATGTCTCTAAACACGTCTTCCATAGTCTCAAGGTAAATGCGCTTTTTAGTTACGTCCCGAGCCTTGCTATATTCATCATAAATGGCAATAAACCGCTGCGCCGCTCCGTCAGCACGTGCCACCACTTGTTCCTTGTAGGCCTGCGCCTCTGCAATGAGCTGCGCCGCTTGGCCATTAGCCTCTGGAACAACCCGGTTTTTAAAGGCGTCTGCCTCATTAATTAAACGTTCTTGATCAGCTTTTGCCCGTTGAACGTCTCGGTAAGATTCAATTACTGCCTGTGGTGGGTCAGCACGCTGCAAGAGTAACTCTGTTACCAAGATACCTGTGTCATAATCATCCAGGACACGCTGCAGTAAAACCTGCGTTTCATCCGCGACCCGTTCTCTTTCCTCGGCCAGTGCCGCAGCAATATCCGATTTCCCTATTACCTCGCGCATGGCACTCTCAGCTGCATCTTTTACCGTCTGGGAGGGATTGCGAACGTTGAACGCAAAAGCTGCTGCATCTTTCAGAGCCCACTGAGCCACAAAATTAACATCGATGATGTTCTCATCCCCGGTAAGCATCAAACTCTCATCATCAACGTTCCGATCCGCAGTTCGTGTTCGCCCACCCTCAGTACCGCCACGGTACCCAATCTCGACGCGCCGCACCGTCAACACTGCCACCTTGATCACAGTTTCAATCGGATACGGAAAGTGGTAGTTGAGGCCGGGCTGAGATGTCTTCTCATAACTACCAAACCGCAGCACTACGCCTTGTTCTTCGGGCGCGATCGTGTAGAACCCTGATCCAAGCCAAAGCGCCACGAGTATCAGAAGAACAAAAGAGATACCCTTCCCGCCAAGATTCCCAGGCAAAAAACCGCGAATCCGGTCCTGGCCACGACGCAGCAGATCCTCAATGTCAGGCCCTTGAGGCCCACCTGCGGGACCTCCTCGCCCCCATGAGCCGCCAGCGCCATCATCGCTCCCGCCACCATTGCCACCGTTGCTACCGCGTGGACCCCAGGGTCCACCGCCGCCTTGATTGGTCCACGGCATCCGTTATGTTCCTTTGATCGATAATCTCATGGGGCCATGCTACCGTGCTAATGCCTGACAGCGAAACAAAAAACGTCCTCAGCACCACGCCGCTCAGTCTGCGGAAGTGTGAGCCCAAACAGCATATTGGCCCAGACAGGTAAATTTCAAGAATGCCAACCATTAACAAGGAACAAATTATCAAAGCCCTAACTGAGGTCATTGAGACCACCAGCGGCAAAAATGTGGTGGAACTGGGGATGGTCTCAGGCGTTGTTATTAAGGACGGAAATGTTGGATTCAGCCTTGAAATCGAACCATCTAAAGCTGAACAAATGGAGCCCCTACGCCATACCTGTGAAGAAACAGTGCGCACACTCCCGGGCGTATTATCAGCCACGGCAGTCCTAACGGCCGAAAGAGAAGCCCCTCCCGAATCAAAACCAAACCGCCCTTCACCTAGAGAACAAACTGCGGGGTCTGCAGCGCCAGATGTCCCAAATGTGGGCGCTATACTGGCGGTGGCGAGCGGGAAAGGCGGGGTAGGAAAGTCGACTGTAGCCGCAAATCTTGCGCTAGCATTTGCGATCGAAGGCAAACGGGTGGGGGTAATGGACGCAGATATTTACGGACCATCGATGCCGCGAATGCTTGGCATATCCGGACGGCCACAAGTGGGTGACAACAAAAAACTGCTTCCGCTTGAAAACTATGGCGTCAAGTGCATGTCGATGGGCTTCTTGGTAGATGAGGATTCACCCATGATTTGGCGAGGACCGATGGTCCAGGGTGCGCTTGAACAGATGTTACGTGACGTGGAGTGGGGCCACCTTGACATTTTAGTGGTCGATATGCCTCCCGGGACAGGCGATGCCCAATTAACAATGGCCCAACGAGTGCCACTCGCCGGGGCAGTGATCGTATCGACCCCCCAGGATATCGCCTTACTGGATGCCCGAAAAGGACTAGCGATGTTCCAGAAGGTTGACGTCCCAGTGCTGGGATTTATCGAGAACATGAGTTATTTCCTGTGTCCTCATTGCACAAAGCGTAGTGAGATTTTTAGCCACGGTGGCGCGAAGAAATGGGCGGATAAACTTGAAGTAGAATTTCTTGGCGAACTACCACTGGATATCGAAATCCGCGAAACGTCAGATCAAGGAAGACCGATTGTAATGTCCAATCCGGACAGCGCTCATGCCCAGGCATTTCGCAATATGGCAATCCGGATTGCCGAAAAGTCCTTACAAAAAGAAAGTGTCCGCCAACCGCCAAGGATCACGACAGTTTAACAGTCCGAGGAGAGCCGATGCGTTTGCGCGCATTGATAGACAAAGCAGTTCGTTAAAACAGAAGCTTGAAGGGACAGCATTGACAGGTTAAGGGTCGCGCGCCACAGCACCCATTAATTCATCCCATTCGCGTTTTGAGAGTCCACTACTACGCTGTTCAACTGGCTCACCAGCGAGTAGCCGCTGAATCACGTCGAGGGCTTGCTTGGACATCTCCATAGCACCCAAACGATAGTCACAGAAAGCCTCATATGTGAGCGGAACCCAATGCTCAAAAATCTGTAGCATTACGTCAGCGTAGGCACGGATCTCATACTGTGCGTGTTCGTCAGCCCTCAGGGAGAGAAAATGCATCAAATTGTGTAGATTTACCTTCCAATACCACTGAGTGTAAAAATTGAGAGTCAAATTCATGCGTGCCAGTTCTCGCGCCAGTCCCTTCCTGTCACTTTTCTGGATCACCCCAGCGTCATCTTCGTTCATCATTTCAATATAATGAGCGTGTGCACGATGCGCATCCTCGCGCAGGGCCTGCAAGGCAACAGCACGATCACGTCGCT
>CAZSYW010000136.1:0-3486 GCA_964611315.1 uncultured Rhodospirillaceae bacterium
GTCGGTCCCACCCTTACCGCCGATAAAACCAATCACTGCCATTCTTTTCAAGCTATAATGAAAGAAATAACCAGAGGTGTGCCAGAAAAAT
This sequence comes from uncultured Rhodospirillaceae bacterium, assembly GCA_964611315.1. Taxonomy (GTDB): domain Bacteria; phylum Pseudomonadota; class Alphaproteobacteria; order UBA7887; family UBA7887. The sequence continues at coordinate 92 of CAZSYW010000136.1, forward strand.
TGATGCCGGCCTGGGGCGAAAGATTCGGCTCCGAAACCATCAAACAAATATCCGAGTATGTCCACAGTCTCCACGGCACTAACAAAACAACACAGGATGCACCAAAGGGTGGCGAGACGGACCAAGCTCCAAAATCAAGTAATTTAAAGAACATGATTGAGGCAGGGAGAAGGGCCTTTAACAGTCACTGCGTTGAATGTCACGGCAACGGTGGGCGCGGCGGTTCCGGTCCTAATTTAACGGATGAATTCACCCTTCACGGCGGGGAACTCAAAGACATCGTCCGCATAATTACGAATGGGGTATCCGGTTTAATGCCCAGGTGGGGACAAAAAATGGATGAAGAACGGATAGCTCAGTTCGCGGCCTACGTACACAGTATCAAGGGCACCCGTCCTACTGGAAAACGTCCGGAAAGGCGCGTCTCTCGTCTCCTAAATAGTAAATACATCCAGTCCTCAGTTGCCAAACCTGATCATAAAGGTGGAGAGAGAACCTTTAAAATTTACTGCGAGCAGTGTCACGGACCCGGCGGCCGCGGCGGGGCTGGTCCTAATTTGACCGATGAATTCACACTCCACGGTGATGAACTGGCGGATGTGGTTCGGGTAATAGCAGATGGAATACCAGCTATGCAGATGCCAACCTGGAGCCAAACGATGTCCAAAGAGAGAATTCGAGAAGTTGCAGGATACGTATTTAGTTTAAAAGGAACTCGCCCTACGGGGAAATTACCGGACTCTGATAGACCGGAGGGCCTACGAGGAACAAGCCCATTCAGGTAGATACTATTCAGATTTAGTTTTTACTTCGTAAGTTCATAGACCCAATAACTCCCGTAATTTGCGACGAGTTTTAAACTATTGAGTTTGAGAGGGTCAAAGTTACCAAATGGTAACATTTGAACAAGAAGCGTCTTTGCAGTCTCAATGTTTTCTAGATAATACACGCGCTTCTTTGCAAGCCCCATAGACTCAACGGCATAATCGCGAAGACCTTGCCTATCCAACCAGTTCTTTACTTGAATGATCTCATCATGAATATCACCGCCAGCGGGGAAGTCACGAAATCCGACACCAACAAGGTTTGGGCGAGTTAGAGAGAGCTTATACGCATCCGAGAGTTGCACCACGATAAAACATCTTCTATTTCCAGCGATCTCCTTCAAGATCTCCGAGCCTACATCGGCTTTGCTGGAAAGGGCATCGATAAATTTTCCAAAATTTGCAGAATTTTTTTCCGAAATACGCCAAAACACCCGTTCGAGGGACTCAATCCCGGAAAGTTCAGACTCCCACGACGGTGGGATAAAGAGGGGCCTAGGAAAATTTTCGTTGAATAGAACTTTTACACCCGTAAGAGCGTGAAGTTGGCGGGTCGTCTCCCACCAACCAAGCATAAAAGCATCCTCAGGGACATGAGTCCTAACAGCATTCAATAACTCGTTGAGATCTTTGGTTCGACTCGGAAAAACTAGCGCTAACTCAGACGAACGATTTTGCCAATCCAACAAAACTGGAGCGACTTCCGGACCCAAATCCGCAACATACAGTTCGGCAAATGGCGTACCATCACCATCTAATCGCGCTTCAAATTTTCTTAATGCAAGATCCAATGGAACAGACAAAGCCAAATCAGGAAAGCTCGTGAGGTTCCCCTCAGCTACAAGCTCATACCGATACGGGGCCGGGTCCGGAAGCAACAAGTCATATCCTGCCCAGTCAATAAGCAAGAAGCCAATGATGATAAATGCTCCGTATATGTACGGGAGCCTGCGACTTAACCAGCTTCGCCTTTTCTTCACTGACAACTAATGTTCAATCCGCACCAGAGACACTAGTACCAGATTTCCGCCTAGAAAATAACAAGCCAGCCATACCAATTAACATGAGACTACCACCAAGGCCTCCTATAGATGCACGCTGAACGTTACTATTGATATCCAACAACGAAAACTCTGCATTCTCTTCAAGATTTGCGAGCTTCGTCTTAATATCCGCTATTTCTCGTGATCGGGTGTCGGCGTCCATCACCCTTGCGTAACATTCCACAAGTGAACTCCATCCCTCACTATAGGCCCAACCGCCGGGGCTTGCATGCATCACGGCTTTATAAAGTTGGTTCAGGTCATTACGACACCCGCGAGCATGTTCAACCTCTACGGCACTCGGGTTGTTCCCATCAGCAATAAACATCTGAAAAAACTCCCCCACCCCATCCTCGAGTGGTTTCGGTGGAAGCGGACGTTTTTTGTCTTGCCCAACAAGCAAATGATCCGTGTGCAGTTTCTCTATAACGTGTATCGCTTTTTGTTGGACAGATAGACCGGCTTTAATTCCCTCATCTGCCATGTTTTGGTATGCCCTCGCAAAGCTTTCCGAATGACACGCCGAACAGGTTCCAATCCACGCCTCTTTCCGTTGTTCAAACCAACCGTCTTGCAAATTATCGGCTATGTCCGGAGTAGGGATAAAGCCCCAGCGGACTTTCCGAACCACGTTATGACCAAATTTCCCGCGAAATTCAAAGTGACAGCTCGCACAAGTTGGCGCCGTCTGTCCGCCTTTTACATAAGCATCCTCCAACCGTGCTTCCCAATCCCATTGGTGACCGCTAGTCTGGTATATGCTTCCATGTTTGGACAACATGAAGTTCTCAAACTCATTATGAGCAATACCGTTATGACAGGTTGCACAGGCCTCTGGCTTACGGGCCTCGGCCGCCGAAAAGGTATGACGGGTGTGACAGCCATCACACTTGTTTTGTGTCGAATGACAGGACACACAGCCCTCAGCAATCTCGCGCGACGTTAGTGCGGCCCATGTGGCTAACTCCACAACACCATGATAATCCAGCGCATGTGATGGACGACCCGGAGGCCATTGCTCTTGAGGCCAGTTAAGAGTATCGCGTTCCGATTCCCGTTCGGCAAATTCCTGTAGATGACAAGTTCCACAAACGGCCGCATCAGGCATCCGAAGATCGCGTTTGTGGTCCGCGTTGCCGACCCTCAGAATTTCCACATGGCAATCCATACAACTCACTTCCGATAAAATTTGACCTTCATCCAGTAGGCCAAGCGCTACCAAATTCCTCTCAACTGATTTCAGTTTTTCCTTCTTATAAAACCGCACATCACTAGATTCCAGATTTCGAATTTCATTTAAATTTGCATGGACACTCTGTTTCCAAGCCATCGTATGGCCAGGCGTGTCCTTTTCATGACACTCCACGCAACCCTGACGGCCGGAACCTTTCCCCTTGTCAGGTGGCTCATAAAATGACGTAGGGTTGGTGTATTTGCTAAAGAGAATGGGATCCCAAAAATCTGCGTGACTACCCTCCCCCGCACCCTCCTCCGGGTCGTGATAACGCCATTCAAGTGCGTCATAAAG
>CAZSYW010000136.1:3586-6271 GCA_964611315.1 uncultured Rhodospirillaceae bacterium
GTCTCAACCTCACCTAGCCGGTTACGCCCAAGCATTTTTTCCATTTCTCGCACTTCTCGGTAATATTTCGCCATGTCCACGGGCGGTAAAGCAATTTGTTTCCCAGCCATCGGCGTATGACACGAAATACAACTTGTTGTCTTCGCTTCATGCCCACCGCCAACCACGGCAAGGGTCGTCGCCAACCACACTACGAAAGCACCAAGAGCCAGAGCAATTTTTGAGCCTTGGGCCATCCTTGACTGACTGTTCCAAGCCTTGCGTCCCAAGACGAAAGGAATTGCAAACAGAAACAAAATGACTGCAAGTGGCAGCCAAAAAGTTCCGACCTGGCGCCAGGCTGCGTTCTCTCCGGTAAACTGCCAAAAAGGCTCAAACAAAAACAATAGGTACCACTCTGGCGCGGGCACATTCATCCCGTGGTTTGGGAGAGGTGGCGCGGAATGGTTCGTAGGCACTTGGAAAACAACCGAAAGGCCAACAAGCAAGCCCAAAGTGATTATGACAGCAAGCCCTGCCTTTAGAGAATGTTTCGGCCAAAAACGGTCGAACTCCTGAGGATACGGCGGGGCGTACTTCTCATCGATAAACATTTCGCGTTGGCGATCTTTACTCATCTAAATCTATGTACCGTGGTTCTATAACGGCTCAGAAATCCCATGTTTACCGATCATTTTAAAGTGGAACACCAACAATACAGTAATAATTAAAGGCAGAACGAGGACATGGATGATAAATGTCCGGTAGATAGTGAATGTGTCCAGAAGAAACGTCTGCACAAAACCACCTATCACAGGCCATGTCTCGACGTAGTCAACCCAAATGGAGTATGACCAGTAGGCACGCCAATCCCAGGGTAAAAGAATGCCCGTAATCACGAACAGAAAAACCATCAGTAACTGCAGAACTCCTGAGGTCCAATTAAACTCTCTCGGGTTTCTATAAGCCTTTCGGTAGAACACGGTAATCATGTGCGTAAAAACAGTGGCAACGAGTAAGGTGGAACCCCAACGGTGCATATTTCTAAAAAGTGCCCCGCCCGTTATCTCATTGCTCATTCGTTCTATACTTTGTAATGCCAACTCGGGATTGGGCGTATAGAAAAAAATCAAAAATATACCTGTGAGGAGCTGCATGAGGATGATAACGAGTGATATACCCCCAAAACAAAAGAAAAATGCATCACTTGGCACCGCCTGCCCCATCTTGTGGCGCATGAATGTTACAAAGCCAGTTCTTGAGTCGACCCAATCGTAGAACCTAGAACTCATTCATGAACTCCATGATAAAATTTTGGGCCCATCTCTCGGGGAACAATAACATTAGACATCCCGGTTTCACCCAGTTCAAAGTAGCTAATGATTACAAAAATAATCGCGTTTAAATATGGGCCGAAACCGACCTTGTCAACCCGACAGGATTCGTACTCAGATTACAGGCTCCCTAGTGCAGTTTGGACCCTCTAGATCCTTTTGATCGCCGAAACTATACTCTCCTGTGAGCACCCCCTGCAGCATCCTGCATACAAGTAGCAAAAATTAGCCGTATTAACACGTGGAATCCCTAATCACCGCTTGACGACGGGCACAGAATTGAGGACCGTGGGAAACTTCGATGAAAAGTTCCTGTTGGTAATTCGCATGCGATTGATGATTTCTTTTGTAGTGGCCTGCTGTATTGCACCCGCCACAAATATTGCACAAGCCTTTGATGAGTCGGACCTCTTAAAGGCTCGAGCATTGAATCAGTGCGAGTCCTGTGACCTACGAGAAGCTGATTTGAGCGGACAAAACTTCAGTGAAGGGAACTTTGTACGAGCCGATTTACGGCAAACGAACCTCCAAAGGGCCAACCTATCTTCTGCCAACCTCAGTTATGCAAAATTGCGAAAAGCGGACTTAAGCGATGCAACTTTAGTTGGTGCCAATTTACGAGAATCGGACATACGCAATGCCATCCTGACAAACGCCAACCTTCGATTCATCAATTTGACAGAAGCAAACCTTAGTAAATCGAATCTTGCGCGTTCCAATATGGTTCGTGCTGCACTTCCAAGAGCCATGTTACGGGGAAGTGACCTATCAGGAGCCAATCTCGGAAAAGCAAATTGTGTAGAATCGGATTTAAGCAGGGCACTCCTTGTCGGTGCTAATATGGCTAAAATCAATTTACGGAAGGCGTATCTTAGTGGGGCAGACCTTTCGTCAGGACATTTGACAGAAGCCGTACTTAGCATGGCGGATCTTTCGGATGCCTCCCTAATTTCCGCTAATCTTTCCCAAGCAAGTCTTCGACACGCTTTTCTCAATGGGGCAGACCTTACAGAAGCAAACCTTGAATCAGCAGACCTGGCGAGTGCTGATTTAACGGATGCGGTTTTAAAGAATGCTCACTTGAATAATATCTCCCTAAACGGGAGCGTACTTAAAGGTAGTAATTTAGACGGCGCAAAGTTAGTGAATGCGATTCTTGTCAATGCAACACTTTCCGGGGCCACTCTCATAAAAAGCCAACTAACCGGGGCTAATTTAACCAACGCCGACCTATCCGGCGCAACATTACAAAAAGCTAATCTACGAGGAACAATTTTACGAGAAACAGATTTGAGCAGAGCCAATTTAGCGAACGCCGATATGACTGGAGCAATCCTACGAAAAGCTATATTGGTTGGCGCCGATCTAACCG
>CAZSYW010000137.1:0-6251 GCA_964611315.1 uncultured Rhodospirillaceae bacterium
AAAGGGCAAATTAGTGTGTATAGAGAGTACGGGACTCCTAATTGAGATTTGGGGGTAGGGGTCCTAGCGCTCCAATTTCCCTATCTTTTAGCTCCTTCCCGCCCAAAGATCTTTCTTAGAAGATTCATCGAAACCGGGTAACGCTTGTCTAGAAAATCAACTACCTCGTCCGAAACCTTTACCAAATCGTCTTGTATCTCTGATTCGGAAGAACTACGTTTGTCTTCTGGTGCTTCGTTCATCTCAATACCTTAGTAACACTCGTACTCACGATACAACTGACGGTATTTACAATCCATACTACCGCCGGATGGCGTTCTTGTTTCCGTAGGGTGCAGGCATAGACAATTTCCGGATTTGTAGCGCCAATATTAACGCGTGAATAATGAGCGGTGAATCAGAGTGTCGATAAAGGTGTCAACGATGACACCATCCGTATGACGAAATTTCATTTGCGCAATCATGTGGCCTGAACCCATGATTAAGTACGCGCCAATATCCGGATCAACGTCCATCCGAACATGACCCTTTTGCTTTCCATCCTCTATTTGCTCTGCGAAAGTTCTGAGTATTCGATCTTGGAAAGCCAGGTATCGAGACCAGGTCGGTTCGGTCACGACTGTACTCCAGTTCATCCAGACTTTGATGTAGTCAGGTTTATAGTCAACGGTATGGGCGAACGCTTTAAGAATTGCTCTAAGCTGTTCTTCGCCGTCGGCCGCTTCGGTCGCCACACTTTCGACAAGATTGATCAGAAAACTCTCTATCTCAGTAACAACCGCCACGTTTAGTGCAGCGCGGGTCGGAAAATAGGTAAATACCGTTGCAACGGAAACTTCGGCTTCGCGCGCGACATCTGCATGTACCGCTGCGCCGATACCCAATTGCGCAAATATCCGTACTGCACAGCGTAACAACTGCTGCTGGCGCTCTTGTGGTGGCAATCGACCCGCTCTTTTCCCCTCCAATTTAATTGCTTGGTTCATTCAAAATCCCACTCCATAACAGTTGTTGACAACATTATCAATATGAGTGATTATTGACAAATCTCATAATAGCAGATTGTCATACCGAAATCCTCTCGACAGATGAAACCGGAGTGATAATCTTTCAACTGAGCTGTCGGCCCAGCGTCCACAGCCAAGCGAGGTTGCTTCATGGCGAATTCTCGGCAAAGAACGCGTGGCAAAATCATTCCATTTCGATATTTCGATCCCGCGAAGCGGCGCGCGACCCAATACGAAGAAGTTACGGTGCATGTCCAGTGGGATCCCAAGAACTACGCTAGTCAGGGCTGGTTCAATCTCGATCACAAAGGCCGCCCTACGTGGGATGAGGATACGACAGTCCTCAATGCAACAGATTGGTGGGCCTACCGTGATCCTTCGGAGGAGTGGTTTCGTCCCTATGTGACTCGCCAGGCTGCTACAGGCAAATCGATTGAGCGTGCTATCGAAGGCGCAGCACGAGCCCAAACGTTTTCCGGTTTCACACCGAAATGGCGAGAGTTCTTGTCGACCCACTATGCGGTCTACCGCTATCCCGAATACGGTTTGTTCATGTCCCTGAGTTACGCTCAACGCGAGGCGCTTTCGGACGTCGTCGCCAGCCCGATGGTCTTTCAGGGGTTGGAAAAGGATCGCCATGCTCAAGACATCACCCTTTATTGCATGGAGTTGGAATCGCAATTGCCGGCTTTTTCTGACGAATCCTGTAAAGACATTTGGATGGGATCCCCAATTTGGCAACCGACACGTAAAGTGGTTGAATTATTGATGGCTTGTCGTGATTGGGGCGAGATTAATTTCGTTATAAATCTCATTTATGAGCCGTTACTTGCGGCACTTTTTACGCGCGAATTGGTATTGCGCTTTGCGCCACGCCATGGTGATGCCGTAACTCCTGCAATCGCTGAAGGTGCAGAAACCGATCGTCAAATTCGCCGGTTAGCAGCGTCTGCGCTAATAAAATTCTTGATTGACCAAGATCCTGCCAATGCCCCGATCATGCAGGGCTGGATGCAACATTGGACTCCACAAGTCATTGAGGCTGCCCGTGCATTAGAGCCACTGTTCAAAGCACCGGAAGTTGAAGTGCGAACTTTTGAAGAAGGGTTCAGCGCTGTTTTCAAACAATGGCAAGCGATGATTGCGGACGTTGGCTTGGAAGTTCCTGCGGAGATAGCACTATGAGTACGACCGATTCAAAGGTTACCCATGATGTGAGTGTAAAGCTCATGGCGGGAGAAGAAGCCGACGCCATCGTCGCGGCTGCTTTCGTTGATAATGCGGAAATTACTGTTGAGGACCATGGCTCCTACATCACAATCAACGGCAATGAACGTCTGGAATTTTCGATCGAGACTATCGTCGAAGAGCTTGGTCGCCCGTATGACGTGCCAAATTTTCTGGTAGTGTTGGCTAGCTACACCGGGCAGGTTGACGTCGCCGATGATCGCGTATTTATAAAACAAGCCATGAGTACGTGAGCTCGGCTGTTCAAAAAAACCCATCGATTAATGCATAATAATTAAGGAAATACCCATGACGATTTCACCCACAAAGGCCTACGACAGAGTTAAATCCATCGATTGGGATCCAACCTACATCAAACCTGAAGAAAAATTCGTAGAGAAAACGCGGTTCTATCTCGAGGGACTTAAGCCGATCGACCCCTTCAAGACTTGTGTAGGGGAATACTTCAAGATGGAACAGGAGAAAGATAACCGGCATTACGCAATTCTTGAGGCTGCCAACCGCCTGAGTTCCGGCGAGCCCGACGCGCGATGGATGGAGGGTATGAAATTCGGCTTATCCAATCTGTCCGCGATTGAGTACTCCGCTGGACGCCAAATGGGTCGCATGGCTAGAACGGTGGCGCCAATGGAGTTACGCCAAGGCTACATGATGCAAGTGCTCGACGAAATGCGTCATACCCAGCTCGAAATGAATACGTTACGTCACCACATGCGTAGCTGGCGTGACCCGTCAGGCTACGACGTCGCGCTTCAAGCGGCAGGCAGCAGCGTGGGCGGCGGGATCTTCCGATCCTTTTGTGAGGACTTTATGACTTGCGATCCAGTGGAAACTTCGCTGGGTCTCCAGATATTCGTTGAAACTGCCTACTCGAATATATTTTTCGTTGGGCTGTCGTCGGCCGCTGCCGCGCACGGCGATAAGATGCTAGCTACCACCATGCTCACAATCCAGTCGGACGAAGCCCGCCATATGGCAAACGGTTGGGCAACTCTGACGACATTATTGCAGGATGACCGCAATATTCCGCTCATTCAAGATGCTTTCGACAAATGGTCCTGGCGCATTCACACGAGCTTTGGTGTTGGGAATAATCTATTTGCGGACTATTTCGTCACGAACCGTCTGGAATCAGCCAAAGAAATGAACATGCGCTGGATGGTCGATGAATTCTATGGTGGTTTTTATCAGAAGCTTGAACCATACGGAATTAAACTGCCGAAGCATATTGACCGTATAATTTCTGATCAAGATTGGCTATCCCATTCCGCCGCGATTTACTTGTTTGGCGCCTGGCCAGTGTTTTATCACCGCTATGATCCTATGACTGCCAAAGATATGGATTGGTTCGAGAAGAAATATCCTGGTTGGTACGAGCACTATGGATCTTTCTGGGAAGCGTATAACCAAATGACCGACCCCGAAGACGGAGCACTTATCATTAAGGAACTCGGAGGCCTCCCGAATTTCTGCCAGGTTTGTCAGTTACCTACAATCTTTCCGCGACCCGACAACAATACCGGCCGGTCGCACGTTCACAACGGCGAAAACTATATCTTTTGCTCTGAGGGCTGTGAAGAGATCTTCATCAATGATCCGGAGCACTATAAAGGGTTCGAAGGTTTCCTAGATCGATATCAGGGCTTCAACTTAGCTGATGTGACACTAGACATGGGATTCGTGCGTCAAGACGGTAAAACTCTGATCGCCCAACCCGTGCTTGAACCCAAACGGATGTGGACGATTGATGACCTGCGCCGTTGCGATTACGAAGTGGTAAAACCACCCCCGCCACCAACTGCCCCGGAAATTGCCGCATGACAGTAACCGTAACGCTGAATCCCTTCGGGATCGAGTTCGACTGCAGAGACGACGAAACCATTCTCTCTGCAGCCCTACGACAAGGGATAGGTCTACGTTACGGGTGTAAACATGGCGGCTGTGGAACCTGTAAGGCACAAGTCGCTGCAGGCGACGTTGATGTAGAGGACGCTTCCGGTTTCGCGCTAATGCCTTTCGAGCGTGACGCGGGGATGGCGTTGTTGTGCACTGCCTACGCACTCGAAGACATCGTTATCAATCTTGAGAATTATAACGAAGAAGAGCTTGCCGCTGCGCGGCCGATCCGGGAGTTGGAGTGTAAGGTGGAGAGTGTCGCCCCAATCTCGCGTGATATCTGGCGACTTTTACTTCGAGTCGATGAGCCACCATTCGAATTCGACGCGGGCCAATTTGTCGAAGTCAATGTAACCGGTACCGATGAATGGCGTGCATTTTCGATGGCAAATGCGCCGAGTGATTCGGGTCACATTGAACTACTAATTAAACATATTCTGGGGGGTAAATTCTCCAGTTTCATGACAGTAGGAATTGCAGACGGTAGTAGCCTTCGGGTGCGCGGTCCATTTGGTCAGTTTAAATTGAACGAGGGGTTCGCGCCGATTGTCATGGTGGCTGGCGGTTCAGGTATGGCGCCCGTATTGTCGATGTTGCGTGCGCTCGCGGAACAGCGCAGTGAACGCGAAATTATTTTCTACTACGGCGCGCGCACGAAGCTTGATCTTATCGGTGAAATTGAAATCGTCAAGGTCGCGGCTGATCTTAAATCGTTTGTGTATATACCTGTCTTGTCCGAAGTTGATCCTGGCTCGGGTTGGAATGGAGAGACTGGATTGGTGACCGAAACGCTTGGTAAATGGTCGCCCAAACTACGCAGGTCCGAAGCCTATCTCTGCGGACCGCCGCTAATGATCGACGCGGCGGTCAAGATGTTGAAAGAGAACGGTATGTTCGGTTCGCGCATTCGTTTCGATAAGTTCGTGAGTACGGCCGAGGCTCAAGGCGGTCGGGATGTGTGATGCGGCGTATCCGTCACCCTTGCGTGTGACCACGACGCGAAGAAAGGGACCGTCAAGGTGTTCAGACAACCAATCGGCGGTGACGAGCGGTGAGTCGCCGTAATTACTGAGATCTTTGGACATGGCGGTTCGCTCCTTTCTATTGCCTAGTTTCCTAACGCGGGGGCGTTTAGTTCAACGTTTCAACATTTATTGAAACATGGTGCTGGTGATACTTCAAGAATTGTTGAATAATCAAACTATGGATCAAGAAAATATCATTACTATTCTGCAATCGCTGGCCTCAGGGCCTCGTTTGGATATTTACCGTCTGTTAGTGCGCGAAAATCCGGGAGGGCTTGTTGCGGGCGAGATCGCCGAACAGCTTGGAATCGCCCCCACAAACTTGTCATTCCATCTAAAGGCACTCACGCACGCTGATTTACTGAGTGTGACCTCGGAGGGACGTTTTCAACGTTATCGCGCCAACATGTTGTTGATGGTAGACTTGATCGGTTACCTGACGAAGGAATGCTGCGCTGGGCATCCCGAAGACTGTTTTCCGGAGGCCCTTACTGACGTCCCTGCGGATCGCGGTCAGCCTCGAAGACGTCCTCGTAAAGTCACTTCAAGCTGACTTGATGAGGTCACAAGTACGAATTATTTTTTTTATTCGCTAGGAGTAGGCAATAATGAATCGTTTCCATGTCCACGTTGCCGTTCCCGATCTCGACAAAGCAGTTCGTTTCTATTCGACAATGTTCAAAACTGAACCCGTCGTACTGAAGCACGACTACGCTAAGTGGTTGCTTGATGATCCGCGCATCAACTTCGCGATATCCATGCGCGGCCACGAAACCGGCGTGAATCATCTCGGGCTTCAGGTCGAAAGCGATGAGGATCTCGTCGCGATGCGCGCTCAATTGGCGAACGCTGATGAAAATCTCATCACTCAGACCGCAACGGCCTGCTGTTATGCGGAGTCAGATAAATACTGGATCAGCGACCCAGCTGGTATTGCTTGGGAAACCTTCCACACCCTAGCCGAAGTTCCCGTGTTCGGCGACGATACCCAACCGCAGACTAGTGGTACCGCGTGCAGTCCCGAAATGTAACAGCCTTAGAACAGACTATGGAACTCATAAAAACCCTCGGCCTT
>CAZSYW010000138.1:0-6250 GCA_964611315.1 uncultured Rhodospirillaceae bacterium
GACCACGAGGACCAAATTCTTCGCCAAACGCTTCCTCAACCGCATCCCGGGCCCGCAGTTCAGCCTCTTCCGGCGAAAGGCCCTCCTCCAATGCCTGCTCGTACGCCTCCTCTGCAATGGCATCCACTTCACCCGGTGGAGGTCCATCCCGCGCCGCACGTTCGCCGGGCTCTCCCTCCGGACCTTCTCCTTCCAGGCGCTCTTCCAACTCCGCGCCTTCCCCTTCCTCTAGACCTTCTCCCTCTCCTTCCAGAAACTCTTCTCCCTCAGGACCTGCCTCTCCTTCAGCATCCTCTTCTCCTGCCTCTGCCTCTCCTTCCTCAACAGGACCCTCCTCCTGTGTCGCCTGCTGCCGTGCAGCAGCACCACTGTCGCTGCTACTGTCCTCTTGCCGCGTGGCAGGTTCGGGGGGTAACACCGTCGAAATATCTCCGTACAGATCCTGCACCGAAGCCGCAGGCAACTGCACCGGCACCGCCGGCGCCTGAAACTGGCTCGTCACCGTCGTCGTCGCAAACGGTTGCGACATCACCTGCACACCGGCAGCGTTGCTCACCGCAATCGCACCCACCGTGCCACTCGCATCCGGCAACAACGTAACCGTGTTCTCCGATCCTTCCGCCGCTGCCCTGCCCGCCACCGTCGTACCGCGAACACCGATCGAGAGCACCGGAGTGTTCACCACCATTGCATCGTCACCCGTCTCGGCAATATCACCAGAGACAAACGAGAACACACCCTTCAGCACGTTAAAGGCACTCTGCCCAGTGCCAACCTCTGCATCAAAGACCAGCTCGTCGATGATCATCCGGCCGGATTCACCCAGCGCAAACGTCGAGTCATCTACAAAGGTGATGCCAACACTGGAGCCACCTTCCGTCTCCACAATGTCTCCAAGAAAGACCGGGGTTCCTACCTCAGCCAGGACGTTAGTGCCATCCAGACGGGACAGGAATGCCCGTCCCTCTGCATTGTCCACAATACCAATTGGTTGGACCCCTGGAACACTATCCGCCTGTGCAAACTGGCCCGGAGTAGCCGGTCCCGCCAAACGGGTCGCAACCGGACCACGGACTACGGCACTACCATCCGTCGTATATAAGTCCGGTGCCTGTTCGTGCGTGAAATAGCCCTTCACAAAAACCGAATGGTCTTCTCCAGACAGAAACAGGTCCGGGCCAAGTCGGCTATATTGCGCCTCCAGAACAAAGTTCCCGCCGGGGACATGCAGAGTGCCCTCGCCTGAAGTCGCGTCCAACCATTGGGATCCCGTAGTATCTAGATATACCGACGAGCCATCCAACGATGGTCCAAACGTTCGCTCAGGTAGCGCCATATATAACAACCCCATAACCTTTCACCATGAGTTCCTGAAGAACTAGGCCTGCTACGTATTTCATAGGTGAGTTCTCTGCCTGAATGCGAGGCAACCCACTAGGGTTGCTGGGAGCAGAGCCTGTGCTGCTGCAATGTGATATCAATTTCCAACAGTTAGTCATTATCAATCGAATACCACGAGGCTATTCCTTCGGCCTCTAATGTACGTTCGACGGAAGGGCGATTTTTCACAGTTTGAAAAAATTTGGCCAAATATGGCCGTTCGCGAACCATACTTTTTTTAAGTCTGGTTTGCCAGCAGGTTAGAAAAAAAAGATATGCGTCACACGCGCTGAATCTATCCCCGAGAAGGTATGGTGATTTGGACAAAGCTTGGTCAAGATTACCCCACATCTTTTCAAGGCGTTTCTCGGCGTTCTCCTTGAATAAACTTTCCGTTTGGATGCCACGTACGAAGTGGTCGGGATGAAACCATTGGTTCAAGGCTTCTTGGACTGAATTGGTTAAGTGTGCCATCCACTGATAATATGGGGCACGGCTTAAAGTTGCAGGAGAAGGCGCTAACCCGGCTTCCCCATATTGATCAGCGATGTACATAGTTATGGCTGCAGCTTCGTACATCACAAAGCCGTCTTCAATCAGGGTAGGTACTCGCCCATTTGGGTTCAGAATCAAATACTCTGGGCTACGTTGGGCCTGCTTTTCAAAATCAACCAACTCAAGACGGTAAGGGGCGGCCGTCTCCTGGAGCACTATGTGTGGAGCCAGGCTTGCCCGCCCTGGCATGTAATAGAGTGTGTACACAGAATCTCTCCTTATGTTTGCGACTTCTTGCGTAGTAGTTGGATTTATAGGTTGGGGGGGATGCCCTCATCAGGAGTTCTCAAGTGGTGAGCATCCGGCATTTTTTTCTAATGGCAACGACGAATTTCTTGCGCGGTGTTCCCTTGTGGGTTTTAGCCAAGCATTCTGATCAAGCCCTGTTTCTCCACCTTGTCCTTTCTCTTCCAGGAACGTATTTCTTTCAAAACTTCTACCTTCTGAATTTTTGCCAAGCTTTGGTTAAACTGCTCGACAAAATCAGAGCCAATCAGGCAATAGCTGTATCCACTTTTGGAACCAAATTATTAGTCTTGGCTACTCTCAAAAGCCGCCAGTTCACCCATAAAAGGTGCCGCTATATCAGCGTTAATTTTGCAGTCCAGCAAAATCGGACCCTGCGGCTCTTTCAGCAAAGTCTCTATACTATGCAAGTCTTCCATCGAACGAATTGTAGCTGCCTCAAATGAGAATCCTTCTGCAATGGGAGCAAAATCAACATCAGGAAAAACGGATGTGGTAACAGGCAACTGATGCATCTTCAGAAAATGCAGTTCCGCGCCGTAGGCGCAGTCATTTAATACAACGATGATAAGTGACAAATCTTCCCTAACAACGGTTTCTAATTCACCAAGTGTCATCAAAAAACCACCATCCCCTACCATCAGTACCGTGGTGCTATCGGGGCGAGCCGCTGCGACTCCAAGAGCGGTCCCAAAGCCAAGGCCGATTGAAGAAAAATTGCTCGTGAACTTAAAATATTCGGGACCTGGAACCGAGACATACGGTACGATTCCAAGAAAATTTCCTGCATCGTAAACAAGGTTGCGATCTTTCGGTAACATTTTATCAAGGGCGATACCAAGCGATCTCGGGTCTAGGGTTCTAGCAGTGTGACTGTCCTGAAAATCTTCAGCGAGATCAAATTCAGCGATCTTTCGCATGGTATCTTGACTGTGAAACGTTTTTTCATCCTTTGATCTCTCGGGAAGCTTGTCAAGCAGTTGTCCTGCAACCAGTCGAGCGTCACCTACGAGGGCAATATCGGCACTACTCCACCTTCCAATATTGTTACGTCGTGCGTCGATCTGAATTAATGGCACGGCCGGCACAAAAGCACCGAAACTTGTGGTAAAAAAGTTAAGACTTGCTCCAAAAACTAGCACACAGTCGGTTTGCTCAGTAAGCTGCCGAGCTGCAGAGTGAGAAAAAGAACCGATAATACCCAGGTTGTACGGACTACCTGAAAACATGTCTTTTCCTCGGGCCGACGTGATGAGCAAAGCACCAATCTTATCCGCTAATAGTTCAAGCACCTCTCTAGACCCCGATTTGTGAGCTCCAAATCCAGCAACAATTAGCGGACAGCGGCTTTTCTTTAGAATTTCAACCACAGCATCAATTGCCTGCGGCCTAGCTTTTTCGAGTGGGAAAGAGCCAGGAGCTACTGCAGTTAATTCTTCACTGTCACTGAACTCGAGGTCGGCCCGTTGTACGTTTATTGGGAGCAGTAAGGCTACAGTTCTACCCTGACAAGCCGCAGCAACTGCATCAGACAAAGCCGTCCTAGCTCCACCGGAACTGGTCGCACGAAATACCTGTATTCCAGCTGCAGACAACACCCCTGGCGCGTTGAATTCTTTGTAGTCAGGACCAATAACATTAACTGCGTTACTCGTGACCGGAGCATCACCATAAATTATGAGCACGGGTGATCCCGTCCTACTAGTGTATACGGCTCCATGCATGCCATTAGCCGTGGCCGGACCGCGACCGATAATGGCCACGCCCAAGTGTCCCGACGAAGACGCGTAACCTTCAGCCATAGTTATTGCATTATTCTCGTGGCGTGCCCCATGAAAACGTACGCCAATCGAATCAAGAGCTGTGGTAAACATAGCTGTGTCATCGCTTACCAGTCCGAATACTGCTTCAATCCCAAATTTTTGGATATCCCTCGCCAGCACCTCGTAGACTGGTAGACGTTGCGGCGTATCTTTATCTTTGTCCATCCTTTAACTCCTAGTCTAGATCGGGCAATAGATGCCCACGTGGGTCCACAACCTCGCGCAGCAAATGCAACTCTTCATCGCTCGGCTCCGGGGTCGGAGGCAAGTTTGAAAGGTCGCCAAGGTCGAAGCCAGTTGCGGCACGCAAAGTTGCCTCGGTGACGCCTAAGTGAACTGAGCGGACGGTCATGCGACCCAACTTCCGGTCGAAGTCAAAGATGCATTTAGGCGTGATGACCAGCGCTGGACCACCGTGGGAGAGACCCAGCTCGCGGCGCCCGGCAAGCCCACCCGGATAACCAACGCCAGAGACATAATCGACCTGCTCGACGAAGTTCCGTACTTCGTGATGCGGCATCATAATGTATTCACGCCCAAATAATGTCATGTGCTCAGGGTGCAAAATAGGCCCTACCAGGCGCACGTCAGGACACTTGGGATCTCCGATGCACACGCCATTTAAATTACCTTGCACATCCACTTGCACGCCCGAACTAAAGCCAAAGCTGATGTCACCACGCTTTAGCACGTAATGCCCGGGATAGTCGACTGACTGTGCCTCACAGGGAAGATCGCGCAGCCGTTCGTCGAATTCGAGCTCGGGCAACCCATGCAGCTGCGATAGATCGGGATTATGCGACCAGCCAGCGAGTAGTACGGTGAGGTTGGGTGCGTGGGTCCGCTGAGCCAGTGACATGGCAGCGAGCGGAATACCAGTGATATAGACCGCAGCGGCTCGTCCCGTGCCTAACCCGGTGAAGCCAACTTCGCCGTCGCGAAACTCTTTCGCCAGTAGCACAGCAAGACGCTCCGGTAGGGTGCAGGGCGCACTCACTCTCTCGCCTCCGTGGTTTGCAGGGCAGCAAGTCGTGCCACGCCGAGTGTCTCAAGATACGCGCCGTGGTCCGGCAAGTCATGCACCGTTGCCTTAAGATAAGCGGTGAACTGTTCGTCCGTACGCGCCGCCGTAACGTAGTCCTGGAAAGCCGGTTCATCGATGCCAGAGACGCCAAGAACCGGGCAAGGATGCGCACCCCAAGGTGCCTCGGCTATACACTCCACGCGATAAGATGGGATTTGATTGAGCTCTGCCTGACGGCGCACCTCGTCGTTGGTAACAATACGTTCAACGGTGACGATGACACGATCGCAGGAACGCGCAAGTGTGATGTCTAGACTTTGCGGCAGCAGGCGTCGTCTAGGCACAAGAACGTTGCCATATTCGTCGCCCATAACGGCATGAATGATTGCCACATCAGGATCTGCAGGTGGCACTGCCCACAGCTTGCTTCCAGTAAGCGGGCAGTCAAACGCCTTTATCTCAGGGTTGCGCCGAAGCACGTCGCTACCGCCAAGGAAGGAGACGGGCAGAAAGGTCTGAGCCTGCTCGCTAGCGCGGAAGCGGTCCCAGCTCATTAGCTCCGGATAGTCCACCATTTTCAGCCTGCCGTCCTGGACGCGGCGACGAAAATTGGGGGCAAGTCCGAACTTCTCGAGACCCACATACGAGCTTTCAATGCATCGGAGCCCATCCGAACCTGCCAGCATATCAACCTCAGGGCCGTTAACCACCCCTACAACGGTGAGATCGCGCCGACCCTGGCGGATCAACTCACGCACGAAGGCCATCGGATGTTGGTAAACAGAAAAGCCGCCGAGTGCAATCCGCGCGCCGTCGTCGATACGGCTCGCTGCTTCTGCCAAGGAAACCTGCTTGCTCGTCCTCGTTGCCATCAGGAGTAACCTAACTGCAAAGCCACCATGACACAATCCGACGCAACATTAATGTTCTCCATCGACTCCGGGAAGCGGTCTCGGAGATTTGGTTTCTAAACTTTTCATTTGAAAGCTTAACCGTGATAACACCCTGGAACAACGCTCACATGATGTGACTACAATCAGCGACCCGGAAGGGAGATTTCTTACTCTACGGAAGTCAGATAGTCGGAGACCGGAACACAATTCCAGCCAGCTGCACGTTTATTCCAATAAAGACTCTGAAGGGCTGTTGTAGTTATACCTGGCGCTCCATTTCCTATAGACCGGTTATTAACCCTTGTGACTGGTATTACTCCGCCACCAGT
>CAZSYW010000139.1:0-6173 GCA_964611315.1 uncultured Rhodospirillaceae bacterium
CTTCTATAAAAACGCAGGGGACTTTGCGTGAAAACGTCAATCCGACTTTACGGATATCAGCTAGTTATCGTCGCTATCGTCACAAGCGGTGGTTACTGGCTTTGGCAAAATAGGGACCAAGTTCCCCTAGTCGCAGCCTATTTAGGATCGGCTGATAAACAGGAGACTTCAGGGAAGAATACCCGCCCGCCAACCCCGGTAGATGTGGCGGTCGCTCGTAACGGCCCTGTTATAGTGGTCCTTGAGGCTATCGGAACTGCTCAAGCCAACGAGGCAGTGACGATTACATCAGAGGTTACTGGTGTAATACAGCGGATCCGTTTTGAAGAAGGTGCGAAAGTAAAAAAAGGTGAGGTATTGGTTAACATTGAGTCTGGAGTGCAACGTGCTGAGGTCGAGGTACGCGCTGCCGAGGTTGAAGTCCGAAAAGCTCAGCTTGAAAATATTGAACAGCTTTATGGTCGTGCACTACGATTGTCTGAGACCAAAAATATACCTGAGGCAAGGGTCGAGGAACTATCAGCCGAGCTGAAGGCTGCGAAGGCACTTGTCCACTCCAGCGAGGCAATTCTTCAGGTGGCGCGCCAGCAACTTGTAAAGCGTCGTGTGGTCGCGCCATTTTCGGGGCAATTAGGGATACGACGGGTTAGTCCTGGTACATTGATTGAGCCCAATGATCCGATTATCACTCTTGATGATGTCTCTATCGTAAAGCTCGATTTTCAAATTCCGGAGCGTAATCTATCTAATATTCGTGTGGGCCAGGAAATCACTGCGAGAACAGATGCATTTCCTGATCGGGTATTTTTTGGAACAGTTGTTTCGATAGATACACGGGTGGATTCAGTTACCCGTGCAGTGGGGGTTCGTGCCGCTGTCTCGAACCATGATGGAGCCTTGAAACCGGGTATATTTTTGCTAGTGGAACTTGGGATCGATGAACGTTCTGACGCAGTGCTGATCCCAGAACAGGCTATTGTGTCGGATGGCACCGCCAACTATGTGTACGTCGTAATAGATGGCGAAGCGATTCGACGCCCAATTGTATTGGGTGAGCGGTTGCCCGGAGAGGTGGAAATTCTAGAAGGTGTGGCCTCGGGGGAGGCAGTAATAATTGGTGGGGTACAAAAAGTACGAGATGGGGCGAAAGTTAAACCACGCCAAGTCGATCGTGTTGCTGCAACCGGGTGAAGTAGAGACAATAGCTTATGGTTCTTTCGGATATTTCAATTAAGCGCCCTGTATTTGCAACCGTCCTGAGTCTAATATTGGTGATCTTCGGTCTATTTGCCTTTGATCGTTTAGCTATCAGAGAATACCCCGATATTGATCCACCAAAGGTATCGGTAATCACCCTTTATAAGGGTGCGTCTGCACAAATTGTTGAGACTCAGGTCACCCAGTTAGTTGAGGCAGCTATCGCCGGGATTGAAGGTATTCGCCAAGTTACATCTAAAAGCCGCGAAGAGCGATCACAAGTTGATATTGAATTTACGCTCAGCAGAGACATTGATGATTCTGCTAATGATGTTCGGGACAAGGTTTCGGCAATCATTGGAAAGTTGCCCATCGATGTTGAGACTCCCATTGTTTCAAAAGTGGAGGGTGACGCTAGTCCGATGTTGTGGGTTGCGTTGTCCTCAGATGAATGGGATGCGGTTCAGTTAAGCGACTACTCAGACCGATTTCTTGTGGACAGGCTTTCTGTGGTGCCGGGTGTGGCCGCCGTGATTATTGGTGGGGAGCGCCGTCCGGCAATGCGGATCTGGTTGGATAGACGTGCGATGGCGGCGCGCGGGCTCACTGTTCAGGATGTTGAGGGAGCGCTTCTTGCCCAAAACGTGGAATTGCCATCCGGTAGGATTGAGTCGACGTTGCGTGAGTTCACTGTTCGCACCGATTCCGGGTTGATAACCCCGGAGGAATTCAGTGAACTAGTCTTGAGAGAAAAAGATGGCTACCTGGTGCGTTTAGGAGAAGTTGCTGAAGTTGAGCTTGGCACCGAGGAAATGCGTTATGAAGTGCGGGCCAATGGTGAGGCGGCAATTGGTCTTGGTGTCATCAAGCAATCGAAGGCTAATGAACTTGCTATTGCTGAAGGCATTTATTCTGAACTGGAGCGGATAACACCAGCCCTGCCTAGGCAAATACATATGTGGGTGGCATATGATAAATCTCGCTTCGTGGATGCATCGATCGGCGAGGTTTTTCACGCGCTCGGAGTAGCCCTATGTCTTGTGATCGGGGTGATATTCGTCTTTTTGCGAAGCCTGCGCGCAACTATTATCCCTGCGATTGCAATACCTGTATCACTCACAGCCTCATTCATGGTGCTCGCCACCATGGGGTATTCACTCAATGTTTTGACTTTATTGGCTTACGTGCTTGCGGTGGGGCTCGTGGTGGATGATGCAATTGTCGTTTTAGAAAATATCCATCGACGAATAGAGACAGGGGAACCCGTTCTATTGGCTGCGGTTCGGGGTGCGCGACAGATCGGATTTGCGGTTGTTGCTACTACGATAGCATTAGTGGCGGTGTTCGTTCCGATATCTTTGATGACAGGTAATACCGGTCGGTTGTTCAGTGAATTCGGTGTTTCGGTGGCGGCTGCGGTAATTTTTTCAGGGTTTGTTGCGTTAACTCTTACGCCGATGATGTGTTCCAAACTGTTGCGTCCTAAGGACGGAGAGGGCAGTTTTTATCTGACCACGGAAAGGTATTTTGTTGCACTTAGCAGCGCTTACGCTTTTTTGTTGCGCGGCGCCCTTTCGGTTCCAGTACTAATACTTGGAGTTGGAGTGGTGTTGTCCTGCGTGGCATATGGGTTTTATCAGGAAATTAAGCAAGAATTTGCGCCTACGGAAGATAGAGGTGTATTTTTGGTGGTGTTAAAGGCGCCCGAGGGTGCGACAATAGATTACACTCTTTCATATCTTCAAGAATCAGAAAAATTAATTCAGCCGCTCCTCGATAACGGTGAAGCGGAAACAGTTTTTGGGGTTGTCGCTCCGGGGTTAAGTCGGCCAAGCCCAGTTAATTTTGCAATCGCTTTTGTGGTGCTGAAGCCGTGGAATGAGCGGCAGCGCTCCCAACAGACAATCGTCAAGGAAATGTTTCCAAAATTGTTGTCCATCCCGGGCGCAAACGTGTTTGCGATTAATCCACCGAGCCTAAATCAGCCCGGCAGGAAGACCCCCGTGCAGTTCGTAATCGGTGGCCCAAGTTACGGTATGCTACGTGAATGGAGCAGAATTATCCTAGAGGGAGCTCGTGAGAATCCACGCCTCTTAAGTGTCGATAGTGACTTCAAGGAAACTAAACCAGAACTACGAGTGGATATTGATCGAAATCGAGCGGCGGACCTCGGCGTATCAATCCAAGCGATCGGTCGAACGCTTGAGGTTATGTTGGGGGCAAGATTTGTGACCACATTCAACGACCGCGGGGTCCAATACAATGTGGTGCTTCAGGCGCGCAGTGAGGATCGTTTGACGCCCCGTGACATGACTAACATCTACGTTCGTTCGGAATCTCAGGAACAGCTGATTCCGTTATCGAGCCTGGTTACTTTGAGAGAAACTGCAGGCGCGAAGGAATTGAACCGATTTGATCGGATGCGCTCCGTAACAATTTCGGCCTCTTTAGGGCCTGATTATTCGCTTGGTGAAGCACTTGAATATTTGGATCAATTAGCAGAAGAGCGTTTGCCAGGTGAGGCACGTATTTCTTACTCGGGGCAGTCTCGGGAATTTCGTGACTCCTCGGAATCTCTGGCCACGACATTTTTCCTTGCAATACTTATAATTTTTCTTGTTCTAGGCGCTCAGTTTGAGAGCTTTATCCATCCCTTTATCATTTTATTGTCTGTCCCTCTTGCTATCACGGGTGCTTTGGGAACCCTGTTGCTCACTGGCATCACTCTGAATATATACAGTCAGATAGGCATGGTTATGTTAATCGGTTTGGTGGCAAAAAACGGTATTCTGATAGTTGAATTCGCTAACCAGCTCCGGGAGCAGGGTGCTTCTGTCCGAGACGCGGTTGAAAAAGCATCGGAAGCAAGGTTAAGACCGATCTTGATGACGGCGATCGCGACAGTGTTCGGCGCTATCCCAATTGCGCTCGCCACAGGGGCCGGTGCCGAAAGTAGGTCATCGATCGGATGGGTGATTATTGGTGGCGTTAGTTTCTCTACAGTCCTTAGTCTTTTTATAATACCAGTACTGTATTTTTTGCTGGCGAGGCTAACGAAGCCATCTAGTTATGTTGCAGACAGGCTGAGAAATCTTGAGCAAGAACACTCGGTGAATATTGGTGGCGGCCCCCCTTCCTCCACTGGTAGCATACCCTTGCGACCTGCGAATTGAAAAATGTGGAAAAATTGATCCGGAAGGCCAACGGGGAAAGTTCTGCAAAGTGTTGCTGATGTTCAAGGTGCGGTGGGGTATATGTATGTGCCGGAGGGACGACTCACGTTGTTCAGATTGATTGCATGACAGCGGATTTTATAGTTGTTGGTGCTGGTATAGCTGGCACGTCCGTTGCCTCTCGCCTAGCAAGATTGGGTCGGGTAGTTCTTTTAGAGCGGGAGGCAAAGCCGGGCTATCATACGACTGGTCGCTCGGCCGCGTTTTTCACTGTGAACTATGGGAATCAGGTCATTCGTCGCTTGACAGCCGCGTCGCGTGATTTCTTCTCAAGTCCGCCCGAGGGTTTTTCCAGTCATCCATTGATGTCTCCGCGTGGTATTCTAACTATCGCTCGCTCTGACCAGGCTAGTGAGTACGGGCGAAATCTGGCGGATGCTCGCGCCGCCAGCGCGGATATCACTGAGGTTGATGTGGACGAAGCGGTGCGATTGTTCCCGACGCTGAGGCGGGATTACGTATCAGCGGCGCACTATGAGCCGGGTTTATACATGGATGTCGACCAAATTCAGGGTGGATATCTGAGGCAGATGATTGCGCGCGGCGGGACATTGGTTTGTGACGCCGAAGTGCTGTCAATTCAATGGGTCCAAGGTATTTGGAATGTTGGGACTACTGCCGGTAATCACCAAGCGCCGATATTGATCAACGCTGCAGGCGCGTGGGGAGATGAAATAGCTTCTCTCGCTGGAGTCAAACCAATTGGTCTCAACCCGATGAGGCGAACCGTAATTATATTTTCGGGCCCTGTGGGGGTGAATTTAGAGGAAGCACCAATGGTCATTGATGTGGAGGAACAGTTTTATTTTAAGCCTGAGGCGGGCAAAATTTTAGCGAGTCCAGCAGATGAAACGCCTTCACCTCCATGCGACGTGCAGCCAGAAGAACTAGATGTTGCAGTTATTGTTGAGCGCGTTGAACGAGCGACTAATATGGCAGTGGAACGGATTGATCACAAATGGGCAGGATTGAGAAGCTTTGTTGCTGATCGTACACCGGTAGTAGGGTTTGATCAGGTAAAGGAAGGTTTTTTTTGGTTGGTTGGTCAGGGTGGGTACGGGATTATGACCTCACCGGCGATTGCGCGGGCCGCTACGGCGCTTGCAACACATCAGTCGTGGCCTGAGGACCTGAAAAAAATTGGTGTCTACCCCCAGAGTCTGTCGCCATTCCGGTCCACATTGATTAAAGAAAACGAGTATTAGCTTTGGGTCGGCCTATCCTCTGAATAATTATGGGAAGCGGCAGCGTTGTTCCGTTACTGCCACAAAACCCCTCGCCTCACCTGACTTAACGGTGAAACGGTGCTCTGTGTGGCCAGTTACCAATATATAATGTAGCGGCAACTTCCCATCAGCCCGGTGCTCCTCCCCGCCTATAGTGGTAAAACGGATTTGTATTTTTTGGGCTGGGTCAAACCAATTTTGTAAGTCGTTGTTGCTATCTCTAGAAGGGGGGCCCGAGCCGGTCACTGTGATCGTGTCATTGGAAAAGCTTATTGCCGAGTTGGCGCCGTTTGTGAGAGGTGTTTGTAAAAGGAATCGCCGTGTGTCAGTTTCGGCTTCGCACTCTGCATCGTTTTCTGCCATTGCTACTAGAAAGGCCACTCGATCTGGGCTAACACCGCTTTCCAACCGCTCTTTTACCAGAGCCATGATTTGCCTTGTTGCGCCGTGTGGTGCGTCTGCCGCATATTTTTGCTGCATTAGATTGGCGCGGGCTTCAGCTTCTGCTATATCAGTG
>CAZSYW010000140.1:0-6163 GCA_964611315.1 uncultured Rhodospirillaceae bacterium
ATTTCGTTTGCCTCAAACCGTTCAATAAAAGGAGCAACGCTGATATCCGCGAGAGACAAGTTCTCCCCACACAGCCAAGGACGATCCTGCAATCGTTCCTCCATCAGGTCCAGTATTTCTGCAACCCGCGCTTCAGCAAAATTCATTTCGTCCTCGGAGACGCCGATTTTCAACCGCTTGCTTAAAACTGCCCGTTTTTCCTCCGTCGCCTGACTATCCAATACGCCTTGTAGTTGGGAATCAGACATTCCTTCAAATCGTTTGTAACGGCCTTGCTTAATCCATGAGACGGTATTTATATTGCGGTGCAAAATATGCTCAAACCGATCCATCCAAATTCGCATCTGCGCACGCTCATAAGGGTCGGGCGGACTTAATGCTGGATCAGCAAAGACTTCGTCCAAATATTCGATAATGAATGTAGATTCGTTAAGCACACGTCCGTCATGAATTAACGTAGGGACAACACCATTGGGATTGAGTTTGAGGTATTCCGGGTCGAGATTTTCGCGTATGGCCAACACAATATGATGGCTTTCCCATTCCAATTTTTTTTCGGCCAGCGTTATTCGGACTCTTTTGGAACAAGTAGAAGTCGAGCCGTGATATAGTTTTAGCATTATGGAACTCCTATATGTTGCCCAAAGGCACGGTGAGCAAGTTTATGCGGGCACTATCTCTCGAGCTTGCGGGTTAATGTGCCGATGGCGTCATCGATATCTTTGGACGGATTATCCAGGCACCAAGTTGCTACCCATCTCCTAGCGCCGTTCGGGGTCATCCCTCCCAGGATATCTTTCTTACCGTTGGCGCTTAACGCGTTGTAGGCCGACAGCCAGCCGTTAATCCATCCAAATACGGTCAAGGCTTCGGGAGTTCCTTTTAGTTGGGTGCCGCCCGTCAGCGTAGACCTTGAATACGCATCCAAGTAATGCCCACAGGATTTGCCGCCGTGGGTGGTAAAGGTGCCATTCTTATCCCTAGCCCAGCCGTCCACCGACGATGGCAGCAACGCCAACGCAAATATCAGTACGCCAAATCGAGCCATAGCGGCCTCCCCCTTTGCAATTTAAGTGATGCTAGCTTATGCCGAAGAAGACCCGCAAGCGTGCCACGCGTAAGCAGCGCGATCCCTCCTGGCGTATGCGCCGCGCACTCGGCCACAAGGTTGTTTCTGATAAGAAGTGTTGTACTCGTGAGCGGTAACATCCTATGCCGGTTGTGGTTACGACAAAATATTGAGTGGTTTGAAGGAATAGTGGAAAGCTATCTGGGTCTTTTTCTAAGTGCCTTTCTCGCAGCGACAATCGTTCCATTTTCGTCGGAGGTACTGTTGGGAGGTATGGGCGCATCCGGAGCCTTTAATATCTGGGGACTTTTGACCGCCGCTAGCATAGGCAACATCTTAGGAGCTGTCGTCAATTGGTGGCTCGGCCGGTTCTGCTTGCATTGGCGGAACCGACGCTGGTTTCCACTGAAAGGTCCGCGGCTGATCAGTGCCGATCTATGGTTTAACCGTTATGGCGTTTGGTCACTTCTTTTAACATGGGTACCTTTCATCGGCGATCCTCTTACGTTCACCGCTGGTGTTTTGCGCGTACCCTTCATTCTATTCTTGGTGCTAGTTTCCGTAAGCAAGACGGGAAGATATCTAGTCCTATTGGGGATTATCAAAGGTTTATGGCTGTAAAGTAGAGGCTGCTACCAAGGCTTATACCCGTAAGCGCAAGCATCCTCCTAAATTAGATGACGCCGATCCGAAAGGAATAGGCTAGTGACAGTCGGATTATAGTCACTTTTAAGGTCACTTTTAAATGTAGATTCCTGTGTATTGATGTAGTCGATTGATGCTTGACGTGGATTCCCTAACCAAAACAGAATCAATTATTCCAGCCATTTACGGCGGTAATTCAAGGGTTTAATACGTAGTACGATATTTGCGTTTAACGGATTTCTAATCCGACGGGCGCTGATTAAAATCCAGCCGAGGTAACCAGTCTTTTCAATAACTTACGGGTCATCGGCGATTGCGAAAAAAGCACTGTTGGTTTTAAGTTGCTTTTTAAATGGCCGTTTTGGCCGTCGGATTGTTGCAACTGCAAAAAAGCTCGGGGCAATATGAGATTTGTTTTGAGGTGTTATTCAGTTTTCCAGTAACCCTATTCTCCCAAAAACCAATCAATCGCGTCAGGCTACCTACCGCACTTTACTGAGAATGAAATTTACCGACCAATGCTAGCAACATCAGAGTTTTCTAATTCTTTTATCGGAATTTGACCGGAATAATCAATGCCTGCTGCCTCAAGTAATCCAAAAAACGTCCGAGATTTAATTGCATAATTCACGTTCTACGGAATTTTCCTCGCGGACTTCGCCGCTAACCTACTTACAATCACCCCAACAATTAGGCCACTCTGATCTAATAGAGGTCCACCGCTATTTCCTGATTGAATAGGTGCGGACGTTTGTATACGGCTGCTATCATTTTTGATGCCAGCAAGTGCGGTAATAGTACCGGTTGTTACTGCGCCACCTGTTGCTAACAGCCCTCTTAGTGGGAACTCATATGCAAAAACATTTTCGCCAGGCTTCAAGTACTTGCCGAGACGAAAGTGAGGTTAGTCGTCGCTATATTCGGGGTGGCTTGCTGGCTTCTCATGGAATAGCCGGTCCATTCCGACTTCTTCCGCCCAAATTCGGCGGTGAGCTTCCTCAAGGTAGGGCTTCATTTGGCTGACACGAGACTTGATCATTTTAAAGTCTTTCTGGAAATTAGGAATTACGGCCATAATTTCCTCAATTAGAGCCTCTTCGTCCATTGTTTGAAGTTTACCGTCGTGGATAATCACTTCGCCATCCACTATTACCGTTTTGACACCACGGCCACCTTCGGTATAAACGAGCTGACGCACTGCGCTGTTTAAAGGAATATACGAGGGGTCCCTTAAATCTATCATCACCAAATCAGCCTTTGAACCAACCGTGATCTTACCAAGATTCGGCTGTCCAATCGCATTAGCGCCGCCAGTTGTTGCCGCATCAAACGCTGCCTGAGCCTGTGGAGGGCCAGCGTTCAGGTGACTAAGCGCTACCATGAGACAAAATAATTTCATCGCTTGAAACATGTTTTGGGCATCACTGCATGAACAGTTATCGCAACCAATTCCGAGATTTATTCCCGCATTTTGTAAAGCCCGGATCGGTGGAAATCCGCTCTTGAGCTTGGCATTGCTCAGCGGATTGATAACAACCTTGGTGCCAGTCTCACCTAGAATCTCTATTTCATCGGGTAAAAGCCAAACGCTATGAGCTAAATTCAATTTTGGGCCAAGTAGGCCCTCCTCTCTCAGTCTACGGATTAACGAACCACTATATTGTGGATACTCACGCCTAGCCTGTAAGGCCATGCCTTTGGATTCATATATGTGAGTGAAGATGGGGATATTGAATTTTTCCGATAATTCAACTGTGCGCTCAATCAAAGGGCGTGAGCACCGTTCCGGTGCCGAGGGGCCCAGCGCCCAACTAATTCGATCTGAGAATGTATCTGTGTCTAAATAGAATTCTGAAAAGTGAGAGAGCAGGTCTATTTTTTTTTCAGGTTCGGCGGCGGTTGTCAGTTTGTCGTGAAACTCTTTTGGAAATACCTCGCGCCAAAATGGGATGGTATCAATGCCTTTGATATCCCCATACTGCAATGCAATTACGGCACGGATACCGATTTCTTCGTAAGCTTCTATCACGGCCTCTAGGTGTTCAGTGTCAAATGGAAATAGCGTCACCATATCCTGAACGGTCGTCATGCCCGAGCGAAGACATTCGAGGGCTCCCAATAACGTTCGAGCCCTGATTTCCTCCTGACTTCGTTTTGGGTAGGCTGGAGGCAGTGCAAGTAATCGCCAAGTTTCAAGGGGTGTTTCCTCCATGACACCCTTACCCAAAGTATCATGTGAGTGGTAATGGGCATTTATAAACCCCGGTATAACTAACCGGTCGGTAGCGTTGATGAATTGGGCCCCAGTTGGTTCTGGAAGGTCTATTCCAATTTGTTTGATTTTACCGTCTTCGACGAAAATGTCTTGAAAAGGAGGAATATGCGGATCGGCATCCGGAGTTAAGACGCGCCCACCCTTGATAAACAATATGTTATTGCTCATTAATCCGACATCCCCATGTGACGTTCATAATCGGTTGATCGTACCAAATCAGACCGTTTTCTGAAGAATTATTTTCTCCAATGGCAAGAATGATGTGATCACCAAGTTGTTGGCGTTAGTCGTTGCTATGACGGGCAAGAGACCATTAAGGGCTTTGAGGTCCAGCGGCAGGGCCGCACCATCACGGCGACGTTTGAGCCGAACGCCGTCAACCCTACCGGCTTTATTAACTGCTTTGCTGAGCCACAGGAGGCAGCGGAGTTCCTGACTTATAAGCGCGGCCGTTAGACCCCTTCATTACCAAGAACTTCTGAGCTACCGCCAGGAGCTAGGCTCAAGGCTGATGGAGTTGCGAGCGCCATCCTTGAGCCTGGACGAGTATCTCGCCACTAATCTGATGTATGGCGCGGCGGTCTGCCGCCTATGCTACTACCGCCAGCCGGAGGCTACCTGAGGGTAGCTACCTCGAGGGCCAGGCCGCACATTCTGGAAGCAGCATTACAACACGCCACCCGGCGCAGGCACGGTGGGCAAAGATATGCGTGCGCTATCGCAGTAGCTTGCGGGATATATCAGCTTTCGCGGTGAGAGCAGACAATGATTTGCTTCCTGCATATAATTTCATGTAAGTCTTACGGGCCCTATTAATTAACCGTGAGATATAAAATATTTCTAGAGCCTTAAAGTATGCGAGTTGTCCCGTGGTAAAATTTAACATTGAACTTCTCTCAAGTGCCCTCGGCGCGGAGATCAAGGGATTGGACTTGCGGGACGACCTAGATGTCGACACCATCCAAGAGTTGCGCGCCGCCTGGCTGGATCATTTAGTCCTGCTGTTTCGAGGCCAGGATTTAAGTGAGGCTGACCAAGTTCGCTTCGCCGGATATTTTGGCGAGCCCTTTACCAACTCACGGGTGCAAGAATTCAGTGAAAGCGAGGAGCGAAATCCGCACGTTCTGCCAATTACCAATATTCGTGAGAATGGCGAACCCATCGGCGTCCTTCCGGATGGCGAATTACAATTTCATTCGGATTCTGCATTTCACGACGTGCCGCTGATGGCGACCATGCTGTATGCGATCGAACTACCGAGTTACGGTGGCAACACTTTGTTCAGCAATATGTACCAAGCTTTTGACGCACTGGAGCCGGCGGTGCAAAGCAAGCTAGCGCACTATCAAGCAATAAATGGGTATGAATACGGCACCATGGTCAGAACCGGTCGATTCAATCACGACACGTCGATCCATGCCACTCACCCCGTCATCCGCACCCATCCCGAGACCGGTCGAAAAGTCATTTATGTCAATCGTCTGATGACCGAGGAAATTGTTGGTCTGCCGGAAGCGGACAGTGACGCCACACTGCAAAGACTGTTCGAACTTGCCGAGCGCCCGGAGTTAATCTATGAGCATGTCTGGCTTGTTGGTGATTTGCTGATCTGGGACAACCGCTGCACTCAGCATGCACGCACCGATTTCCCTGCCGATCAAACCCGCTTTCTCAAAAGAGTTGGTATCGCCGGCGACAAGCCGTTCTGACTGCCCCGGTGTGGTGCCAAATAATGGGTGCGCTATCTATCGAGCTTGCCGGTTAATGTGGCGATGGTGTAATGGACATCTTTGGACGGATTAGCCCGGTACCAGGCCGCCACTAACCCTGTTATTTTCTCGGCAGTGCTGCAATAGCTGCAATTTCGATGAGGAATTCAGGCCAAGCCAGCGCTGATACTTCGACGATGGCGGATGCCGGCCCGTCTTTCGGAAAATAGTTTTCACGAATATCTGATACAGAATTGTACGCACCTATATCTCGAACGTTCACCGTGACCTGCACTATATCGACCATTGTACCGCCGTTTGCTTCTACGATGGCCTTGATATTTTTCAGTACTTGGTTGGTCTGAGCGCGGATATCTCCCTCGCCGACAAGGTTGGCGTTTTCGTCTAGCGCGACCTGACCCGCAATAAACAGCATTGGCCCACTTTCAGTTCTAATGCTGTTTG
>CAZSYW010000141.1:0-6121 GCA_964611315.1 uncultured Rhodospirillaceae bacterium
TATGCTTTCTATCCACCGATCACGAGTCCCTGTCCAACAGTTGTCCTTTGTGTGTCATTGCCAGCAACCTCTGAAGTCGGGCTCTTCGACGTAAAACCCACCAACGCCCGTCCAACTCACATCATTAAATATTCAGTCGAATCGCCGTCTCATTGAGAGCATGATGTCTAAATTACCTATTCAGCTCGGCATGGCTCGAATTGCGACGAGGTATACATTGGCATTGGTCTTGACCTCTAGTCATCGTAAAATCCATCTGAAAATCAGATCAGGTCACCATTAACAACCTGGGCAAGGGCCCCATATATGCTCGTCTATCGCGCTCGTTTCACTGCAGCAGAAGCTGAAATCAATCGTCTATCCACTTGTTGCCTACGCAAATGAGGCAATTAAGAGAGATTATTGCGGGTTTTCGTACCCGATTTCCCACAGGGATTCTGCAGATCGCAGTGATCATCGGACTTATCGTTTCAGCCGTTATCTATGCGCGCGCCCCCTCAAAAGCCGAGGCCGCTCTCAATAGCGGGATCGAGACAGCATCAACAAAAAATCAAAACACCATACCCTTGGTATCGATCGTGCAGCCCCGCGCTTCAACAAACCTCGTCAGCCTAACGAGTACCGGTTCGATCATCGTCAGAAACTCGATAGATTTAGTACCGCAAGTGACAGGTAGAATCATCTGGGTCGCCGAAGCCTTTAGGCGGGGTGGTTATTTCCGTGCCAATGAGGAACTTGTACGCCTCGAAAAACGCGATTTTGAATTGGCCGTCGCTCAAGCTTCTGCTGATATAGACTCTGCCAAGTCAAACCTAGAACTCGCCAGAGCCACCAGTAACGCTGCAATATCAAACTATTCCTTGCTTCACCCAGGCGAACCCGTACCCCCGTTAGTCGCAAAATTACCGCAGATCGCTCAGGCGAAAGCACAGGTAGCTGCAGCAGTAGCAAGAAGAGAGATCGCCAGATTGGATCTCTCACGGACAGTCTTTTCGCTTCCTTTTGACGGTCGAGTGGTTGAATCAAAAGCGGAGGTTGGTCAACTTCTCAACAAAGGGCAATCTTTCGGAGGGGTTTTCGCACTCGACTCCATCGAAGCACTGGTGCCCGTATCACCTTCTGAATTGGATCTGATCAGTCCGGCACTGGGAAGAACCGGACGACTGTTAATCGGTAATAAGCAATACCAGGCCAGCATCGCCCGGGTATCGCCGGATCTGGACGAACGAACGCGTTTCGCCCAACTTTATTTCAAAATAGAAGACAATGCAGACCTCTATCCTGGTGCGTTCATTGATGTTGAAATTGAAGGCCCAAGTCTGACAAATACGCTTCTCATTCCAGAAGCCGCCGAACAAACGAACGAATCGATTTGGTCGGTCGTCGAAGGCAAGCTTGTCCAGGCAAAGCCCAAATTTCTTAACAGAAACAACCGAGGCATTGTCACAGAAGCCTTTGAGATCGGTGAAGGGATCGTTCTGGGCACTGTCCCTGGCGCCTTTGAGGGCCTCAAAGTCGATATAGAAATCGTAGAATCATGGTGAGCATTGCTGATCAAGCAAATGCCTCGGCGCCCTCCGCCGGGCGCATACTTGAATATTTCGCCGCCAATCCCGTCGCTGCAAACCTCATGATGGCTGTTTTTCTCATTGGCGGTTTTGTTGCAGCATCTTCAATCACAGCCCAATCCTTCCCCACCATCAACCTCGGCACAATCAACATAACAGTCCCTTACCCAGGCGCGACACCTTCTGAGGTTGAAGAAGGCATCACGCGCCGCATTGAAGAGGCCGTCATCGGCATCGATGGGGTCAAGCGTGTCACGTCCAGGGCCTACGAAAACACCGGTACGGTTTCTATAGAACTCAAGGAGTTCGTCGATGAAATCAAGGTAAGAGATGACGTTGAAACGGCTGTTGAGCGATTGGCAGATTTCCCGCCTGAACGCGCTGAGGAGCCCGACATTGTCCGTCTGGAAACCATAGGAGAGGTCATGACACTGGTTGTGTCCTCGGACCTGTCCGACTTAGAACTGCGCCGGGGCGCCGAGCTCCTCGAACAGGAGCTACTCGCCATTCCTTCTGTTTCCTTAGTCTCCTTGTTTGGCGCCAAAGACTATGAAATTTCAATCGAGGTGCGAGAAGAGACGCTCCGCAATTACGATCTATCCATCGGCGATGTTGCATCGGCCATTAAGCGCTCATCACTCAACCTTTCTTCAGGAGAAATACGAACAAACGCGGGGGATCTGCTCTTAAGGACCAATAACAAGCGTTATCGCGGTTCAGAGTTTTCGGACGTCATCATTCAGGCTTTGCCGGATGGGTCCGTTATACGCTTAGAAGACATTGCCGAAATCAAGGATGCCTTCACAGAGGACAAACTGATTCATCAATTCAATGGCAAAAAAAGCTTATTCGTCAAAATTCAAAAATCAGATGCAGAAGATTCTCTAAAGATTGCTCAAGATATCCGCGCCCGAATGGCCCAGTACACACCCCCACCTGGGATTGAAATTGATATATGGGAAGATGCCACGGAATCCGTGAACAACTATCTCAGTATCATGACGAGAAACGGCGTGCTCGGTTTTGCACTGGTCTTTATGTTTCTGGTTCTGATGCTGGATCTCAGGCTCGCAACCTGGGTGGCAATGGGTGTGCCGATATCATTTTTTGGTGCTTTCCTGTTCTTTAACTTTTTCGGCATCAACTTCCACGTTATTACCTTGCTCGCTCTGATCATTGTGCTCGGCATTGTTGTTGATGATGCTGTGGTGGTCGGTGAGAGCATCATTGCAGAACAAGAACGTGGACTGACCGGTTTAAATGCTGCCATCGTGGGCATCACCAGCGTCTCAGCCCCCGTCACCATCGGAGTTTTGACGACGATGGCCGCGTTTGCTCCATTGGCATTTGTCGCAGGATTTTTCAGTCAGTTCTATCAGGCTGTACCTATCGTGGTGATCACCGTGTTAGTCATGTCTTTGGTAGAAGCCTTTTTAATTCTGCCTGCCCATCTCTCGCACGGAAAAAACTGGAGCGCATGGCCGCTGAATAAGATTCAACAGTTCGTGTCCACTCAACTGACAGGGTTTCGAGACCACCAACTCATACCTACGGTTCGACGCGCACTGCAATATAAGAAAACGACACTGGCCATATCTGCTGCGTTCTTTGTAATGGCCATGAGTCTGGTTATCTTCGGCGCGTTGCGCTTCGAGTTCTTACCGAATATTGAAGCCACTCGAATTTCGGCAAGCCTGGCATTCCCCGTAGGAACGCCATTTGACGTCACGCAAGGGGCAGCCAACCGCCTGGTCGAAGGCGCCAAACGTGTGAATCAGGCGAGCGGTGGTGAGGCTTTCCGATCCATCAGTATGACGGTCGGCGGTCAGACTTCTACAGGCGGCGGACCATTTGGTGGTGGTCGCGTGACGGTAGCCAATCATCTGGCATCGATCCAGATTCAGCTCAATCCCGAACCCATCAGGAATGTGCCTGCTGACAAGCTAGAACAGTTGTGGCGAGAAGAAGTCGGCCCCATTCCTGGCGTGGAGAAACTGAACTACGTTTCGCAGTTTTTCGGAAACCCATCCGATATCGCCTTTGATCTCACCCACCAGGACGAACGCACCCTTGAACAGGCGGTCGATGAGCTTAAATCAGTTTATACCCAAACGGCCGGTCTATTTGAGGTGCAGGATTCTAACAGTCCGGGCAAACGACAATACGACATTGAACTGACCCCTGCGGGTATCGCGGCAGGCCTCACGCCTTCTGACGTAGCAATTCAATTAAGGCGCAACTTTTACGGCGAAGAAGTACACAGAATCCAGCGAGGGCGCGAGGAACTGCGCGTCATGGTCCGCTATCCTGAAGAAAAGCGGCAAAGTGCTCGAGACTTGTTCAATGTCCGAATCCGACTCGCCGACGGCACTGAAGCCCCACTTACGCAGGTCGCGAGGGTCAGCGAAAGCCGTAGCTATTCCAGCATTGAGCGAGTCAACGGCAGACGAATCGTAACGGTGAGCAGTCGAGTCGACCGCACCGTCGCCACACCGGAAACGGTCAAACAGGTCCTGATCCAGGGCGCACTCAGGGAACTGAAAGAGAAATATATTGGCCTGCAGATCAACGAAGCGGGATTTGCTCAAGACCAGTCTGAAAGTCTGGCATCACTGGCAAGATTGAGCCTTTTGACCGTCCTGATCATTTTTGCACTCCTGGCTTCATTGCTTAGGAGTTATGTGCAACCTCTCATTATCCTCGCTGGCATTCCAATCGGGGGGGCTGGCGCGGTTGTCGGGCACTTTATACTGGGTTACGACCTATCCTTGTATTCTCTTTTTGGAGTGGTCGCGCTCAGCGGCGTGGTGGTCAATGATTCATTGATACTCATCGACCGTTATAACAAGTTTATGGCTGAAGGCATACACACGATAGAAGAGGCCATCGTGCTCGCCACTGAGCGCCGCTTCAGGCCAATCTTTCTAACCACCGCAACCACATCGCTGGGCCTTATGCCTTTAATCTTCGAGACCAGTACAACCGCACAATTTATGATTCCAATGGCCATTAGCCTGGCAACCGGCATTCTGTTCGCGAGCCTGCTCATTCTGTTCATCGTTCCGGTACTGACCGTCATCGGCGAAAACATTCGACGCTCTCCCAGCCACACGGCCAGACTGGCCTCTCTGGCAGATTAAACTCTAATCCTTACCCAGGTGCGCAACCGACGGGGTATCGGTTTTAAAAAAGCGTGCCAAATACCCTATTGGGCCTCCACACTTGATGCCGTCAATGTCTGTGCAATCTGTTGTGCTTCTTCTAAAAGCCGGTCAACCAGCTGCATAGATGTCGCATCATATTGAAAACCAAGAAACGCCGCCTTCGACAACTCAAAGCAAAGCAAAATCAGATCTGCTTCTTCCTCTGCATTATCCAGTTGTTGCAACAGGTCCATAAAGTACGACAGGCACAATGGCTCTCCTTCGTCAGCCAGATATCTGAGTAAGGTAAGAAAATGCGGTCTTAAACACGCCTGTACCGACGCCACAAGGGCCATCTCAACAACCATCTTCCGCCACCACATACTGCACTTCATTGCGGCGCATAAAACCAGGCCAGAAGGGCGGGTTATATCGCGCCCATATCGGCTGCGAGCACAATTGGTATGTGCTGTCGTTTAAGACTTCTAACAACTTGTCTCGGTGCTCGTTGAAACGCTTTGTGCTCCAGTTTCCACCATATCGGAGCACTGCTACCCGTCGCTCAGGTACCTGATCCAAAAAAACGTCTTTTTGATCAGGCAGTGGCAGGGTTTCGCGCTGCCATTTGCTCGGGATCATGAACGAGACGATGTGTTCATCCATGCCCACTGACTGCATTACAGGCGCTGTCATAGAAAGCTTCTCTCCAGACACATCGACTCCGGAAACATAATCGACAAGCGGTCTGAACGCCTTATTTCCTACCGATTCCAGATCGCCCTTAAGCGAAACGCTTACAACTAAAAAAGGCGCGTAGGCCCGTATTTCGACCTTACCTAGACGGTCAACAACTTTGTACTCGGGCGCCTCGATCGCTTGGGCAGGTAAGGAGAGCATTACGCACCCCAATGCCCATAAGGCAGAGAAGCAGTCCAACCTGAACCGATTTAGCCAGTTACCCATACAGCCCTCTACAGGATGTGATCATCATATAAACCAATACTCATGAGAGTAAATGACCATAAATAGATGTTGAACAGCTATTTACAAACATTCATCTCTTCCAATAAAGTCCTTCCTGATTGTGCGCTCATATCCACACATATAAGTAGCTATGGCAGCACAGAAGAATCAATAAAAACAATATAAACGGGAAGGGATCAACTATGAAATACCTAACGAGCCTGTTGCTGGGTCTGTTAATCGGCGCGGTGCAGGCCGATCACCATGGCAATAAAGTAGCCGGAATGGACCTCAGCAAAGGCAATGCTCTGCAGATGCAGCTTTGTTCGCTCAAGCCAGGCAAGAAAATGAGCGACTATGAAGCAAATTTTGACGATTACATTGCTTGGTCAAAGAAACACGGAGTTGAGACTTTTGCAATGCGCTTAACACCAATGTTCGTGACGC
>CAZSYW010000142.1:0-6087 GCA_964611315.1 uncultured Rhodospirillaceae bacterium
AAAACGATTGCTGCCAGGTTATCGTTATATTTTGCAAACACTTCGAGCTCCTTCTGTTCGTTGATAGTTACGTGCTTCAGGCGAGATTTGCGTGCATAACCATGCTAACTGCATGGTAGTCCGGCGACAATTGTTATTCGACTATTATTCCCAGTTTGGTGAAACCGCTTCCAATCGGTGGTTTGAGGTGGTGGTTACATCCTAAAATTTTATAAATTAGTACCGCGCTTAAAACTGTTTTATTTAACCCATGCAATTGAAGGGCCGGCAACTGATTGATAATTCTACCAAGCTGTCATTCAACACCCTCAAACAACCTG
This sequence comes from uncultured Rhodospirillaceae bacterium, assembly GCA_964611315.1. Lineage (GTDB taxonomy): Bacteria > Pseudomonadota > Alphaproteobacteria > UBA7887 > UBA7887. Next base: position 321 of record CAZSYW010000142.1, read on the forward strand.
ATATCTCTGTCGGCCCCACCATCTAGTGCGCGCAGGGCTTCCTTGTAAGGTTCGCTGTCATAGGCCGCTACAGCGGCTTCGTAGCTTTCAAATTCTATCAAAATGGTTCTTCCGGGAATTCCATTCTCTCTAGCTTGGACTCTTCCGCCCTTGGCCAAGAACCTGCCGCCCGCGGCTTCCAATGCGGGCGCTGCAAGTTCCAAGTAGGCGGCCCGTTTAACTGGATCAGCTTCCTTTCTATGTGCACTTATCATGTAACCTTTCGGCATTACGTGGCTCCTAATTTTTTTGTTTATAGCTTGCGCCGACATTCATTTTTTCAACGACGTGCGACTAAGGGTCTTAAATGTACTCAGTCAGTTTTTTTCAACAATTGTTTTACTTCAAAAATCTCTCGTGTTCTTGTGACTTTCCCGTCCCACTTACGGCTGAATTCTTTGATAAACTCTTTCATTAGGCTGGAGTTTAGCAAATGGTTTGCAGCAGTGAGGTCGGGGAACTCGTAGAAGGCAAGATGAATGTTGGGCTCAACGTCGCTCCAACCACGCATCGCCCCTATTGCTTTAAAATCTTTTAGTGCGTCAGGCAGGTGCGCCGTCTCGTACCAGTGGTCAAACTCCTCTCGGCTTGTTTCCTCAACATCAGCTCGGACAATAAGATAGGCGGTCATCTGTTAGGTCTCTCGATTCATCATTAATGTGAAAATTTCCCAAGTGTTGACTTGGTGGCTTTCATTCCAGTCAATTTTTCATGGTGGTTTTTATGCGTTGCCAGTCCTTCAATCGTGAAATAGCCGGAAAATCCGCTCTGGGGTCATTGGTAGAATGTTGATGTTCTGGCCCACGGCATCGGCAATGGCGTTAGCGATAGCGGCCGGTGCACCGATGGTGCCGCCTTCCCCCATACCGCGAAAGCCGCCTAAGTTATCAGGCAAATGCGCTTCAATGTGCTCAACGGACATGTCGGGCACTTCCGCCGCTGATGGTACTACATAGTCCACAAGGGTAGTGGTCTGTATTTGTCCTGACGCATCATGTACCACCTCCTCCGTCAAAGCTGCACCAATGCCTTGCGCCACACCACCGTGGACTTGGCCGTCGACGATCAGTGGATTGATCACACGGCCACAATCATCTGCCACGTAGTAATGAAGGATGGATACACCGTACGTATTACGATCGACCTCTACCATAACCAAATGGCTCGCCGGGGAGGTTGTGCCAAAAGAGGGGTCATACATGTGGGTCGCTTCCAAGGAAATTTCCTCACGCAATTCTTTGGGAAAACGACCCATATCGGAAAACAGGCTCTTGGCCAATTGTTGGAAGCTCATACGTCGATCCGTGCCCATCACAATAATTTCGCCGCCCGTTGCTTCCAGATCAGCGGGGTCTGTCTCAAATATATGAGCAGCTGCCTTGAGTGCTTGTTCCTTCACATCTCGTGCCGATAAAATTGCCGCGCCACCTGCCAATACAGTGCTTCGTGAGGCAAATGTGCCCGTGGAATGGGCCACGCCACTGGTGTCACCATGGATCACTCTAACATCAGAAACTTGCACTCCAAGTTCTTCCGCTATCACCTGAGCCAAGGTTGTCTCCAGCCCTTGGCCGTGGGACGAGATGCCAAATCGTGCCGTTACAGACCCCGTGGAATCGACACCTACGCTCGCGGTTTCTGTGCCTGTGTTTACAGGCATGCCCGGTGCAACCGCAATTCGACTGCCCAGGCCGGTCAATTCGGCATAGGACGCTGCGCCAATACCAACCCACCGGCCTTGCCTTTGCGCTTCGGCCTGCAGTTTGCGCAATTGGTCATAGTTTTTGCCCACGCTCTCGAGGCATTCCAGAAATCCGCATCTGTCCCAGACGATGCCGGAGGCTGATTTAAAAGGAAACTCCTCCTCTCCGACCATGTTGTTACGCCGGATATCTAACGGATCTAAATCAAGTTCCGATGCTGCCATGTCCATCAGTCGTTCCATTACGAACGCGGAAATGGGCCGACCCACACCCCGGTAAGCGCCGGTTGGTGCTTTTGACGTCGCCACGGCCCGCGCCCGCGCCCGGTAATTGGTTATGCGATAGGGTCCTGGTAAGAACGAAATTACTTGTACTGGTTCGATCGCTGCCGTCCATGGGTAAACCGAGTAGGCACCGACATCGCCTATACAGTCTGCGCGCAGCCCCAGGATATTGCCTCGCACGTCCAGCGCCAATTCTGCGTCAACAATCTCGTCGAAGGCCTGATTGGTGCTCATCAGATCTTCCCGACGATCAGATAACCACTTTACGGGTTGGGCCAGCCGCCGGGCCAATAGGCAGACCAGAACTTCTTCCGGGTAAAGTGAGGCCTTGCCGCCAAAGCCGCCGCCCATGTCGGGAGCGATCACGCGCAGGCGGTTCCCAGGAATATCGAGTGTTTCGGACAAGGCGTCGCGGACAATACCCGGCACCTGAGTGGTGGAATGTAAAGTCAGGGTTTGGTGTCCCTGATCGTAGTCGGCCACGTAGCCACGGTTTTCCATGGCTGTGGGGGTCTTCCGGTGCATGCGAAACGTGTCTCTTACATGCACAGCAGCTGCGCCCATAGCCTCATCCACGTCTCCTGTGTGGAAGGTGCGACTGGCCAATACATTGGTGCCGGCTTCTTCGTGTAGCAACGGGCTGCCGTCTTTTATGTTAGCTAAAGGGTCAATTGCATCCCCCAAGGGATCGTATTCGACCCTGATGCGTTCAACGGCATCTTCCGCCAAATAACGACTTTTGGCTGCTACGGCGACAACCGCCTCGCCTACAAAACGGACCTTGCCCCGGGCCAACACGCTCATCTCGGTGGAGCGGTAATTGGCCATGTGGGATGTTGCGCGAATTGGTTTGAAATCATCAGTCAAATCCTCGGCAGTAAAAATACCTGCCACTCCCGCCATGTTGGCGGCCTCGGTGGTTTCAATATTGATGATATGCGCGTGAGCATGATCACTGCGAAGGAAGGCGATATGCAACATTCGTGGGAGGGAAATATCATCGATGAATTGGCCACGTCCGGCCAACAGACGGGGGTCCTCCACGCGCTGCACGGCAGCGCCGACGATTTTTGGTCGAGACTCAACGTTCATTTGTGATTACCCAGCGAATAGCCTGAACGATATGCTGGTAGCCTGTGCAACGGCAAAGATTTCCTGATAAGGCGTCGCGAATTTGCTCATCGGTTGCCGCGGGAAATTTGCGTAAAAAATCTGTGCCAGTCATTAACATGCCCGGCGTGCAGTACCCACATTGCAAAGCGTGGTGTTTTTGGAAAGACTGTTGCAATGGATTTAGACTGTCCGGAGTTCCTAAATTTTCGACAGTTTCAATCACAGCTCCATCGGTTTGGATTGCAAAGCAAAGACAGGACCGTGCGCTGTCCCCGTTCAGAATCACCGTGCATGCCCCACATACACCGTGTTCGCATCCTACGTGGGTTCCAGTGAGCCCGAGTTCCTGGCGAAGAAAATCAGACAAAAGCATGCGAGGCTCCACCTCGCGTTCGTAAGCCGTGCCATTTACTGTGACTCTAATCATGAGGCGCGTTCGCGGGCTGCTATCAGAGCTTGCTTAGTCAATACCCCAACTAGATGCCGGCGGAAATCTGCGGAGCCGTGCTGGTCACTAACTGGGGAACACTCTTCGCTTGCCACTTTGGCAACCGCACCTAAATCAGTAATATTTGCGGCCTGAGTTTCAGCGCATCTAAGTCGGATTGGGATTTCACTTACGCCGATAGCGACAATGTGCGTTTCCGCACCGACTAGGGCGGCGACAGCCGCTACGGCGAAGTCTCCCGACCGAAGGGCAAACTCTTCGAAGGCCCAACCTGTGCCCGCCGCCAAAGGAGGTATACGGATCTCGGTAAGAATTTCGCCTTTTTCCAGTACCGTGGTCAGTGCGCCTTTGTAAAAATCTGCTGCGGCAATTGTCCGTTTGGTAGTCTGCAGTTCTGCTTTCAGCAAGAGAGCTAAACCAGGAAGCTCTGCGGCTGGATCCCCGTGACATAGGCTACCTCCAATGGTCCCCCGGTTGCGGATAGCTAGGTGAGCTACCAATGGCATGGCCGCATGCAAAACAGGAAAACGTTCTTTAACTAAAGACGAAGTTTCGAGCGAATGGTGCCGTGCCAATGTGCCAATCCGTAAACCCCCGTTCCAGTCCCTAATGTAATCAAGATCCGCAATGCGGTTGATATCCACGAGGCGGGTAGGCGCCAGTAGACGGAAGTTCAGCATTGGGACGAGACTCTGGCCACCTGCCAAAACCATCGCATCCTCATTCGTCAACGCTGACACGGCTTCGTCTAGAGTGGAAGGCACAATATATTCAAAGGGTGGTGGCTTCATTGATTCCGTGCTCTTAAACTTGGTGTCGTGCTTTCCATAAAAAGTTGTGATGCTATTTTTAAGAACGTAGCTTAATCCAGGCAGGAAATTGATTGTATCGCAGTAAGCTACAATGCCCCTATGCAGACACATTTGTCTACAAACTCCAACATTAGGCTTTGAAGGATGTTGCAATCAATTCATGAGACTAAGTTTGTAGTTTATTATGGTGAGCACCTTTCTTGCAGAAGCATCCTCGATCGTTCATCTTTCGGCCCGGTTCGAAACAAAAATGTGGAGTACTCCGTCATGTCTGAGGGCAAGGTCGTTGCCGAGAAGAAAAAAAATCTAGGCCGTATCATCTTCGACAATGCGAAGAAACACAACGCCATGTCCAAAGCCATGTGGGATCAGCTAGCAGAGAAGATGCAGTTTTTTGATGCCGACGATGAAATACGTGTGGTGGTTCTCGAAGGTGCGGGTGAAAAGTCATTTGTATCCGGTGCTGACATCTCTAAGTTTGAAAGTGAGCGGTCCAACATTGATAACATCAAGGAGTACGGTGTTTCGGTAAATCGCGCCTATCAATCATTGCAGCATGCGCTTAAGCCCACTATCGCCAAGATAGACGGCTATTGTTATGGCGGAGGAATGGGCATCGCGGTATGCGCTGATTTGCGCATCTGCTCGGAGAACTCTAGCTTTTGTATACCTGCAGCCAAGCTAGGTGTCGGCTACGGACACGAGAACACCAAGGTTCTGATGGACTTGGTTGGGCCAGCCTTTACGAAAGAGATTTTTTATACGGGCCGCCGCTTCAGTGCTGAAGAAGCGAACAATATGGGATTAGTTAACTCTGTGCAGACGCAAGCCGATCTTGATGAGTACGTGGCGGGCTACGTAGAGGTCATAGTTGGGAATGCCCCGCTTTCACTAAAGACAACCAACCTAACGGTTAACGAGCTACTGAAAACCGAGAAAGAACGCAACATGGCTTTGTGTCAACAGCTGGTTGAGGATTGCGCTTTGAGCCAGGACCTGGAAGAGGGGCGCCGTGCTTTTCTGGAAAAACGCAAGCCCAAGTTCAATGGATGTTAGCCCGCCTATGTTTTTTCCGGATAGCTCTTGGCACAGACCCATGGTTACAGTTCTAGCCGGTTTTGCGTCAGTCAGCACCATAGCAGTGACGCTGTTTGGTGTCAGAAAAGGCCCGTTTGTTCGTCGTCACTCCTAAGGAGACAGGATTAATTCTACCGCCAGTGAGCGGGATAGGTTTTTTCGTAGGATGGGCGTGTCGTCAAAGCCGCCCTCCACATTTTGGTCCAGCCATATTTATCGTCGTCAATGTTCACTCCAGCACGACCGACCAACTCCACAAACGGCAGCCATGTCAGATCAGCTCGGGTAAGA
>CAZSYW010000143.1:0-6080 GCA_964611315.1 uncultured Rhodospirillaceae bacterium
GATTGCGGACAACGTCGGTGACAACGTGGGTGATGTTGCGGGTATGGGAGCAGACCTCTTTGAGTCGTATGTGGGCAGCATCATTTCTGCGATTGCTCTCGCGTGGGCACTTGGTGCACCCGCGGCAGCCGCACTGTGGGATGTTGACGAAGCTACTTTTGCATCGCTACAACAAAATTTGGTTCTGTTTCCGATTCTATTAGCTGGCGTCGGTATTTTGTCTTCGATCCTCGGTACGTTCGCAGTGAACACGAATGATGAAAGCAAGATAGGTAGTGCACTCCATCGTGGACTACTGGTTGCTTCAGTGTTGGTCTTTATTGGCGCCGGTGGTCTTATCACGGTGCTCAATATTCCGATGGCTGTCCTGTTCTGTGTTGTGACTGGCGTGGTCTCTGGTGTTGCGATTGGTCAGGTGACGGAGTATTACACTGGAATGGACAAGCCGCCAGTGCAGAAAATCGCACAACAGTCTGAAACCGGCCCAGCCACGAACATTATTTCTGGGCTGGGTGTTGGAATGATGTCGTGTGCCATTCCCATCCTGATCATATGTGCTGCAATTGCGATCAGTTTCAGCCAGGCGCAACTCTACGGGATTGCGATTGCTGCTGTCGGTATGCTGTCGACACTCGGTATTAGTTTAGGGGTCGATGCATATGGTCCGGTTGCGGATAACGCCGGAGGAATTGCAGAGATGAGCGGCTGCGAAGCGTTTGTGCGTGAGAGGACTGATGCACTGGATGCCGTTGGTAACACGACAGCAGCAATGGGCAAAGGCTTTGCTATTGGATCGGCGGCTCTGACAGCGCTGGCGCTTTTTAGTACGTTTCGTGCCGAAGCGGATGCGGCGGTAAGCTCCGCGCAGGCAGCCGGAGCAGTGTTCGACCCGAGCTATCTCAACCTTCAGCTTGATAATCCGAATGTATTACTCGGGATGTTGCTAGGTGGCATGCTCCCCTTTCTGTTTGCAGCGCTGACGATGAACGCTGTTGGCCGTTCAGCGAACGATATGATTGAGGAAGTCCGTCGCCAGTTCCGTGAAATTACCGGATTACTTGAAGGCAAAGCGGAGCCAGATTCAGCTCGTTGTGTTGAAATTTCAACGAAATCGGCTATTCGAGAAATGATCGTTCCTGGTCTGATCGCGGTCCTCGCCCCGGTTGTTGCCGGTTATATCCTTGGAATATCAGGGCTTGGTGGTCTGCTGGCAGGTGCGCTCGTTACAGGCGTCCTGATGGCACTGATGATGGCCAATGCTGGTGGCGCCTGGGATAATGCGAAGAAATACATTGAACAAGGGCACCACGGCGGAAAAGGTTCGGAACCTCATAAAGCTGCGGTTATTGGTGATACGGTCGGTGATCCATTTAAAGACACGTCTGGGCCGAGCCTCAATATTCTGATTAAGTTGATGACAATAGTGGCAGTTATCTTTGCGCCATTGGTCGTTTCCTGGATGGGTTAGTGGTGCCTGGGGAGAGTGTTTGTTTCTAACTTTAAAGAGGGAGATTGACGTAAGTACCTGAGGCAGTTAAGATGCGACCCGTTGTTCAGTGTGCCGAAGTTGAACAAGCTGTCCCAGGGCTGGCGGCACCGTGGTTCGACAGGCCGTTTGAAGCTAGTTTCGTCAGGGTAGTGTTTTTTGATTCTGGCGTAGAGTAGATAAACGGTTATATACAGTTTTTGCTCGTTGACACTGAGAATTTGGCTTGCTTATAATCGTCGTTCCTGTTGCGACGTGATCAGTTTTAGCAGGTCAGGAGGGCCCCTGTGGCTGATACAAAATCGAGTGCGAAACCTCAACAAGCAGCACCGGCGAAAAAAGAACCGCAGCTGTTCGGCGAAGTATCGAACCCATCGTTTCAGGTGGGGACACGAAAGTGGTACACCATTCCTTTGTCGATACTCGCCCACGTTGTTCTTATTGGAGCTGCCGTCATCGTACCCTTGATGGCTTTTGATGCGCTGCCAACGCCGGCGACGATGATGGCCTTTGTGGCTGCGCCGCCGCCGCCGCCGCCACCGCCGCCGCCACCACCACCACCGCCGGCAGCGGTCGCACCTCCGGCCCCAGTGATTGATGTGAATCCCAACGCGGCACCGATCGCGGCTCCAGAACAAATCGTTGAGGAGACAGGATTCGATTTGGCTGAGGCATCGCGAGGAGTTGAAGGTGGCGTTGCAGGTGGTGTTGTGAGTGGAATCGTTGGAGGTTTGCCGACTGCGCCGCCTCCGCCTCCGCCTCCACCGGAGCCCGTTCGCGTGGGTGGAAACATTGCGCCGCCGACCAAGGTTCGTGATGTACCACCGACCTATCCGCCTGTGGCCCAAGCTGCTCGTGTTCAGGGCGTTGTGATTTTGGAGGCCATCATTGGTCCTTCCGGTGCTGTTACTGAGGTGAAAGTACTACGCTCAGTGCCGCTGCTTGATGACGCCGCGATCGCAGCTGTTCAGCAGTGGCAGTACACACCGACGCTGCTCAATGGTGTTCCAGTGCCAATTATTATGACGGTGACCGTGAACTTCACACTGCAATAGTTTTTTAAGGACGTAGATTGAGACTGTAGGGTTCTTGTTAGTTTAAGGAGGGGTAATGGATTTTCTAGAGTTATGGGAACAAATGGGAATTAGCGTCAAGATTCTAATGGGACTTCTGGCATTGATGTCGATGGCGTCTGTTGGTGTTTACTTTGAACGTTTGTTTACGTTTACGCAGGCGACATCACAGTCCAAGGCATTTGCCCCGGCGGTAGCGAAGCATCTGAAGGACGGGAAGTTAAAGGAAGCGATTCAGATGGCTGGCACAAAGAATTATCGCTATAGCCACTTGGGCAAAGTTGTTAGCGCTGGTTTGCAGGAATATCAGTTTCAGCAGGATTCTGGTGTTGAAATGTCCAAAGATGACGTGGTCGATAGTGTGCGTCGTTCTATCCAGCGTGCGACAGCGTTGACGTCGTCCGACCTGAAAAAAGGCATGGGAATTCTTGCGACGATTGGTTCCACCGCGGTTTTCGTTGGCCTACTCGCGACGACCTTGGGTGTTATTAATGCGTTCCAGGGCATCGCGGCAACCGGTTCTGGTGGTCTTGGTGCGGTTTCAGGTGGTATTTCTGAAGCCCTTGTTGGCACCGCTATCGGATTGTTTGTGGCGATTCCGGCTGTGTGGTTCTTTAATCACCTCACAGGCCGTCTTGAGTATTTCACGGTAGAGATGGACAACTCGTCGTCTGAGTTGGTGGACTACTTCATCAAGAAGTAGCAATTCGGTTGCCATACCCACCAGGGTGGCTTGTTGGTCACCCGGTGTGTGGTTTCAGGAGAGTGCACCATGGGAATGGATGTAGGCAAAAAATCGGGCGGACTGAACTCCGAGATTAACATCACGCCGCTGGCGGATGTGATGTTGGTGTTGCTGATTATCGTCATGCTGATTGCGCCGCTGTTGCAGGCGGGTGTCACATTGACGTTGCCTGAGGCAGCGAATACGGCAGATAAACCAGACAATGACAGTAATACGGTCATTGCGGTTACCGCCGACGGTCGCTACTTCGTTGACAACGTTCAGACATCTGATAATGCCCTGCTTGATTCCATCAATGCCGCCCTGGGTCGCAAGCTTGAGGAGATCGTCATGATCAAGGGTGACGTGAATGCTCAGTATTCTGCGGTTATGGACTTGATGGATCGGTTACAGCGTGGTGGTATTGAGAATGTTGCACTCATTACCGAGCGTGATATTGGTGGCGCGGCAGGCGGAGGCGAGTAGGTCATGGCAAAAAAACGTCACGGCGCCGAAGAAATGGTGGGGAATGAAGAGATTCACTCTAATTCTGATATTAACATCACGCCATTTATTGATGTGTTGTTGGTTTTGATTGTTATCTTCCTTGCTGCGTTGCCGCTTGGCCAGCGCGGACTTGATATCAATTTGCCGCTGGAGACTCAGGGTTCTGCCCAGGCAGCGACTGATAGTAGTCAGATCGTTCTTGAGTTCTCAGCTGATAGGCGTATCACTGTAAATCAGCAGCCGATGAATATGTCGACGCTCGAGAATGAATTACGCCAGATCTTTGCAACTCGACGTGAGAAAACCATGTTTGTTGCTGGTGCAGGCACCCTTACATATGGTGAAATCATTGACGTTATTGATGCAGCCAAAGGCGCGGGTGTTGAAAAGGTTGGTATCGTTACTGAGGGCATGCGCCGAGCGGCGGGTGCGGCACCGGTCGGTGATTAGTTAGACAATTTCCCCGAAACCTAAACAAGAACCCAATTTAAGGCTGGGGTCCATAGTGGACTCCAGCCTTTTCTTTTGGCGTTTCAAAAGAGGAACTATATCCTGTGGCTCTCTCCACCACGAATTACTATTAGTCGGGTCTGCCTGCGACCTACTGATGCCACCGGTTAGGTGCAGGGATGCACGGTGTGTAATCGATTCGCTAGTTCACGGATATCCTGCCGCATCGAAACCAAATTTCTCCACCGCTGAGGAATCCCCAGCTCCCCGTAGTAGGCTCCTGCCAACTGGCCACATATAGCGGCAGTGGTGTCTGCGTCTCCACCAAGATTTGCTGATTTAAGAACGGCGGTCTCAAAACTCTCGGTTGTTGCAAAACACCACAAAGCCGCCTCCAAACTTTCGACAACGTAACCACTACCTCGGATGTCTGTTTCACCTTTAGTACGATAGTTGCCGGTGGCAATCGTCGAGATTTCGTCGGTGTTAAACTGCAAGTCGAGTCCGGCTGACAACACTTTATCTTTTGGAACCGCAGACAATGCCCTGAGGATCATGTTGCCGAGCAACCGACAGGCGTCCACACACACCGGGGCACCGTGGGTTGTACGCGAACTCAGTGCTGAGAAGCGCTCCACTAAGGCCTGCTCTGGATAAAAGAACATGGGCACCGGAGCGAGGCGCATGATCGACCCATTTCCCGCGGTATGCGGGTTGGTAGGTCCACATAGTGCTTCACCTGTAGCTTGATAACAGTCAAGCGCGTAACTCGTGGTGTTCCCGATATCGAAACACTCTCCCGTACTGCTCAGGTAACCTTCTCGACGCCATTGACAGTAGCGATCCATCTGGTCATTTGCATCGAAACCTTCCTGTTCGACTAAGCTGGTTGCTAGGCAGAGTGCCATTGAGGTGTCGTCGGTCCATTGCCCCGGCTTAAGTCCGTGGGGACCGCCACCGACCATGTCGCTCACTGGGGAGAAGCTGCCGCGCTCTTTAAATTCGACCGTTGCACCGACGGCGTCACCAACCGCGAGTCCGAGAAGGCATCCGCGAAAGCGGCGCAACTCATCTAAATCCTGGTCAACTGCCATGGTAAGAATCCGTTCGTCTAACGCCTCGCCAGAAAATTAACGAAGCCCACGCATGTGCCTAACTTCCGTAACCGTGCCAATTCTTAGCGAGAATTTCCATTGTAAATCGAGGGCGGTTTCAGCGTAAACGGATCGCCATACCGATCGTAGGGGTTGTTCATACTATCTGGTGAAAACCGATGGCCGTACCGGCCGAACAGATGGGTAATCGAACCAGGGTCGAACCGGTTCTTGCTCAGGTTGCCGAGATACCTTTCATTCGGTGCGTACAGCTTTGGCGGGTTGGTCGCGTACTGACTGTTTGCACTGTTGGGGCTGAAGCGACTCCCATAACGCCACCCGTAGGGATTGCTGACGCTGTTCGGCGCATAGCGACTACCGTACGTCTCATACGGATTCGTGATCGAATCTGGCAGATACGGATTGTCGGTGAGATGACCGAGATAGTTACCGTTCAGTTTGGGCATGTTTGCACCACAGTGGACAACCGCCAGTGTCGCCTTAACAGGGCAATGACTGAGGATAGACGTCGTTTGTTAAGGTGAAACTACCTGCTGACCCAAGCTGGCATTAGTTTATGGTGAATTCAGGCAGGTTGTGATCGGGGCCCATGCGGTTTGCTGGCCGCTTGCAGATAATGTTGCTTTTAGTCGGTTCTTACTCGCACTGGAATTGGATCTGGACCTATGACTGATGGTTCTGAAACGATCGGCACTCCGAGCTGGTGCCCGGGGGGGAATTCCGTA
>CAZSYW010000144.1:0-6063 GCA_964611315.1 uncultured Rhodospirillaceae bacterium
CGGTACGGCCGATGTTAGAATCGACTTTCAGTTTCTCTCCCTAGTTGTCGGAGCAGCTAAGCTAGCTAGACAGGAGGAGCTAAAAACAAGAGAAGTACGGGGAGAAACTTTGCAGAGCGAAGAGCGGTCGCTTTTCACCTCTATCACCAAGCGCGCTTTCTTTTTGCCATATCAGAAAAAACCGGATCCTCCACCTGCGCCACCTACATCACCGAAACCAGCACCGCCTTCTGCACCTCAGCCGCCAGGCTTGGAAACATACAAAATCGTCTCCCTCTCTGAATGGCAGGGACGGCCGGAAATTATGGTGCTTGATACTAATCAGAACAAGACCGTCAACTACAAGCCGGGCGATGACATGGCTGGAGGCAGGATCGTAATGATAGACTACCGAAAAATGCCTTTTCCTGAAAAGCCGGCGCTACTTTCTCAAAGTCGTGTGATTCTTGCCATAGATGAAGGGTATTGGGCCATCGAACGTGGCAATACGCTAGCCGACAAGCACAAGCTTACACCGGAGCAACTGCCTGCGAAATTGGCCAAGCGCTAAAGCTTCTACAAGAATCCACCCGACTATAACAGTTGCCAATTGGTCTCTAGTTTGTGCAGTCAGGGAAAGAGTAGCGATTGCGGCGATTAGTTTTTAAACCAAGGTTGTCGTGCGTTTTTTGTGATCTCTGAATCGAGCGCTTCCATGCGAGCTTGTAGTTTCATCACGACTTCCGGTTTTACTTCAGCAAGGTTGTTCTGTTCGCCAACGTCTTCCAAAAGGTCGAAGAGAAAGACTTGTGAAGGTCGATTGTTGAGCTGGTTAGCATTCGCCCTCCGTGTCGGGCGAGGCTTTTTGACCAACAATTTCCAGTTGTCGCTGCGAATACCCTCGATAACCCCGCGTGATGTGTAGTATAGGAATTCCTTGCGGGACGAATGCTTGGAGGTGCCCTTCCAGAGCCCGGATGCATCCAGGCCGTCAATCTTGGTGGAGGGTAACGGCTTGCCGGTAAGAGTGGCAATGGTGGGTAGGATGTCGATAGTGCCGGTGAGTTCATTGCAAACTGTTCCGGAGGGGATGCCCGGGCCACGCATCACACAGGGTACACGCTGGCCGCCTTCGAAGGTAGTGCCTTTGCCCTCACGCAGCGGGCCGGCGGAGCCTCCGTGGTGGCGGAATGTCAACCAAGGTCCATTGTCGGTAGTATAAATGACGTAGGTGTTGTTTGAGAGTTTTAGTTCATCCAGCGTTTTGAGCAGACGTCCCACCTCGGTATCAATATGCTCGATGGTATTGATGTAGGCGTTCTTGGGGTCGGAATCACGAACCTCGTCAGGCACATACAACGGGATGTGCGGCATGGAGTGGGGAAGGTATACAAAGAAGGGCTTATCCTTGTTGCTCATGATGAAATCGATTGATTTCTGGGTGTAGCGGCGCGTGACAGTGCGTTGATCTACCGGCAACTCAACAATTTTCTCGTTCTCGAGTAGAGGCGTCTTCCACTTTGTGAGGGTGGACTTGGGGTCGTTCCATAGAATGTCCATGCCCATCCAGCCCCCGCGGGGTTTGCCCTTGTTGTCGGGGTGATTCATGTCGTTCGAGTACGGAATGCCATAATACGTGTCGAAGCCATTGGCAGTGGGCAGCACTTCCTTGTGATGGCCTAGATGCCATTTGCCAAAACAGGCGGTAGCATAGCCCTGCGACTTCAAATGGTCGGCGATGGTGTATTCCTTTGGGTTTAACCCCTTGGTTGATGACGGAAATAGGACATGTTGATGCATGCCTACCCGCTTAGGGTAACAGCCCGTGAGTAAAGCTGAACGAGAAGGCGTGCACACTGGTGAGGCCACCATGAAGCTTGTGAATTTTCGACCTTCGTTCGCGATGCGGTCGATGTTTGGCGTGCGAATGGTCTTGGAACCGAAGCAGCTCAGGTCGCCGTAGCCTTGGTCATCGGTGAAGATGATAACAAAATTGGGCTTGGCTCCATGCGCGACTCCGGCGGCGACAAAGAGTACACCCAGCAAGCAGGTAATAATGTGTGCTGTTGGTTTCATATTGGAAGCAGTGGTTACGCAATCCTGACTATAGGCCCCGAGATTTCAATTCTAATATTGCACCCGCCAGTAAATCTGTTCTTTATTTGAGGAGGCGCCTCGCTAAAATAGTGCTCCGTATCATGTAATCCAAAGAGAGTACTATGCTAAAATACTACACTGGTTTTTTTGTTGGTTCTATCATTTGGTCTTGCTACTGCGCAACTCTCGTTGCTGTGGAAAAACCGGCGGAGGGACCAATTGGTGCCTTTTTGGGTACGCCCAGCATGGATGTTCAGCCGCTCTTCAAGGAAATACGACACCCCAATGTTGTCGTTACTATGAAGGGGACAGTTCTCGCCACCTTGGGAGACAAAAAGCTTCTCGCGCGACGCAGTGAGGATGGAGGCAAGACTTGGGGGGGAGAGATTATCATTGCGGAGCCAGCCTTTCAGGGAGGGGGCTTGACCGTTGACGAAATCACCGGAGATATCCTGGCGTTCGCCGAGGATCGCCACCCGCCCGCTCCATTATCGGTCTATCGCAGTCATGACGACGGCAAGACCTGGCAGAAGATGGCGGTTACGATTCATCCGGACGCTAGGGGAAACGTGCCATCGATGCACATGAATGAACACGGCATCACATTGCGACACGGTAAACATGCTGGTCGATTGATCCGGGCTGCGCGGCATTACGGTGAGTCAAATTACCCAAAAAAACATTGGCCAACACACTACACCACCGCAATCTTTAGCGACGACCACGGAAAAACATGGAAGACCAGTATGCCATTCTCGGAGATGGGGACAGGCGAGGCGGGGATCGCCGAGCTGTCCGACGGCAGGCTTTACTATAATTCCCGATCACATTGGAATGCGGAGAAGCCACCTTTACGGCGACGCTGCGCCTGGAGCATCGACGGCGGCGAGACTTGGGCCGGCTGGCGGATCGTGGACATATTACCCGACGGGCCTCAGGATAGGAGCTATGGTTGCTTCGCCGGACTTGTCCGCTTGCCGATCGCGGGCCGAGACATCTTGCTTTACAGCAATTGCGATAGCCCTTCTGGTCGCAACCACGGCACGGTCTGGGTGAGCTTCGACGGCGCAAAGACGTGGCCTTTGAAGCGACTTGTATGGAAAGACCACTTCCAATATTCCTCCCTTTCCGCGGGATGGCCTGGTACAGCGAGCGAAGGTTGGATATACATGCACTTCGAAGGCCGACTTCCACAGTCGCGCATCGCACGGTTTAACCTCTCCTGGTTGATGGCCGGTGAGCCAACAGGTGATGGGGAGATCCCTGAGATCGGGGGTCGTTGAGATGAGGTGATTCCAAACCGCAGCAATCATTGCTGTGATTTTGGCGTGGCGTAGGGCCTCTATGCCCCCAGAAGATTAAGTGGCTACTTGCTTTCTTTGGAAAAACTAACAGTAAAAGAAAAAAGGCATCCCGCAACACGGAATGCCTCAAACAATTTAAGGATAAAGACTTCAGTAATCACCCAATAGCACCGAATTGCATTAACATAGAAAGCAGATCAAAATAATTTTTAATATTGGTGATTTTTCCATCATCTATTTCAAGAATTTGCACCCCGTCGATTTTCTGAAATTTACCAGACGAGGGGTGTTCGCCTAATGGTGTCTGCATCGGGCCTGACTGTGTTCCTGTCCATGTAATTTCCAGGATTACTGTGTTGCCACTTGCATGTGCATCGGTTACTTCCCCTGAGCAATCTGACATAATCGATTTCCAGCTTTTGCATAATTCTACAAATTTATCGAGACCATTGATCTCGGTTTTAGTTGGGATCTCAATGTAACTAATGTTAGGGCATATCGTACTTTCAAGTGAGCCCCAATCGCCGTTGTTAAAAGAGGATACAAAGCCCTTGCCTAGTTCTATTTTCTGTTCGTCTGTCATTTTCTATTTATGTTAAAGAAGGTATTTTTGAAATTCGTCCTTACTGCTGTCAGGTTTCCCTTATTTCAACTCCACAAAAACAACATCTATTGGTTTATTTTCGAGGTTTATTCCTTCATGAGTAGCAGCGTCAGCCCATAATACATCACCCGACTTAAAGTCAGCGTTAACTATTGAGCCATCTTCATTGATTAGCTTATGCTTGGTGCTATTTAGAAATATTACGACTCCTGGATTATGTTGGTGCATGACGGACTTTTCATTCGGCCCGTACTTGACTCGAACTATGCGTGCTCGATCATTTTCAATTTCGACACTATAATGCTTCGGATCAACTTTAGTTGCATTTCGTTTTAATTCACTGATATCACCGGGGTATTCTTTCTTAAATTCAACCAGTATTGTTTCCCAGTCTTTGTCAGTCATGTTTTCTACAGTGTGAATTTCTGATTCCCCTAAACCAACATCACCTGCTTTAATATTCCTAATTTCGCCTTCTCCTCCTTTAGGGGTGAACTTTGCCTTTGCGTCCGTGAGATGTACGCCTGCTAACCAGCCGTGGGAATGCATAGGAGATTTTTCGTTCGGGCCATATTTGACTCGTAGTACTTTCACGTATTCATTCTCGAATTCTACTTTGTAGTGTGCTGGATCTGCTACGGTTGCATGTTCAATGACTTTGTTAAGAACGATTACGGGATCTTCAGGCTGTGATAAACCATTTAAAGTTCTATCCATTATCTTGTGCCTAAAGGCCTCTGGCTTTGATAGATCAAAAAGACATTTTTCATAAACTAACCCAGACGGTGAGGTTCCACGTCGCTCCCATAGAAGCTTGTTATCCCATGCCGCTACGAGTTTTGCTGAAATTTGAACGCCGGTAGACGTGTGGTAATTAGAGAATATATTTCCGGAATGCGCATCATAGCTAATTACTCCATGAGCATCAAACGAGCCTGCTTTCCATTGCCAGACAACCATCGTTTCATCGTCATTATATCTAACGGGGTGGTTTATTTCCCATTTTTGAGCAGAGATTCCATAGGTTTCAGATTCTCTTATATCAACTGAACCTTTCCATAGCCCAATGTAGGGTTTTAGGATCGAAAGCTTGCGTCTAGCCAAATCTTGATATGTATGACCTTCGTCACCAGTTATCACTCTGCTGAATCTTCGCTTAGTGCTATTCTCTAAGTCGTTAAAGACTTCATTCCAAAAAAACTCATCAACTTGAAACAGGTAAGAAAAGTTATTCTTATTCCATTTATTCCATTTTTTAGTTTCTTCGTTTTTAGTCCGGCCCTCTAGTCCTTGGAATTTCAGCATGTTTCCAACTACCGACTCGACTTTAAATTTAAGCTGCCGATTGTTGTTGATCGTTTCAACAAAATGATTGGTGGTATCGCTCGCCTTGATCACTTTTGTCATGGACGCAGGTTCGCCTTCGGGGGTAATCCAAGTTCGTTTCCATGTTCCCGGGATATGCCTTGCCTGTGTTATTTCAGCTTCTTTATGGTGGTCTGCTTTAGTTGAGATTGCGGTTGAAGCAACAAGGAAGGCTAACAGTGGTGTAATTATTCTTTTCATATCTGATTAATTAGGCGCGAATGTATCATGCCCGCAAGGCATGGCAAGTGTAAATTGAATAAGTGCATGTAACAGCTGAGAGAACGGCGAAAATAGTAGTATGTTTTTCGTTGCCCTTTGGCTTTCAGTTCTTCACCCGTCTTGCTGTCGTGTTAAGTTGTCAGGCCAGCAAGCAAAGCTAGCAAGCCGAGTATTAAGTTAGCAACTCTGAAGCTACCCGTGCCTCTGCGCTTTCGACTAATTTGAGTTCCCGAGGGCCAACCTGAAATTTCAATCTTTTATGATCGAGGCCAAATTGGTGGAGCACAGTTGCCAGCCAGTCGTAGTGATGAATGATGCCTTCCACAGCATAGTGTGAAAATTCATCGGTTTGACCGTGGATATATCCTTTGCGAAACCCTCCTCCAGCCGCCCACATGCTGAAGCCGTATGTGTTGTGGTCGCGCCCTACCTTGTCTCGTTTGCTCAGGCCCTCTCTGAACTGGATCACCGGCAACCGGCCCATCTCACCAC
>CAZSYW010000145.1:0-6056 GCA_964611315.1 uncultured Rhodospirillaceae bacterium
GAACGAGAAATTTTTGGTGAGCTCGCATTGTGGCATCAACACTCGGGGCAATACTCCGGGCGCCGGGATTAGCGAGGAACCAGGTCGCCCAGTGGGCATATGAGCCAGCAGTGTCTGGATCATTGTTCAGAGCGGTCCGCACATCAGCAAGTTGATCGATGCCCACTGATTCCTTGCCGCCAGTCTCGGTTAAGCGCATGCCACCGGCCACCTCGGCCAATTGCGGTAACCATGGTGCCACAGCATCAGTTGAAGTCACCAGTTGGTGACGCCAAACGCCGCTGGGACGAACATCCATCACATAGGACACCTCATCCAGATTCAGCATTGGAATCTCTTGAGCATTGCCTCTATAGTAGGTCGAGGGCATCAGGCGTTTACCTGTGTGCATATCCCATAAATCAAGATTAGACTTCGCATCGCATGTCAGGATAGCCCGGTTTACCCCCACAAAATGCGCGGAATACAGGGCACCCACGGCAAGATCCGTGGTGGAAATCAACTGGCCGGTCTCCAGGTCCCAGGTTTCCACGACATCCGCTTGCTCCGGGTTTGCTCCTCCTGTAGCCAATAGCAGCTTGTCATCACTTGAGATATCCAGAGCCCGAATCCACTTGCCATGATTAAATTTCCCAAGCTCCTTGCCCGTAGCACAGTCCCAGCGACGAATAATGCCTGTGCTAGTAGCGATGAAGAGTTCCCCCCCCTGATGGCTAAATTTGGCAGCGGTTAATAGGCCGTCATGGCGCAGCGTGTGTCGCAGTTCACCAGTTCTGGCATCCCAGATTCGAGCGGCATTGTCAGTACCTCGAATAACCAACAATCTGCCATCCGGAGAAAAATGATCAGCGGGCATCTGAATTATACCCTCAGAGTTCTTCAACAATCCGCCGATAGACTGCCCGGTTTCCAGGTTCCATAGATACGCCTCAGGCTCTTTACCATAGGTCACCAAGCGCTGGCCGTCCGGGCAAAATGAGCCGCGGCGCACGGGCGTGTCATGGCGTAACTTCCTCAGTATTTTACCTGTGGAAAGATCCTGAACATGTACCCACTGAGCCGAGGCGACCATGACACGACGACCATCAGGAGACACTTCCAGGCGGTCGATGGGAGCGATGGTTTCCAGCTCACGAACAACCTGTCCGGTGAGAACATCCATAACGAGCAAAGTGTCCGTATTTGAATCCGAAGACGAATATGGATACAGCAAGATATGGCTGGTGCCAGGAATCATTTTGCCCGTGCTGTAGCCCTCAACCCTGGCTAAGGGTTGCTGGCGCACCGCGGTGTCCCGAATATTGATCAACCGTGCGGCTCCATAGGTCAAAAAGCTCCCCCTCTCGGTTCTAGTCCACGACTTTTCATGTATCAACACGGAGTTGCCTTCGTCACAAAATCCCACAAGGTCTCCACCTCTACGCAACTTAAACTCCTCTGTTAGTGCCAGACCCGTGCGCGCATTGAACATCCGGCCCTTGCGGTTCCCCATCACCACCAGGCGTTCTCCTTCGGGACTAAAGCTGACACCTTTGGAAAAGCTCAAAGGCTTAGACATGTAATCGGTGAGGTCAATGGAGGCACTCTCCGGTTGCATAGTTTTTACATCAAAAACCTGACAGGTCAGATTATCAAAACTCACAGCAATCCGACCACCATCCGGGCTAAACACTATGTTCTTTACCTCGTAATCCAAAACCGGACCACGGCGAGAAACTCCCGCATCCAAGTCGTAAGACGCCAAGCCCTTGTTCATAAAACCGATTACAACCAAAGTGCCTGAGCCGGCATGTAAAAAATATTTGATCTTAGGATTCTGTACACGAGACAAATTAATGGTTTGGCCCACCATCTTCCCTGTTTCCATGTCATACGTGTGCAACGATGGCCTGTCCCCATCTTCAATCAGCGTCATGTATCGACTGTCCGGGCTCCAGTAGTGTTTCCCAATTGGCTTTTGGAGGGTAACCAATCCCGTTTGGACCAGCTGATCATCAATTTTATAAAAGGCATAACGGGTTTTATCTAAAGAGTACACCACTGCTCGGTTGACATTACCTTTACGCTTGGTAGCACCTAGTTTTTTATCGCCGAAGTGGTCAATCGGAACCGGGAGAGGCTTCCCCTTCGGCTTCCCTGTGGCTGCCTCCCAAAGACGAACGGTTTTATCACTACATAAGCTGAAAATATCCCGGTAATTGTTGAAAAACCCTATCGCTCCGATTGTCACCCCCGATTCGATCTCCAAGGGGGACGCCACAACTTTGCCCCTTTGGTCATAGAGATGGCACCTTCTTTTTTGGTCTTTAATGATCCACCGTGCAACTGGTGAGGTTTTCTCCTGTCCGGTGATAATGAATTGAATCTTTGAGTCGGGGATGCGAATCTCCGGCGATAACGGCTTACCCGTACGAGCTTCCCAGAGTCTGCATGTGTCATCTTCATCCCGGGTGTACACCGTCTCTCCGTCAGGAAAAAAGGAGGTCTTAGACAATTTTGCAGAAGGCGGAAAAGCCGCCAATTCTCGGCCGCTTGCAGTCTCCCAAACCTTGGCTTTGCCGCCTAATGCATGAGTGAGCACCAAGTCACCCTGGTTATTTAACACTGGCTCCTGTATGGGCTTGGCATGCTTCAAAACCGGGCGTGTGTCCAAGTCAAATGTCCTAGAAGACATTTCCGACATCATACGTATTGCTGCCTGTGAGTATTCCCGATTGACCCGGAGAGCCCGGGCCAAGTGTGCGAGTCCCTCGGAGGTTTTACCCGTATCCAGTCGCTCCACACCCGCCACAAAATGGTTTCGAGCGAGAGTATTCTGTAGATTTAGGGCTGCCTTCTCTGCCTGAGACTGGGCGGTCTGGGCTGCTTGGCGTTGTGTTTCCGCCAGTTGAGCGTTGATGTCAGCTTGCTTTTTACTTTTGCGGGCGGCTGTTTCATTGGCACGAGCAGTAACAGCGCTTGACCGCGCCTCTTGGCGCGCAACGAAAGCCATATAGGCTGCGCCCCCAGCACCAAGCACCAGAATTGCCAATGCTGCGACCAACCGCCGCATTTTCCCAACCGCCCGGGTCTGTGTCTCCGCCCGTTGTTTCTCTGCTTCCGCCAGTTTCCTGGCCTGGTCCAGCTCCCGTTGCCGGGCGGCCTCCGCCGCGGCCATCTCCGCCCGGTGCGCCTCATCACTCTGTTCCAGAAAATCAATGGCTGTCTGGTAACCCGGATGATAACGCGTTGCCCACGCCTCATTCGGCTCAGATTCATCCCGCCAGTTCAACCCAATGGTCAAATCCGGGTCTCGGTACAGGCCGGCTTCCTCAGCCTTCCACATCCGAGCCGTCTCGGCCAGGCGCTGGTATATCCGGGCAGACTGCGCCTCCTCTTCCACCCATTGCTTGAGTCGTTCCCACACCCGCATCAAACTTTCATGCGAAATATCAATCACCGTCTCAGGCTGTAGCTCCACCCCCTCAGGCGGCATTAGGAAGGTACAACCCTGCTTACGAAACCGATCAATGATCCCCGTCAGTGTCTCTTCATCCACTCCGCTTATCCCGGCCAGCTCCGCCAGACGTGTCGGGCGACGAATGCCCCGGTTGTCCCCTCCCTTTTCGGTCAGCGCCTGGAACATCCGTCGTGAAGCCTCCTCTTCCTCCTCTGTGGCGGCCTCCTCAAACACCTCGTCTGCATGCTGGGAGAGGGCCATGGCCATCGTGCCGACGGCCTCATAATGCCTCAGGTCCAGCGGCTCATTCTCCCGGCGATGTTGCAGCCAGTAGTCCCACGTGCGCATCAATGCATGCTGCAGAATAGGGAGTTGGTCCGGGTCATCGCCCAAGTCATTTAGCAACCGCTGCATCAGTCGCGGGGATATATCTCCACCTCCCACCTTTACCGGGCCTTTAATGGCCGTCTTCTTCTGTTCCCGGTTCAGGCGTGGCACCAGGTATTCCCCTCGGTTAACCGCCTGAGCCAGATCTTCAAAGTTTGAGCAGTCCCCGAAAAAGTCCGACCGCATCGTCAGCACCACGTAAATGGAGAGGTCCTCCTGACGGCTGGCTTCCACCAGTAGCTTGATAAAGGCGGCGGCCTCATCGCGTGTTCCCCGCTCACTCTGGCTGCTGCCAAACCGGAATAACTCCTCAAACTGGTCTACAACGATCAGCAGGTTTTCATTCTTCTTGAGTCCACTCTGTCGCGCAGCCTCAATCAATCCCAGGCCACTGCGGATTAATGTGGCTTCCAGGTCCAGCTCGGTTAAATCCTCGCACTCCTCATTGTCCATCAGCTCCGTCTCGAACAGAGCCCCAGCCAGATTCGTCAGTGGGCTCGAACCCGGCCGCATCACCCCAATGTGCCAGTGGGAACCAGCCTTGGTCATTACCCCACCGTAGAGAGCCGGCAGCAGACCTGCGCGCACCAGGCTCGACTTGCCGCTCCCTGAAGAACCAATCACCGTCAGAAACCGCTGCTCTCGCAGCAAGCTTACCAGTTCCTGCTGCTGTTGCTCCCGCCCGAAGAAGAGATATTCCTCCCCCATCTCGAAGGGTCGCAATCCCGGAAAAGGGTTGAACTGGGGCTCGCCTGGTATCATCGGGGGGGGGCTAGTCGTTAACTGAGTTGAGAAATGTTGAGAGATGAGATCCTTCAAATGACGCACTGCCTTGAATGACTTCCGCGTTGCGGGTGCGGAAGCGCGATTTGCGTCGGTTATCCGGTGGGCCCACGTACACGGCCTTGGCTGTGAGTGGTTTTTCTCGGCCATAACCTGGTGCCTTCAAAAGGTCCATGAGTTTCATCTCCACCCATTGGCCGCTTGCCTCGCCGAAATAAATCAATACCCCGTCACAGAACCGCAAATTATCCTGGTGGACCTGTGTAAACGTTGCCTCATCTCCATCAAACTGGGGCACCTTGACCTCATAACCCTGGTCAAACAGGTAATCTTCAATCGGTTCAATGGCTTCCTCATCAGTCTGATCACAGATAAGATAGATGAGTTTGCTCTCCTCCTCAGCACTGTCGATTGCAGGAGCGATTTCTGCCTCAGATTTCGGAACAGGCGGAACTAGGGTTTTCAAAGCTATTTCATTTACCTGCTCGATTGGTCCGCGCAATAATTCAGTGGCAGACATCCCCTCATCAGTCTCGGTGAGGTATCGAATAAATTCCTTGTGCCGATTGCCATCAGGCTCAAGAATTGAAGGCATCCACACCAGTCGCTCTAGGGCTCCCGCATCACAACCTATGGCCGAGCGGCGTGTCTGCAATTCCACCATCGACAGCTCCCCCCCCTCCGGGATCATGCCATACCGTTGACCCACCAAGTGAATGGCCAGATGCGATTTCTCCAGAAATTCATCGACCAATTGCGTGGCTTCATCGGTATCCAGAGGCAAGGGTCGGTCAGGAAGAACCGTATGGCCGCGCTCCATCAGTTCGCGCCGAATTCGATCACGCTCATTACGCAGATCGTTGGTTGTTTCGGCAAGGTAAACCACTCGGCCTATTCCGGTTGAATCGGCTGCTTGTTCGGAGCTGTCTACATTCTGGAGTAAATCAGAAATCTCATGAGCCAAATCATAAACCCGTTCCAAGTAATTGCGCTTGGCCTCATGGCCGAACTCCTCACTATATTCACGAACCCGCCCCGTGTCCGAATCGATATCGAAAAATTCAAAACCCAGCACTCGTCCGAAAACATCACCCAACTTCCCGTCCACCCCTTCTGTCGCCACCGGCGTCTTGACTACTTTGATGATGCGCGATTTGCCGGAAACAAACACGCCCCCGGATTTTTCCGCCGCATCATGAAACTCAAGTGCTTCTCGCTGACACCATTCTGACTTTACGTATCGTGGTGACACGATTGACACCATCACTCTTGCGTTGGAAAACTGGTCCACGAGTGTTTCATCAAACACATCGTTGCCCATCAGCTTTTGATCGCGCCACACCTTCGGATTTTCACCCATCAATTGGCGCAAACGCACCTCAAGCGTCCGGTGAAACTGCGAAATCCAACCCTTCTGTCCCTCCGTTAGGGATTCATTGTCAATATG
>CAZSYW010000146.1:0-6039 GCA_964611315.1 uncultured Rhodospirillaceae bacterium
AGCCCCGCCGGCTTGAATAACAGCACGCCAATAATAAGTATAAGAGCAAATGTGAGCTTGAGTTCGGAACCTCCCGGGACATATTGGCCGACCCAATTTTCCAGGACACCTATAATCAGACCCCCTAGAACAGCGCCCCCTGGACTCGTAACTCCGCCAAGCAACGCACCGGCAAACCCATACAAAAGAACCCCACTCATCATGTTTGGCTCCAGATAAACGATCGGCGCGACTAAAATACCACCTACTGCGCCTATAGCGGCCGCCAAACCCCAACCAAGGGCAAGCATCCAGCCCACTGAAACACCCACCAAACGCGCTGAGTCTGGATTTGCAGCCGCCGCGCGCATTGCGAGGCCAACGCGAGTGAAGCGAAAAAAGCAGAAAATAAGTAGCAACACTAGGAGAGTCAGGCCTATCACACCCATGTGATGCGGTCCAATCAGATCTGACTTAAATCCGAAGTCCGCTGGAAATAAGCTCGGGAATGGCTTAATCGTGAACTCCCAAATCCAACCCGCCATGTTATTGAAAATTACCAATAGGCCAATGAAAACCATGATCTGGTTCAAAATAGGCGCATTTTCGACGGGCTTTACAAATACTCTTTCAATAATTACCCCCGCCAAAAATGAAAAGGCGACAGCTAAAACAAAAGCGAGCCAGATAGGGGCCCCCATCCCGAGAAAAGTCCAGGCGATATAGGTGGAAAACATCGCCATCTCGCCCTGGGCAAAATTAAAGTGATCACTCGCCTGGTAAACCATTACGACAGATAACGCGACGCACGAGTAGATCGAGCCAATCGCCAAGCCTGCCAGAGTGAGTTGTAGAAAAAGATCCATAATTGCCGCCTCTAATAGCCTAGGTAGCTTCGACGGACGTTTTCGTCGTCGCGAATAATGTGAGATTCACCTGACATCACCACTGACCCCGTCTCTAACAAGTAGGCGTGGTCGGCCAAATTCAAAGCTATATTAGCATTTTGCTCGACGAGCAGCATGGACGTCCCCTCCTGCTCTCGGATCTGACGCATGATGCTATAAATTTCCTGGACTATGAGGGGACCTAACCCAAAGCTCGGTTCATCAAGCAGCATCAAGCGCGGACGTAACATCAAAGCCCTGCCAATCGCTAACATCTGCTGCTCTCCCCCGGAAAGAGTTCCAGCTTGTTGGTTAAATCTTTCGCGCAAGCGGGGAAAATATGTGTAGACCCTTTCAATATCGTCGGCAATCTCCGATTTGTTCTTACGAGTGTAAGCCCCAAGTTGCAAATTATCCTCAACCGATTGCCGCACGAAAGTGCCGCGACCTTCGGGAACGTGAGCTATACCGAGTCGAACAACGCTCTCTGTAGAAAGGCCCGTTAAATCACTCCCATCAAACCTTATCGCACCTTCAGTGCGAACCATCCGGCATATGGAGCGTAGGGTAGTGGTTTTACCAGCGCCATTGGCCCCCAATATTGTGGTAATTGACCCTTCTTCCAGTTCGAAGTCCAAACCGAAAAGCGCCTGAGTTTGCCTATAATAAGCTTTAAGGTCCTTTACTTCCAAAAACGGCATTATTCGGAGGTCCCCAAATAGGCTTCGATCACTTTTGGATCGCTCTGCACTTCAACCGGAGTGCCATCGGCGATTTTGCGGCCAAAATCAATTGCAACCACTTTATCGGAGACCTGCATCACCAGGCTCATATGATGCTCGACCAACAACACAGTAATTTGACGATTGCTTCGGACATCACGAATTTGCTCCATCAAATGATCAAGTTCTTCATGATTCAGACCCCCCGCGGGTTCATCCAAAAGCAGCAATTCAGGGTCACTGACCAGAGCCCGCGCCATCTCCACTCGTTTTTGATATGGGAATGGCAAAGCCCCTACCAATGTATTTACGACCTCGGTCAATCCCATAAACTCTATCAGATCCATGGCTTTAGCCATGAGTTCGCTCTCTTCACGGCGCACCCAAGGAAAGCGGAAAGCATTAGAAACCGTGTCACTTTTGGTTCGGCTATGACCGCCAATTAAAACGTTGTCCAGTACACTTAGTGTAGGGAAAAGCGCTAAATTTTGGAACGTGCGTCCGATGCCCAAAGAGGCAATTTTGTCAGGCCGCAACCCTAAGATGGAGTTGCCTTTAAAAAGGACGTCGCCTCCATTTGGCGTGTAAAGACGAGACAAACAATTAAAAAGCGTTGTCTTGCCTGCTCCATTCGGCCCTATAAGACCAACGATTTGCCCCTCAGGAATATCAAACGTCACTCCGTCAAGCGCAACAATTCCGCCAAATCGAACCACAACGTTTTCGACCTCAAGAAGCGCCATCACGATAACTCCGAGAAGACTCTGTCGAGCCAAGAAACACGCACGTTGCCATCCTCTCTCACTCGGGCCGTCCCTTGCGTCTAAATCAATGGGAACGCAGGTTTACACTGCCCGCATGCCCAAAACAACTTTTCGATGGCACACGCAGGTATCAATGTTTATTAATGCATATCACACATTAATTTGGGTCTCTGTCAAACATTAGTTGAGGTCTGCAACAGTGCGCACCATAGAAAATATTCACGAATTAAAACAACTGGTTGGGCAAGAATTGGGCACCAGCAATTGGATAGAAATAAACCAAGAACGTATTGACAAATTTGCCGATGCCACGGGTGATCATCAATGGATACACGTGGACCCCGAGCGCGCCAAAACAGACCTCCCTGGCGGCAACACCATTGCCCACGGATTCCTCACGTTATCCCTTCTACCAATGATCACGCAAGACATATACAAAGTAAAAGGAGTGCGCCACAGCTTGAACTACGGATCAGACAGAGTTCGGTTTACGTCTCCAGTGCCGTCTGGTAGCCGAGTCCGCGGTCGCTATATTTTAAAATCTGCTGAAGATGTAAAAAACAACGGCGTAAAAATTATCGGGGAAACAACTATTGAGATTGAAGGGAAAGATCGGCCGGCCTGTATTGTTGAATCAATCGGCATCGTCTACGCATAAATTTTCGGTTAAAAAAACTCTATAAGTGAACCCATAACCGGCCCGTGTTGTATCTTCATTACCATAGCTCCGCGCATTCCATCACATTGCTGTAATTCCACCATCCACTACAAACTCAGCGCCTGTCATAAATTTCGACTCATTCGAAGACAGGTAAACGATCCCCCAAGCAATATCGTTGGGCTCACCAATGTGCCCGAGTGGAACTTGCCGAGCTAATTTTTCTTCAACACGTTTTGGATCGTCTGCCCCATCAATCATGGAACGGACCATTGGCGTATCAATAAATGTGGGATGCACGGAATTGCAGCGGATGTTGTAGCCTCTGCGAGCGCAATGTAGCGCCACAGATTTTGTGAGCAAGCGAACTGCTCCCTTACTAGCATTGTAAGCCGCTAAATTGTGACCACCAATCAATCCAGAAACAGACGAAATATTAATGATAGAACCGCCAGCTCCTGCCTCGGTAGACGTCAATTTTATTGCCTCTATGCCGTATTTACATCCGAGAAAAACCCCGTCACCGTTAACCGACATCACTTGGCGCCACTCTTCAAGAGAACAGTCTTCAACGGAATTCATCGTCCCAATACCCGCCGAATTGACCACAACATCGAGACGACCAAATCGATCCAGCGCGAGTTTTGTTGCCTTGGCCCAGTCAGCCTCTTTGGTCACATCATGAAAAAGGAAAGCACCAACATCGCCCAGTTCTCGAGCCGTGTCTTCTCCAGCATCCTCGTTAATGTCGGTCACAACGACACGAGCGCCCTCCTCCGCCAATCTTAAAGCGGACTGACGCCCCAGGCCTGAGGCACCGCCACTAATGAGGGCAACTTTGCCCTTTACACGTTCCATCGTGAGATCCTAGCTACGCCCAGCGAACAACTCATCATCAACATCCTCATAGCCCTGAAGTTCTGGACGAAGCTGCTTTCGCAACTCCCACTTCGCAACAGCCGCACGGTGAACCTCATCGGGGCCATCAGCTAGTCGCAATGTACGCGAATGCGCCCAGGACAAAGCTAATCCGAAGTCCGTAGTAACGCCGCCAGCACCGTGAGCCTGAAGAGCCCGATCGACCACACGTAAAGTCATGTTAGGAACAGCTACCTTGATCATCGCTATTTCTGCGCGTGCTTCCTTATTGCCTACGGTGTCCATCATGTATGCAGCCTTTAGAACGAGAAGCCTGGCCTGCTCAATTTCCATCCGAGAGTTGGCTATATCGGCCATGATGGTCCCCTGCTCCGCCAAGGTCTTCCCAAATGCCGTACGCTCTTTGACTCTTTTTAGCATTTTTTCGAGACTTCGCTCTGCCACACCTATCTGACGCATACAGTGATGAATTCGACCTGGCCCCAAACGGCCTTGGGCTATCTCGAATCCACGGCCTTCGCCGAGTAAAATGTTGCTTGCCGGTACACGGACATCCTTGAACTCCACTTCCCCATGCCCGTGCGGCGCATCATCATAGCCAAACACTGGAAGCGTCCGTACAACTTTTATTCCTGGTGTCTCAACCGGAACCACAACCATGGACTGTTGTTTATGCCTATCAGGGTTATCCGGATCCGTCTTTCCCATAAATATTAAAACCTTGCATCGCGGGTCACCTATTCCCGAAGTCCACCACTTTCGACCATTGATAACGTATTCATCACCCTCACGTTTGATGGACGATTCAATATTGGTCGCATCGGAAGAAGCTACCCGGGGCTCTGTCATTGCAAATGCAGATCGAATTTCTCCGTTAAGTAGTGGTTCCAACCATTCCTTTTTATGATCATCATTTCCGTAACGTTCGAATACCTCCATATTGCCTGTATCAGGCGCCGAGCAATTAAAAGCCTCTGCACCTATGGGCGACCGGCCCATAATTTCGCATAAAGGTGCATACTCTAGATTGGTAAGACCGAAACCACGGTCACTCTCTGGTAGGAACAAATTCCAAAGACCCTCTGCCTTCGCTTTGGATTTAAGCTCTTCCATTACCGGTGGTATTTTCCAACGCGTACTTCCTTCATCCAACTGCTGATTGAAAAGCTTCTCGTTAGGATAAACATGGGTCTCCATAAAAGCCGCAACTCGCGCCTGTAGTTCTTTGACCTTAGTTGAGTATTCGAAATGCATTATCCTGCCCTATTCATGCCTGACTGATCCGCTCTTGTTCTAGACAAATGGCCGGCGGACGAGAGACAATAGCTCGCCAATGGCCCACGAACAATGGCTCAACTATAAACGCCAGATCCCGGAGTTGCCCATGCCAATTTCAGTGCCCGCATCAAAGGATACCCATTCCCGAAACAATATTGCCCTTGAAGGCGTCAATATTTCTTATATAGACACGGGAGACCCTGAGGGCAGGCCAATAGTGTTCTTACATGGAAACCCAACCTCATCTTATCTCTGGCGCAACGTTATCCCACATGTAACCCACTCAGGAAGATGTCTCGCTCCGGACTTAGTTGGCATGGGACGCTCCAGTCGGGCTCCAGATGGCCGGTACGGCTTCGCTGATCACGCACGGTATTTGGATAATTGGTTTGAATCCCTTGAGATAGACAATGCCGTACTGGTGGTTCATGACTGGGGCTCAGCCTTGGGCTTTCATTGGGCACATCGGAATCCCGAGAAGATATCCGGCTTAGTCTATATGGAAGCATTGGTGCAGGCACTAGAGTGGAACGCGTGGCCAGAACAAGCGCGTGGAATTTTCCAAGCAATGCGTTCTGATGCCGGGGAAGAAATGGTGCTAACAAAAAATGTTTTTGTTGAAAAAATACTGCCTGCCTCCGTGTTGCGCAGCCTCACCGAGGAAGAAATGTCAGTTTACCGTCAACCCTTCGTTGAACCCGGCGAATCGCGTCGGCCCACACTTACCTGGCCTCGTCAAATACCGGTGGGAGGTGAGCCAAAAGATGTGGTCTCTATCGTAGAAGGGTACGGCCAGTGGATGTGTACAAACGACATTCCCAAGCTGTTTATAAATGGGGACCCGGGAAGTATATTGATTGGGGAACAGCGTG
>CAZSYW010000147.1:0-6032 GCA_964611315.1 uncultured Rhodospirillaceae bacterium
CGTGTGGGACAACCTCTTCCGCCGGTGATTCCGGCGCTTTGCTCACGCATGCCGTGCGTGAGGAACAATCTGGTGCGATTTGGGTTGACGGATTTCATGACGGTTATGTGGATCGTTTCGGTTTGCGGCACGAGCGCCGTATTTACCTCGATGCCGACGGACAGGGTTTGCGCGGTGAGGATAGGATCGTACCAATCAATGGGGCTTTGCCGAAAGATTGGCGGCCACGGCCCATAATGGCGCGTTTTCACTTGCATCCAACTGTGCGGGCGTCCCTGGTAAAAAGTAATCAAGCCGTATTGTTGCGTCTCCCGAGCGGCTTAGGCTGGCAGTTTCACGCACAAGGGGGGGGCATAGGGCTTCATGACAGCGTATATTTCGGCGCAGGCGGCTTACGTCGGAGGACAGAGCAGGTGGTATTGTCTTCGACTATGAGTGGAGATGTTCGGGTATTGAAATGGGCGTTTCGTCGAATAGCCGCGCCAAGTTAGGAGTTTGCTTATCACAAAAAACGCCGCTTTGGTTGGGGCGACGACCAGTCTTGATTTTAAACAGAATAATCTTAATGAGGAGAGCGTTCCTTTTGGGTAGCGGGGGGAATGTTTTTAGTAACAGTTAGAAAGGGAAAGCATGTTTGTAGAACAACGTACCTATACACTTCGTCCAGGCAGTCAGGGAGAATGGTTGGAACATTACGAGAAATATGGGCTAAAAATCCAAACCGAGATTCTTGGGAGACTGGTGGGATATTTCACTACAGAGTTTGGGGCGCTTAATCAGGTGGTTCATATGTGGGCTTATGAAACGTTTGAGGATCGAGCCGAGCGACGCAAGAAGCTCTTCCAAAATCCTGTCTGGCTTGAATTTCTGCCCAAAGTGCGACCATTGCTAGTGAGTCAGGAAAGTAAGATACTTTTGCCAGCAGCTTTCTCTCCGATTAGTTAGGTGATGCAATAGCAGCGTACCGCACTGTCCCATTTGAAAACGGTACGCCTTGTTTCTCCATTGCGGTGGGTGACGTGTGGTTCAACAGTCGGTCATATGGTTGTGGGCTCGACCGCAGAGAGCTTGGCTTTGGATCCGGGCACTTCTTGCGAGCTTACAAATATTGCTAGTAAGGCTGGTACGATCAGCAACGTAAGTATTGCTGACAGAGATAGGCCCCCAATCACTACAGAGCCAAGGCCTCGGTAAAGCTCGGACCCGGCGCCTGGGACTAGTACCAAGGGAAGCATCCCGAATACGCTGGTCAATGTTGACATAAAAATTGGGCGAAGTCTGTTGCGTGTAGCCTCGAGTATTGCGTTTTGTACCGCCATTCCTTCCATTCTTATGTGGTAGAGGGTCTGATGGACTAGCAGGATGGCATTGTTTACGACTATGCCAACGAGGATTATAAATCCCAAAAGCGTTAGCATGTCCAGCGGTTGGAAATATATGAAGTTTAGAAGCCCGAGGCCAAAAACTCCCCCGGCCAGCGCCGTTGGCACTGATAACATAATTATTAATGGATAGAGAAAACTTTCGAACAGCACAGCCATTAGCAAATAAACAATAACAACTGCGATCACGAGGTTGACCATCATAGCCTCAAAGGTTTGGCTGAGCTTGTCTGCCGTCCCAGATAATCCCAAGGTTACCCCGGCAGGCACACCACCGGCGGAAATTTGTTCGATCACCTGTGTTTGAACCATCTCAATTGCCTCTTCCAAAGCCACAGATGGGGCGGGCATAATTTGTAGAGTGACCGTTCGCTCTCGTTCCAGGTGCCGGACTTCTGTCGGGCCGGCGGTGATCTCAATATCTGCGAGGGAGCTTACAGGCAAAATACGTCCGTCCGCTGTGACCACGGGTAGATTTTCTAAGCCTTGAGTGCGATCAATTTTGCTTTCCAGGCCGCGTAATGTCAGATCTATGCGCCTTCCATCTACGGTGATCTCCGTCACTCGAAGGCCGTCATTAAACGCATCGATGCTTTGCCCCAAGGCGACTGCTGTAACCCCGTTATCGGCCAGTCGCACCCGGTTGGGGTAAAGACGCACTTCAGGTGCTCCTAATACCAGCCCCGGTTTTGGCCGCATTTGGTGGCCGTTCGATCGAGGAAAGATTTCGCTGACAATCCCGGCCGCTTCTTGTGCGACTGTTATTACTGCCTCCAGGTCGGGTCCTGAGATGTCCAATGCTACTGTTCTAGCACCCCCGATGTCTCGGCTGAACAAACTGGGTTGATTAAAAAACCCAAAGGTCCCCGGCTCATCATATAGGGTCCGCGTTAAGACTGGTATGAGTTCGGCGACACGAGTTCGGTCCACAGCGCCGGCCCCAAAAAATGCCATGTTGGGAAATGCGACAAAAAAGAAGTTTCCGATTTTTGGGGGTTCCCCGGGGTCTGCGGTTGGTCCCGTGACACTTGCCCAAAGGGGACGCACACTGTCTTCAATTTTTGTCGCAATGCTGTTCATTGTATCCAGGTTGTATCCTGGTGGAGGTAGCATCACGCCAAAAATTAAATTGCGATTCCCTTCCGGTAGGTACTCCATCTTTGGGAGAAAGAGGTAGCTTGCGGTTCCTGTTCCAAGTATCAGCCCAATGACAACTAATAGTGATGCAAAGCGGCTTTTTGTAATTACCTTTGTGTAGCTCAGCAAAGCTCTGGAGAACCCATGTGCCACACCGTCGACTATGGGCAGGGTTATTCGGGCGGCAGGGGGCGTCGTATCTTTGAGCAGACGCTTTGACAGTGCTGGAATCATACTGATGGAAACTAACAAGGACATCAGCACGGCGACGGAGATGGCAACTGCAATGTCCCTGAATAGCTGGCCGGCTTCTAGTTGCATAACCAGAATTGGCACAAACACAAGCACCGTGGTTAATGCTGATACCAGAACGGCTGACCAAACTTGATTTGTTCCTTGGAGTGCTGCTTCTGGAGCCGGCAGGCCGTTTTCCCGGTGTCTGAATATATTTTCAAGTACAACAATAGCGGCGTCGACCACCATGCCGACGGCAAAGGCGATGCCCGCCAATGAGATGACATTGATCGACCTTCCCATAGCTGCCATAGCCACGAATGAGGCTACTACTGACACTGGAATTGCCATGGAGACAATAAGGGTGGCGCGAAATGAACGCAGGAAAGCCACAAGAATCAGGACAGCAAAGGTGCCCCCTACATAAATATTTTGCTGAACGAGTGAGATAGCGGAACCGATGTATACGGTTTCGTCGTATACTTGCTCAATTTTTAAGCCGGCCTGTGGTACTGCGTAACTACTCAACTCCTCAATGGCTTCGTAGATTCCATCCATTGTTTCGATCACATTTGCACCAGTCGCGCGAACTGCATTGATTGCGACTGCTTCTTCTCCGAGAAACCGAATTTTGTGCCTTGGTTCTTTGAACGTGAACCGCACGTCGGCTACATCGCCAACCGTGACTCTTCCGATTCCGCCACGTGTTTCTGTGTCAGTACTTGTGAGAACCACGTCGCGAATTTGATTGATGGTTCGCAGCTCGCCCTCGGTCCGAACAATGTAGCGCCTTTTTCCTTCTTCTATGTCTCCGGCAGAGACAGATGCATTTGCAACTCTCAAAGCTGATACAATGGTAGGTACGGTTAGCCGATACCGTGCTAATTTGTCGGGATCAATTATGACCCGCATTTCATTTTCGCTTCCGCCGTAAAGGTTTGTACGGGATACACCAGTTACCCGTTCCAGGCGGTCTTGGATCACGTTTTCTGCGAAGTCACCGTAACTTTCCAGCGCTCGGTTGTTTCCAGGAAGTCTCGTCACGATGAACCAAGCAATTGGATTATCTTCAAGCCCGGAAGTGTCTATCGTCGGCTCGTTAGCTTCTTCAGGGTAGTCGGATATTTGGTTGAGTCGGTTGGACACCATTAGAAGCGACTTATTCATGTCACTGCCAAGTTCGAACTCCAGCGTAACGGTTCCACGTCCATCTT
Organism: uncultured Rhodospirillaceae bacterium; assembly: GCA_964611315.1. Lineage (GTDB taxonomy): Bacteria > Pseudomonadota > Alphaproteobacteria > UBA7887 > UBA7887. The sequence continues at coordinate 3,968 of CAZSYW010000147.1, forward strand.
GTGAGCGACTTTCTATTTTGCTCACTCCCTGAACGCCCTTGAGCTTTTCTTCCTGTCGGTTGATGACCTCTCGTTCCATCTCAACGGGCGAACCACCGGCCCAGTAAGTGGTAACCGTAATTACCGGTTTTCGAACATCCGGTGTTAGCTGAATGGGGATGCGTTGAAGGGCTAGCATGCCAAAAATCAAAATCATGAGTACAACAGCAACCACTGCGATGGGCCGTTCGATGGAAAATCGGATCAGGCCCATCTAGTTTTCGCTTTCCATTCGCAACGCCTGACCTGGCCTTAAGCGCTCGTTGCCTCGGATAACAACTGTTTCTCCTGGTTTTAGCCCGGAGAGAACTTCAAATCGCACACCAATTGATTCGCCCAGCTCCACAGGTCGGATTTGTGCGGAATTCTCTGAATCCACCACATAGACCAATGACATGCCTTGACGTTTAAGCACTGCGTCTTTGTGAACTGTCACCACAGTTCTCGGCACTCCAAGCGGTAACAGGGCATCCAGTGATTCGCCAACTCCGTATTTTAGTGGCCCACTGAAGTTGGGGGTAAATCTAACCAAACGGGTTCGCGACGTCGCATTTTCTTCGGCGCCGACTCCCCGAACCGTTGCGGATTCGGTGGAGCCATCTGCCGGACGCACCTGTATGACGGTGCCGGGGGTTAACCCTGCTATCCTATTTGAGGGAACGAAAACTTCAATTTCGAGGTCCGTGTCATTGACTAGATCCAATACGCTGTCGCCAGTCTGAAGGTAGGATCCTATTTCGGTGTAGCGTCTCCGTACTAAGCCGTCGTAGGGTGCTCGTACCTTTGCGTTGGTTAAATTTCCCTCGGCAAGCATATGTTTGGCGTTGGCACTTACAAAGGCTGCCGCGGCTCCTGCGGCTGCAGCTTCAGACTCAAATACATTTTGGATGGCGTCCTCATGTCGAGCCGCGCTATAAGCAGCTGAGTCCCGAATGCCCTCAATCCGTATTAATGCATTTTGACTTTTGTTGTGTCGCGCGTGCGCTGCATCCACAGCGGCCTTTGCTTGATCTGCTTCCGCGCGCGCCACGTTGCGTAGAAGGGTCATCTTTTGAAGGTCAATAATTGCGAGGATGTCTCCATGTGTCACTCGGTCTCCCACATGGACATTCATCTCCGTCACTACGCCGGGGACTCGGGCTGAAACAACGCCTGCCTGTCGTGCAACAAACCTTCCGATCACTGGTTGGATCTGGGAGAGCGGTTGTTCTATTACCTGATCGATGCCCACAAGTGCTTCTTGTTGGGCGTCTACCGGGTCTCCGCCCAGAGATATGCCGGCTGCCACTATAGCCAAGCAGATCCTAGTTACATTCATGGCGCCAGGTCCACGGGCCAGTTAGGTTGGTTAGAAGTCATGCTCAGAAGGCGCCTTATATCACATTTCGGTTAGTTATGTGGTGTGGTAGGTAGATCCTGAGAGGGCTTTATTAGTAGTCCACGGGTTCCGGGTCGATACTTCTCCACAAATACCAAACAGCAACAGACCGCCACGGTCGCCAGGGCTCTGCCTTCAAAATCATCGCGTCAGCTGACATGGTTTCTCCACGATTGAAATGGAGACGCATGGCTCGCTGAACCCCGATGTCTCCAAGGGGCAGGACGTCAGGCCGGAGCAAGTGAAAAATTAAAAACATTTCCGCTGTCCAACGGCCAATTCCTTTTACCTGTATTAAGTCTTTGATTACTTCTTCGTCGTCCAATTTATGCCAGAGTTTGGTATCAAGTTTGTCGTTTTGGAAATGTATCGCTAGATCCAAAAGGTATCCGGACTTTTGTCGCGTAATCCCGCAACTCCTCAGTTGTTCTTGGTTTGATAAGATAACTTTTTGAACTGTGATGGTGCCCAATTCGTTCACTAATCTGTCCCAGATGCTTTGTGCGGCTTTGACGGATATCTGTTGGCCAACGATCGACCGCGCCAGTGAAAAAAAAGCGTCATTGCGTGGGGCCAGTTGGGCCCGGCCACAGGATTGTATAATTTCAGCTAACGCCGGGTCAGCCTGTATCAAGTGGCGGCGCGCTT
>CAZSYW010000148.1:0-5301 GCA_964611315.1 uncultured Rhodospirillaceae bacterium
CTCGACGTCACATGTTCTGATTTGCGGCTCGTTATATTTGGCGGGACAAACACTTGCTGCAAACAATCAAACGCCAAAGTGACATTTCAAAGCGGTGTGATCCAAATGCCTGGAAAACCTACTAGGTTTACAATTCTCTGATTTAAAACTGAGACAAATTTGATGGTGACGGCTAACTTAGATTGAAACGTCTATCCACTCGGCCAATTTTCTTTTTGATGTTGCGCCAACTTTCGTTGCTGCGACCTCGCCATTTTTGAATAAAATCAAAGTAGGAATTCCACGAACACCATAGCGCGTTGGAGTTTCCGGATTCTCATCGATATTGACCTTCGCGACCGTAAGCTTTTCGCCGTATTCTGCCGCAAGCTCCTCGAGAGCAGGCGCAATTTGAACGCACGGTCCGCACCATTCTGCCCAAAAATCTACGAGGACTGGCCTGTCCGATTCTATCACGTCGGCGTTAAACGATAAGTCAGTCACTTTAGTTGGGGTCATGAGGTACTATTCCTTCTTCAGCTGATAAAGCATCCGCGAGTTGAGGTCGAATTTAGGGACGTGTTTGACGGAGGTCAAGGCAACGAACGGTCAAGCAACTCCTTGTCCACGACCATTAAGCGAGGGATTTCTGTCCACAAAATCGTGCACTCAATTGCATGGGCAGGATATATCGTTTCCAAAAGGACCCGACAAGTTGCCATGTGGCGGAGATACCGTATAGGTACATCAAAAACACCTTGAGGCACATGTTTTTCGGTTGCAAACACCACCATGCTTACTGTTTTTTCTTTCACTGTAAGGCGGTGAATTTGTGTCAAGACATTGTAAGTTCGTCCGTGTCTGCTGAACGACCCAGTGAGGGGCACCTCGGCGCGGCTTTCTGACCCAAATACATGTGCCAGTTCCGGAGTGGATACAACCTTCAAAGCAACCGTTGATAGGTCACTGAGCATGGTGTCGCTAAGAGCTGTGGTGTGGTTTGAAAGAAAGTGTCTGAGTTTGTCAGTTCGAATTTCGGGGGGAAAATTTGGAAGCCATTGTAGAAGGCTATGAATCAGCTTCCCTCGGGTTTGTAATTTATCATCGATATGAATGGAATGTGGTTTAGGTAAGCCTTCCTTCAAAAAAAGATGGGGGGTTAAATGCTGGGATAGCACCGTTTCGGGTGACGGGGAGGTGTGCGCCCAATTAGGTAAATTGGATGAGACGGTGTTTTTTGACCGGGACATTCTCTTCTGGGGCTCTTCAGTTTGAGGGCACACAAGGCGGAGTAGAGTTTCTCCCGTCGTGTTCATGTGCCTCGTGAGAAATTCTTCACTTTCGCATTTAGCCCGGGTTTTGAGACTTTCGTATATCAACTTATACCAACTTGCCCGGCTGGCAGTCTTTTCCCCAGTCCAGCCGCAGACATAGAGCCGATCTTCAGCGCGAGTCATTGCGACGTACAACAAACGACGATACTCTTGGTCGCGCGTTTTTTCGGCCGCTGTGGCCCAGGTCTTGGTAACCGTATCTAATGCCTTTTTGCGGGCCGCCCATATCATGCATTGTTGATTTTTTGACCAAAGCAGGCGTGGCGTTTGGTTTGGAACCTGAACTGTATCTGGTAAAAACACTATTGGGGCTTCCAGGCCCTTGGCGCCGTGGACCGTTAATATTCGAACGGCGTCTGCCGCAGCTTGACTAAGGTCACGGTTCACGGTGTGATTCGCGCGAGTAAGCCAATCAATGAATCCTTGTAACGACGTGACATGGTTAGACTGATAAGAAAGAGCCTGCGTTAGGAATTCATCTAGAGGATCTAGTGCTTCATCTCCAAGGTGGGCTCGGAAAGCTTGTCGTCCACCACCTTTCGAAAGAAGTTCTGCGTATAGGTCGTATGGTGATTTTTCGTCAGCTTGTTCCAAAAGACGGGTCAGTTTGTGTTTTGCCTCGGAAAACTCTAGGCGCCTCTCGCCATGATCCAGCAGGGCTCGCCACAAGGAGCATCGACGTTTGTGTCCGATGGTAAATAAATCCTCGTCATCCATTCCACAGAGCGGACTCTTTAGGACCTCAGCAAGACTTAGGTCGTCATCCGGAAGGAGCAAAAAGCGGCCAAGAGAAATTAAATCTTTTACGGCAATATGGTCGGTCAAGATCAGTCGATCTACGCCGGAAACTGGAATTTTGTTTATCTTTAGTGCTTTGACCAGATCCCCTATAAAACTATTTCGTCTTCGTACCAGCACCATAATATCGCCGGGACGAATCAACCTCCCTTGGGACTCTAATGTCTCTCCGGAGCACAATAATTTGATTTTTGCGGCGACCATTCGGGCCAGCATCTTAGATGCAGGTTCGCCCCCAACCCTTGTTGTCGGTGGCGCCCAGGGTCGTGAGTTTGTCTTTAGCCTCTTCACTACCAACGGCCAAACTTCGACCAATCCTGCGGCTTTGTTTCGCGCTGGCAAATGCTGGGTGCCTGTTTCAGGTTCGACAACGCCGTCACTTGCCACGGGGTCCGAGAATACCAGATCCACGGCCTCTAGCACGGCCGCACTGGATCTAAAAGAGATATCAAGCTGGATATCGTTCCATCCTGCACGCGTGCCCATTACACGGCTTCTAAAAAATTCCCGCATTTGATTAAATGCGGTGGGGTCTGCTCGTTGAAAACTATAGATTGATTGCTTGGTGTCTCCGACAGCAAACAGCGTTCTATTTTCTTCTCGCGCCCCTACTCCGGAAAAAAATTCTTCGGAAAGAGCCTGAACAACCTCCCATTGATCCGGATTCGTGTCCTGCGCCTCGTCAATCAGGATGTGATCGATGCCACCGTCAAGCTTATACAATACCCATGACATCACGCTGGGGCGATGCAAAAGATTTTTGCTCTTCAAAATTAGATCGTCATAATCTAGAAGGTTATTTGAAGTTTTCTCCTTTTCATATGCACTAATAAGCGCTGCTGCGACTGTGAGGAGGCTAATTGTGCATTCGGCTAAAATAGCCTTATTATGTTTCTCTCTAACCCTCACAATTCGGTTCTGTTCTTTTTTAAGAGTAAGAGCAATATACGATGCCTCGTCTTGTATTGAACGCGTGACCAAGCGAGATAAAGGTCTATCCGACGTTGTAAGAAATGCACGGCAGTAGTTGTCAAAGTGCGTCACCCGGTGCTTTGGGGACTTGGAGATCCAAGACTTAATGCGGGACGCCCGCTCTCTGTCAGTTATTTTACCAACTGCCATCGCTTCGGCGGCTTTGTTTAGCTCCCTCAAATCAAATGAAACGTCTACGCATGCAAGTGCCATTATATTTTTCGGTGTATCGGCTTCGGATAACGAAAAAGTTGCTCTAACGCGATTAGCGATCCCAGTCAGTCCTTCATGTTCCAAAACGCGGGCAAGGCGTGTTCGATCTGAAATCAGTTGCGCAATTAGGTCTCGAAATTCAGCTTCGCGTGTGTTCAGTGCAATAACCCGCAACGCATTCCCTAAGTCAGAACCGTCGTTGTTTTGAATACTGTTAAGTAATGTGTCACGCGCAGCCTCTAATAAATCTACGGCACCCCGGTCATCCATAACGGAGAAATGTGGAGGCACATTGGCTTCAAGAGGAAAGCGTCCAAGCAAAGATTCACAAAATGAATGAATGGTTTGTATCCGCATTCCCCCAGGTGCGTCCAGAACGCGAGCAAGCAAACACCGGGCTTGGGTTAATTGCGTCGTGTTAACATCACTCCCCGTTAGTATTTTTAGATCTTGGGTCAGTCGCGCATCTGTGGCGGTTACCCATGCGACTAGTCGTTGATTTAAGCGGTTGGCCATCTCAGATGCAGCGGCGCGGGTGAAAGTTAGGCAAAGGACCCGCTGTGGTGGCACTCCTTCAAGCAGTAACCTCAAAACTCTATCCGTTAGTACCTTTGTTTTGCCGGTACCGGCTGAGGCGGAGACCCAGGCGGAAACTGCTGGATCTGAAGCGTGCTGTTGCCGTTTCTCGGTCTCCCTAAGGGTAGCGCTTAAGGTCAAACGTCTTCACCATTGGAAGACCACTCTGAAACCCGCGCAAGATGGGTGTAGTTACTATGGCGTGGTGCCCGGTCAGCAGAGGGTACCGCGTGGTAGGGAATTGATTCGTCATCAAACGCAGCTACTAATTGGGCCAAGCCTGACGAAGCTTCGGCTGCTAAAGAAGGAATATTTTGGTCTATCATCTGCCAGTCTCCTGCCGGCCTTCCTCCGCTCAGGCGCACATGAACCAGCGCTCTAGACGGCGCGTTACGCAGGTTGTCAAAGCCACCATTGTTGGCAATTGCTGCTTCCAGGGCTAGTTGTGGCGCTTCTCCCGAGTAGACTTTCGCCTTGCTGGGAAGCGACCCTGTTTTGTAGTCGATAATATCAAGTGTTCCATCGACACGTAGGTCAATGCGATCGGCTTTTGCCGTCAGAGTGAAAGATCCCCCAGGTGCGTCAATCTGTAGTTGTCCATGTTGCTCGCTGAAAGATTGTACAAGGTTGAGTCTTCGGCTTTGTTCAAGTTCGATAAACCAGCTTGCGATGCGTTCAAAGCGAGGCCACCAGAAGATGTGCACACTTGGCTTTGCAAGCGCTGGACCGAAACAGTCTTTACCAATGGAAAGTAAATGCTGAAGTGCTTTATCTGGTAATTGTTTTGGGTATCTTCGTACGAAAGAGTCGAGAGCAGCGTGTACTGCGCTTCCATAGTCGGCAGCATCAGGCGCGGCGTCAATCGGATCTAGTGGCCGAAGCTGAAGGATCTCTCGGGCGAAAATATCGTAGGGGTCCTGCATCCAGCGCTCGATACGGGTCACAGACAGTCTTCGTGGTCTTGCAGAAATTGGAGGGCACGGCGCGGGTGGGAGTATCTGTTTCCGTTCTGAGTAAGTTTTGTCAAGGAGGTCAACAAGCGTAGTCCAATGTGCGCTATTATCGACTGTTTCCTCTAGGCCGGCTCGATGGAGTATCGCGTTGAGGCGGACCAGCCATCGAGATGGGATTGTCTCTGAGCCGGCTTTCTTAACACTCCGGATAAGGGCGACGTTTGGAGCGCAGAAAAGTTGGCCAAAATCGTGGGCAGAAAGACCTACCATTTGCTCAGGCGTCATCATACCAAGTGACTGACGCATAGGGCGGTTCAACCACGCATCGGTGTCAGAGCGGCGTGGCCAAGTACCCTCGTTCAGCTCGCCAATAATGACTAGATCAGCGTGTTGAAGGCGTGATTCCAAAGGTCCCCAAATACAAAGTCGCTTTTGTTCGGCGTGATTGGCGTGAATTGCTGTGTCGGCGAGCAGTT
>CAZSYW010000148.1:5311-6012 GCA_964611315.1 uncultured Rhodospirillaceae bacterium
GGTAGGAAAGGTAGGGCCGTGACGTCTTTGCCCAGCAGTTTGTCGAAGATGGCGCCGTAGTCATGGCCACATACCGGAGAAGTGTTTCGGGAGGTCGAAATCACTTCCTCAAGAAGCATCCTTGCAGTTTCACCCCCTTCTTCCCGCCACAGACGGCCCGCCCCGTTGCCATGCGTTTCCGCCGCAAGCCACTGGGCGAAAGCAACATGTGAGACCAGAATATCAGCAAGCGGGACTGACGCAGAAGATGTAAGCGACAGAAGGTGTTTCCCAGCGGAAGCAATCGATTGAAGCAAAGTTAGCGCTTTTCCTGTCACATTTGCCTCACGCGCGGCGTTCAAAATTCCTTGGAATCCAGGTCCTGGCCGAGGTCCGCGAAGGGTGGCCCGCTCGATTGTAGCTACGTGATCACGAAAACTTTCGTGTGTCATGCCCGCACTGCAAAGATGGTGTTTGAGCATTGCTAGTGCAGGGATTGGAGCGGCTTGCGCGCTAGCCATAGAGGCAACCAGGCGCAAGAAGACTCCTGCAGTGGTATCGGCAAGCGCAATTCCCGCAGAATCGTCCACGTCGAGGTTCCAGCGCCGCAGCTCCACTTTGACACGCTGGGCTAACTCCCGATCTGGGGTTACTAAAGCTACTGTTAGGCCGGCGATCTCGATGGTTTCACGCATCATCATTGCTATTGTGGTGGCTTCCGT
>CAZSYW010000149.1:0-2074 GCA_964611315.1 uncultured Rhodospirillaceae bacterium
GGGCTTTCGCAAGACCTACCACCTCTTTGTAGAAAGCTAGGTCGACTACCTCGCCGGTTGGATTGTTCGGAAAATTCAACACCAAGGCTCGTGGCGCCGGAACACTGTCTTTTACCGCGCGATGAATTTCAGCCATCAGGTCAATACCGGGACCAGCCGGGACATGACGCACACCGGCGCCAGCAATAATGAATCCGTATGCGTGGATAGGGTAGCTCGGATTAGGGACCAATATAACGTCACCAGGGGCTGAAATAGCCGACGCCAGGTTGGCTAAGCCTTCCTTAGATCCCAACGTGACAATCACCTCTTCATCTGGATCCAAAACAACGTCAAAACGGCGCTGGTAATACTCTGCCAACGCACGGCGCAGCCCCTTAATACCTCGAGAAGTTGAATAGCGATGAGTGCGCGGGTCCCGAACCGCTTCGACTAGCTTTTCAACCACATGCGCTGGACTTGGGGAGTCTGGGTTTCCCATCCCAAAATCAATGATGTCGAGACCCGCTGCGCGCGCGCGCGCTTTCATTTCGTTGACCTCGGAGAACACATAAGGCGGAAGGCGGTTTATCCGCTCGAACTGGTGTTCTATCGCCAATATTCAGTCTCAAAAGTGGCTAGGTTAAAATGAAGTGTAACGGGTTTTAATAATCAGCCCGGCGGGCCCAAGAAATCTATATACACATTGGCGCGCCGGTTCGCGGCTTCTCCTAGCGCCGTTGCCTCAGAGTATTCTGGTTGAACGTCAGAGAGTGCCTCCACAAACACATTTTGAGCCGGTACCCCCAACTTAACAAGTTCCTCTGCGACTGCCCTTGCTCGAGCCAGAGAAGTTTCATGGTTGGCAATCTTGTGCTCAAGCAAATCACTGGTTTTGGTTCTGCTGCTAGCATGGCCAACCACCCGCACAGTTCCGCCATAATCTTTTTGCACGGCGGCTACTTGGCGAAGTACTTCTCGATCCTGCCTAGATAAACGCGCGGATCCATGACCAAAGTAAATGACGGCGGCATGAATACCCGAATAAGTTCGCCCCGGATCAATATTTGGGCTGGATCCTGTCACCGGCGCCACAGAATTGCTCCCTGAGTTCTGCCTGCCACCCACACCGTAATCCACCGCAGAGATTGTGTCCCCTACCACTCCCTCACCAGACGCCTGAAACAACGAATAAAATTGCTGTTCGACACTGGTCCAGTCAGGCACATCCGGCACGGGTGGCGGCTCAATTGCAAATTCATCTGGTTCTGGCTCTTGCCAGCGGGAGCTAGTCGAGGGTGGACTAGAAACACTCCGAGAAGGAAGCGGCGGTGACCTAGAAACCACCTCACTCCGCACGCGATCCGTTCCTGAGGATTGTCGGGTGACAGGCCGGGAAACTGAAGGGTTTTGTCGTTGCTCCGATATCGTCTCAACAGCTTTGGATACACCTTCCGGCTCTGGACTGTACTGGGCATTTTCTCGATCAGCTATGAGTTGTTCCGCCAGTATCTCCCTCACCTCCGGGCTCGAAATAGATGGTCGCTCATCAGGCACCCTTGCTAGACTAGGGAACGGGTCTTCGTCACCCGGCTGCAAACGCTCGCGCCCGCCACGCACCCTTGCTTCGGGATTCGGCTCGGAAGACTCATCGCCCCAAATCCCCCCTTTAACCCAGTCATTAGCACGATCAGCCCAGTCGATTGGGTTTAGTTGTTCAGGCACGTAGGAACAACTGGCCAGTAGCATCAAGCTAACAAAGGGCAGCAGACGATAAACACGATTAAAGCAAAATAAGGTCATAACGCAAATTACCTTACGTTTCCCACACCCACGTCAATACGCCGGTCGAGCGGTGACCACAAGGGCTACAGCATTAAATTCTTGACCTTACCTCCCCAGCGAACCGCCAGATCTTATACGCGAAGAGGGTGGGGCCAGTCTAACTATACGCGAAAGAGAAGTCGCGATAAACAGTAAGGCAATGCATGTTTATTTTACCTGAAAGTCAAATAAGAGGATTACCGAGTCTATCAGACCCACAAAATTGACCGTCTTTCTCGCGCCGCGATGTTCCATACCAAAGTTCTTGTCC
>CAZSYW010000149.1:2174-6011 GCA_964611315.1 uncultured Rhodospirillaceae bacterium
TACCGATGTTACACTAAGTCCACTGGAATAGGCAGCGAGCTGCTATGTTTATCGAATTACTCGATAAAATGTCAAAATCTAGTGAGGGCTAGAAAAATGGACGACCATCAACGGAAGACACTAGTGCTGACCGGTGCCAGTAGAGGCATCGGACATGCCACCGTAAAACGGTTTTCCAGTGCTGGTTGGCGCGTGATAACCTGCTCAAGGCATGCTTTTCCGGAAGATTGCCCCTGGGAGGCAGGACCAGAAGATCACATGCAAATCGATCTTTCCGACACGGCAGCGCTACCCCAACAGGTCGAAACTTTGCGTACAAAGCTGGACCAGGGTGGTCTAAATGCGCTAGTCAATAATGCCGCAGTTTCGCCAAAAGAATCTTCCGGTGAACGCCTAGACTCAATTTCTACGGAAATGGAGGATTGGCGCCACGTTTTTCGGGTAAATTTTTTTGCTCCCATTGTACTTGCCCGCGGCTTGATCAAAGAGCTTACCAAAGCACATGGGACCGTGGTGAACGTCACCTCTATTGCGGGGGGACGGGTCCATCCGTTCGCCGGTACTGCGTACGCCACATCCAAGGCGGCCCTTGCGAGTTTAACCCGGGAAATGGCAGTGGATTTTGGTCCACATGGAATCAGGGTCAATGCCATCGCACCAGGTGAGATCAAAACTTCAATCTTGTCACCGGAAACGGAAAAGAAATTGCTACCTGAGATCCCTATGAGACGCCTAGGAACCCCAGAAGAAGTTGCAAAAACAATTTATTTTCTCTGTTCCGAGCAGTCCAGTTACGTAAACGGGGCCGAGATCCACATCAATGGCGGCCAACACGCGTGATTTACAAGTTGAAAAACGGAGGAATTTCTCACAAAAACCTCATTTTGTCCCGCCCTCGGCCCCGGTCAGATTGAGCTCGTTTGGACGCCCAAATGCCGCCTCCATTTCGCGGCGAATAAGAATTGCATGATCACTCTCATCGATTTCGACGTCATCCCATTTAAGCTGCAAACCCTCAGGCACGTCTCGCGTTAGCTTTACTTTATTCGAAAGCCCAAGTGGCAATCCACCCATGTCCAGCGATATTTGAGCCGGCACTTGCCGACCCCAAACGCAGTATCCCCCCTCTCCATCAAGAATCTCACCAGCCTTAAGAGGGCGTTTGGCGGTTGCAACCACATCTGAACGGAAGCCAGTGGCATTTCCTGTAGCCTCCCCACGCAACGCTACAGAAGCCACTGAAATTCCAAGTTCAAGACCTATCATGTGAATCGGCCGATATAGGGATGCATATTTGCGGCTAGAGTCGGGCAACATATGGTATTCTTCAAAGCAATTTTGCACATACTCAGAATCAGCCTCAACCACAACAAACGTTCCCATTTGCAAGTGATTTTCGACTGGGGTCCAGTCCCTCTGTAAAGAAGATACCACCTCAGTGGTACCCTTATGACTCACCTGACCACCCGCGGAAATCGGCTTACAAATCTCCGCCAAGTCATCGACGGAAACGGGTGGAAAGTTTAGTCCTCCTGATTGAGGGGTGAGGCCGGTCGCATTGCAAACCGCGCTCATCTCAATACCTGACTTGGTTCCGTCTATGAAGCTGTTAAACATTTTTGGGTTCATTCCGCCGCGTTCGGCCTGCTCAGGACTTAAACCAAAGTTGGGCCAAACAGTTTCCGGAGTAGAGCTATGAAACTCTGGATGGTAACGGGTCCCCTTACCCGCAGAAACCACATCAAAGCCAGCCGCACGAGCCCAGTCTACCTGCTCGCAGATTAGCGCGGGCTGGTCCCCGTAAGCCAGGCTATAGACCAAGCCCGCTTGTTCCGCCCTACGAGCAAGCAATGGGCCTGCAACAACATCAGCTTCCACATTAACCATGATCAGATGTCGCCCGTGATCAATACACTTTAAGCAATGGTTTATCCCTACCACAGGGTCACCTGTGGCCTCTATTAATACGTCCAAACCATCGGCTTCAATAAGATCATCTGCATTGTCTGTCAGAAACGTGCCACCACCCTGTAGGGCTCCAGGAAAAGAGCTAGCCCCTATCTGCTCGGCTGTCCAACCGGTTCGGTCGCAAGCGCCGCGTGCACGCTCAACATCTAAATCGGCAATTCCAAGCAAATGAATCCCAATCGTTCTGCGAGCCTGGGCCAGAAACATTGAACCAAATTTACCGGCACCGATTAGACCAACCCGAACGGGTCGACCCTCCTCTGCCCGTGCTGCCAAAAGTTTATACAGATTCATTCGGCCCTCCGAGTCCCGTCCTTCTGACGAGCACCAACTTTAAGTAAATTACGGAAATAATGGTGCCTGCTGGAGACCGGTTGCCTCTGACAGACCAAAAATCAGATTGAAATTTTGGATTGCCTGACCGGCTGCCCCCTTTATCAAATTATCGATTACCGAGACCAGAATAGCCCTACCCGGTATGCGATCTTCAAAAACACCAATCAGACACTGATTGGAGCCGCGCACATGACGAGTGGCAGGTGAATTTCCTTCCGGAACAACCCGAACGAATGGCTCACTATCAAACTGATTTAGAAGCGTTCGACGCAGATCATCAGTCGTAACGCCATTTGCTAGCTTAACGTAAGTCGTCGCCAATATGCCGCGATTCATCGGGATCAAGTGTGGCGTGAAATTTGCCACGACGGGCTGCCCAGCGACCAAGCTCAATTCTTGATCTATTTCTGGCCCGTGTCGATGTTCACCAATACCATATGCGTGTACCCCTTCACCGACCTCTGAAAACAACATCGCCTCCTTGGCGGCACGACCAGCCCCACTCGTACCCGACTTGGCGTCAATTATGATCTGGTCTGTCATAATTTGCCCGGCCGAAACTAATGGAAGGAGAGGCAGCAGCGCTGTCGTCGGATAACAACCAGGACAGGCAGTAATTCTTTTTTTTGCGATCACATCTCTGTTAATTTCCGTGAGTCCGTATACGACGTCGGACTGAAGCTCAGGAGCAAAATGCCTGTGCCCATACCAAGTGGCGTACACCTCTGGATCGCGCAAGCGAAAATCTGCGGAGAGATCAATGGCCCTGAGATGAGCGGGGAGCGACTTAATCACTTCCTGCGTTGTACCATGAGGCAAGCAACAAAAAACCACGTCAATTTTATCCAGGTTCAGATCACCAATCTTGACCAGATTTGGCAAATCAAGCCCACCGAGATGAGGAAAAACTGCGCCTATGGACTCACCCGACCGACGCTCTGCCGTGAGTCCCATTACATTGATACGAGGATGCCCCGTGGCAAGACGCAACACCTCCCCACCTGTGTAACCACTCGCCCCTAGCACTGCGACCTGAACTTCATCCCCTCCAGACATGGCCTCTGGCTCCTACACACTATTACCAAATTAACATCACATTATCGCCAACATCACACAAACAAAAAGGGCGCCCGGCACGGGCGCCCTATTGTACTACATTGCCTTAGCCGATCACCGTTTAGAAAACTGGAAGCTTCTTCGGGCTTTCGGTTTTCCATACTTTTTACGCTCAACCACACGCGAATCACGTGTCAGAAAGCCACCCTTCTTTAGTACTGCACGAAGCGGCGGCTCAAACTTTACCAGTGCCCGGGAAATACCATGGCGAACGGCGCCCGCTTGTCCTGACAGTCCGCCACCTGAAACCGTACATTTAACGTCGAACTGCCCCTTTCGATCCGACGCTTCGAAGGGTTGGTTCATGATCATACGCAAGACCGGACGCGCAAAATAAACCTCTTGGTCGCGACCGTTTACCGTAATTCTTCCAGCTCCCCTTTTTACCCAAACCCGAGCGATGGCGTTCTTCCGTTT
>CAZSYW010000150.1:0-6000 GCA_964611315.1 uncultured Rhodospirillaceae bacterium
CCGCGGGGCCCTACGTCAATTTCGCACAGTTTTAATCGGTCCACAGCCTGAGGTGACAGCAGAAAATGGTCGATTCTTAACCCATGGTCAGCCTCGAAGGCCCGGCCTTTGTAATCCCAAAACGTATAACGACCAACTTCCTTATTAAGTGCCCGAAAAGCCTCAGTGTAACCCAGATAGAGGATTGCGCGGAAATGGGCACGTGTTTCCTGTCGGCACAGGGCATCATTGGCCCATCTCTCTGGATCATAAACATCCTCGTCAGCTGGTATCACGTTATAGTCTCCACCCAACACGGTGGCTTCCTCGTTTTTTAGCAGACGGGCCGCATGGGATCTCAGGCGCCCCATCCACGATAACTTGTACTCGTACTTTGGGGAATCAACGGGGTTTCCGTTTGGCAAATAGATGGATGCAACACGCGCGCCTGCATTCCCGTCGTCGATCCAAGCCTCAACGTAGCGGGCTTGGTCGTCGGTATCGTCTCCAGGCAGTCGCTCTTTTATATCTTGGACAGGATATTTGGAAAGAATAGCCACTCCGTTGTAAGATTTTTGTCCTACGACGACACAATTATAGCCTAGATCCTCTAATTCGAGTGCGGGAAAGCTCTCGGCGAGAGTTTTAGTTTCTTGTAGGAGCAGCACATCGGGTGACTGATCCGTGAGCCAGTTAAGCACGTTCGGTAGGCGTGCCCGTATTGAGTTGACGTTCCACGTTGCTATTCTCATATACCAATTCGCCTGATGTGCTAATTTTTGATATTCAAAAGCCCGCCGGTGGCGGGCTGTTCAGAGTCAGCAATCTTTTCCCTTGTCATCCGACAGCAAATGAGGTTCCGCATCCACACATTGCTGTAGCGTTCGGATTTTTAACCACAAACATCGATCCTGCAATATCTTCCTGCCAATCAATTTGCGAATCCTTTAGCAACGCGACGGACATTACGTCAATCACGACAGAAGCGCCATTTTTTTCAAGAGTTAAGTCGTCTGGTTTAGTTTCAGTATCCAGCGAGAAAGCGTACTGAAATCCGGAGCATCCGCCACCTGAGATCGCAAGTCGCAGTGCAACTGCGTCATCTTGTCTGTCGACAAGGTCACGTATGCGGCTCGCCGCGCTTTCGGTTAGCGATAGTCCCCAGTCTGAGGCAGTTGTGGGCTTACTATCTGACATATCTACCAAATCAAGATTAAGAAGGGCCGATCAATGTACAATAACTAGCGATTGTTTTGGTAAAGTCAATCGGATTGGCTATAAATGGAGCGTTGATAGTGTCATCTCCGCCCGTTATTTTCTGGGCATGACTTGCGCTATCCAACGGGCACCCTTTGCCTCGTTACCTGAGGAAAGCCGTGGGCGCCTTCATGTTGAAACGGGTAGCTTGACGCGCTCAGTCTTCCAGAGGGATCGGGACCGCATAGTTCATTGTGCGGCGTTCCGACGTTTGGAACACAAAACCCAAGTGTTTGTGCATCATGAAGGGGACCATTACAGGTCTCGCCTCACTCATACCCTTGAGGTCGCGCAAATTGCTCGTTCAATTTGTCGGGAACTGGGCTTGAATGAGGACTTGGCTGAAACTTTATCCCTTGCCCATGACCTTGGTCATACACCATTTGGGCATGCTGGCGAGGATTCCCTTAATGAGGCAATGGCGTCTTATGGCGGTTTTGACCACAATGCCCAAACTCTTCGGATTGTGACGACGTTAGAGCGGCGTTACGGTGGATTTGATGGGTTAAATCTGACTTGGGAAACCTTGGAAGGAATTGTCAAACATAATGGTCCGTTATCAAAAGTTGTTGAACCAATTCGGTCGTACAATGATAGTCACGATTTGGAACTTAAGTCCTTTGCTGGCCCGGAGGCGCAGGTAGCCGCGTTAGCTGACGATATCGCCTACAATAATCACGACATTGATGATGCGCTGCGGGCGGGTTTTATTGAGCTTGAAGATTTGGCTGATATGCCGCTGGTGGGTCCAGTTATTAATGAGGTGTGTGCTATTTACCCTGATATCACAGTTGCTCGTAAGGGACACGAGTGTATCCGTCGTGTGATTGATCGGATGGTTACAGACCTGGTACAAGAAACCCGACAAAGAGAAAAATTGCACAAACCCGCAAGCGCGCAGGCAGTGCGAGATATGGAAGTACCCTTGGTTTCATTCTCTGAATCTATGCGTGCCCAAAATGAAACGTTGCAAGGCTTTTTGTTTGAACGCATGTACCGTCATTATCGAGTCAGTCGAATGGCAAGTAAGGCTCGCAGAGTCGTTAGGGATTTGTTTCGGTTTTTTAATGAGGAACCGGAATGCCTTCCGACGGAGTGGGGTCAACAAAGTGGACCACCGGCTTCTCCAAAAACTGCCCGACTGGTTGGGGATTATGTTGCCGGGATGACCGATCGATATGCGTTGGACGAGCATGCTAGAATTTTTGACCCTACTATAAAAATTTAATGAATATTTTTAATATTTTTCGGGTCGAAATTTATAAAGCACTTGATCGCTTAAAAGAAAATGGCTCTGTTTCGATAGACGCAGTGGTTGGCGCAATCTCGGTTGAACCTCCGCGAGACCCTGCGCATGGCGATATCGCTACAAATGTTGCACTGGTATTGGCTGCGGCGGCGCAACGTAAGCCGAGGGATTTAGCTGAACTCCTTATCCCGGAGTTAGAACAGATCCCTGATGTTGCGTCGGTCGAGATTGCTGGGCCAGGATTTCTTAATTTTCGCCTTCGAAGTGATTATTGGCGGGAGTTAATCACGGAGATCCTTGATTCCAATCTGGAGTTTGGTCGTAACGACATTGGAGCAGGACAAAAGGTCCTAGTTGAGTTTGTGTCGGCTAACCCGACGGGCCCATTGCACGTTGGGCATGCGCGGGGGGCAATTTTTGGGGACGTTCTGTCTCGTCTGCTTAAGTTTTCAGGATTTGAAGTTACCCGTGAATACTATTGGAATGATGCTGGCGCTCAGGTCGATAAATTAGCCGCTTCTGTTTACTGGCACTATCTTGAAAATCTTGGTGTAACGGAATTGGACCAGGATATGGCGGAGGTAGGTCAAGACATTGAATATAAAGGGGATTACCTGCTTGATGTCGGTGCACAGTTAGTTCAAGTTGATGGGGAGAAATGGAAGGGTGTGGAGAAAAAAGAATGGCTCCCACGCCTCCGTTCAATTTCGATAGACGCGATGAAAGCGCTTGTTCGGAGTGATTTGTGTGTGCTCGGTTCGGAGTTTGACAACGAGGTGTCGGAGAGCGACCTCCTTTCTCATGGCAAAGTCGACGCTGCTGTCCACTCATTAGAGCTAAAAGGCTTGGTGTATCAGGGCCGTCTCGAGCCGCCGAAGGGTAAGGCTGATGACTGGGTGGCCAGGGATCAACTCTTATTTCGTGCGACTCAATTTGGCGACGAGGTAGACAGACCATTGCAGAAGTCAGATGGGACGTGGACCTACTTTGCCAGCGATATTGCTTATCACCTGGATAAATTTGAACGCGGCTACAGCCAATTGGTCAATGTTTGGGGTGCGGATCATGGCGGCTATATCAGTCGTGTTAAGGCAGCTGTTGAGGCGCTTACGGATGGTACTGCCAATCTTGATGTTAGGCTTTGTCAAATGGTGAGGTTATACGAGGACGGACAGCCGCTAAAGATGTCGAAACGTGCAGGGAGTTTTGTTACGGTTCGTGACTTGGTTGAGGCTATGGATAAGCGGGTGGGTGGAAAACTTGGTAAGGACGTGGTCCGTTTTATCATGCTGACTCGTAAGAACGACGCACCACTTGATTTTGATTTTGACAAAGCTGCTGAACAGTCGCGCGACAATCCAGTTTTCTACGTGCAGTATGCGAATGCCCGTATTTGCTCCATCAGGCGTCGGGTCAAATCAAATGCTGCTCTATGTAGGCCCGCCGACGGCTCAGATCTGGCGCGCCTGGAGCAACCTGATGAGTTAGCCGTGGCGCGACTGCTTGCGGACTGGCCCAGACAAGTCGAAGCTGCTGCAGTCACATTTGAGCCACACCGCATAGCATTTTATTTGTACGATTTAGCCTCGGCTTTTCATGCACTTTGGAACAAAGGGAATGATGATCCCAAAGCTCGTTTTATCGTCGAAGACGATCCTAGTCTTACGCGCGCCCGATTGGCTTTGATAAGGGCAGTTCAAGTGGTTATTGTTGGAGGCTTAGCGAACCTGCTGGGTGTTACACCACAAGATGAAATGCGCTAAATGTTTGTAAAGTGGACACTTAAAACATGGCTTGCGGGCGGGTTTGTTTGTGGTGTGGCTGCCTTGTTCGGCTTCGTTGTGTGGCGGGCGGCGACCATTGAAACACACCCAGCGAGTTCCATTGCTTTGCCGGTGATTGTGGCGCCTTCTGGGCCGGCTCGAGTGCCACCTGACGCTCCCGGTGGATTGCAAGTTCCTCATCAAGATAAGACAGTGTTCGACACCTTCGATGGCGGGGAAGAAGTGACTCGACCTGAAAAGTTACTGTCTAGAGCAGATACACCGCTAGTGGTTGCTGTCGAGACTGCAGTCAAGGAAACCTCTGAAAGGACAACCGGAACCGGTGCTGTGAAAAGAGCAGAACTTGAACCGGGAATGGCGGGTGTTGCTACATCGGCTCCAAAGGATGATACGCCTTTAGCAGAAATGCGGGACCAGAATACTGTGGCTCCAGTCCCTCTGTGGAGGGAGGAAGAGTTGGAAGGAGTGATACCCTCTTCCGCTTCCACATTACAATCCCTTTACGGAGTACAGCTCGCATCGTTTCGAAGCCTAGACGCAGCCGAGGCAGCATGGGCAAAGCTCTCTATACGCGTACCTTATTTACTTGCTGATCTTTCACCTACTGTCATTAAAGTTGATTTAGCGGCGGCAGGTGGCATTTTTTATCGCCTCCACGCCGGAACACTTCCGAACCTAGAAGCCGCAGCTGCATTGTGTCGGAGTTTGAAGGCAGAGGCTTTGGATTGTTTGATTGTACGACCCTGAAGCAAGACCGCGCCCGTTAATTTTCGGATGTGCGGGCCTCACTTTGTGTCGTGAGGAGCGTGATTTGTTTGCTGAAGCAAATCCGTATGGATTTATTTTATTTGATCGAAACATTGATAATCCTGCCCAAGTGCGGAGGTTGATACAAGATTTACGCAGTGCTGTGGGCCGTCACGATGCGCCCGTCCTTATTGACCAAGAAGGTGGTCGTGTCGCGCGATTAAAGCCCCCGCATTGGTGGGTGCCTCCGGCCGCCGGGCATTTCGAATCGTGCTTAGGGAACGGCACTGAGAAGGCCCGGGAAGCTATATTCATTAATAGCCAAATAATTGCTCACGAACTTTCTGAAATCGGGATTTCAGTCGACTGTATGCCAGTTCTGGATCTTTCTATCGATGCTGGCCATAAAGTGATTGGCGATAGGTCGTATAGTTCGGAACCAAATCAGGTGGGTGAGTTTGGCCGTGCTGCCTGCCTAGGATTGTTGAGCGGGGGAGTTTTGCCAGTAATTAAGCATATTCCTGGGCACGGACGAGCGGCTTGCGATAGTCATGTTTCGTTGCCCGTGGTTCAGACCGAGTGGGAAGAGCTGGTGAGGACGGATTTTATTCCCTTTAAAATGCTGAGTAATATGCCATTGGCAATGACGGGTCATGTATTGTTTACCTCGATCGATCCTAGGCGGCCTGCGACTATTTCACCTCTGGTTATAGCTGATGTGATTCGTGAGGAGATCGGGTTTGAGGGGCTGCTAATGACCGACGATATCTGTATGTCGGCATTGGAGGGGTCGCCTGTCGAACGCGCGGAGGCGGCCCTTTTTGCTGGTTGTGATCTAGTGCTGCATTGTAATGGACAGCTTGATGAAATGGTCGACATCTCACACCGCATTAGCGTTATGGCACACTCAACGTGGAAGCGAGCCGTGAGTGTCGGTGAGGCTCTGGAAAAAAATGTAGCGCCATTGGATTTGGCATTAGCAAA
>CAZSYW010000151.1:0-5945 GCA_964611315.1 uncultured Rhodospirillaceae bacterium
TGACGTTAGTGGCCTACAGCTAGACGGCCCTATTTCGGTGGCGTTGGATATTGACGGTGATCTTTCAGCATTAAGTTTGGGGAGTATTGCTAAATTTTCGAATGGAGAGGTGCAGTTAACCGGCTCCGTCTTCAATCCTCTAGATGAAGTAGAGGTTCAGATTCAGGGTAATCTAAAACATCCAAGTTTGAACTCCCTAGTGGGAATAATGGGATATGAGTTAGATCATGCCTCAGCGTTGCTTAAAAATCCGGTTTCTCTTGAACTAGAGCTTGACGGTTTAATTACAGGACTCGAACTACAAGGGCAGTTAATAGTGGCTGATTTAGAAATGGACTTTGCGGGAAGAGTGGAAGGATGGCCGGCGCGACTATTTTACGAGTCAGAAATTGAAATGAACCACCCGGATGTGGGAGTCCTCCTTTTAGAGGGTGGTTTTCCTGAGCCCGGGGTAGGCACTAAAAGGCCCTTAATTTTGACGGCTGAGGTAAATGGCACACCGGAATCACTCTCGATATCAAAGATTAATCTAAATGTAGCGGAAACAAATATTGCCGGCAGTATGGCAATTGAAATGGTTGGAGAGAGGCCAAGAATCACAGCGGATTTAAGTGCTGGAGAACTTGTAGCGGAGCATTTTTTGGCTCCTGCAGCTCTGCTCAAGTCAGGCAGGGGACCTGCTTTTTCTGGCGCTATTTCGTCGGTATCAGTTGGGAGTCCTGCCAATGTTAAGACAAAGACTCGTTGGTCTGACGAGCCAATTGATCTAACTGGGTTGGGAAAATTTGATGCAAACGTCAAGCTGCGCGCTGATTCCGTGATTTTCCCTGATCAAAAGTTGAACGATGCGCACCTTGCCCTGGATTTGGAAGATAGTTATCTGACGATTCACAGACTTTCGGCTCGGGCATTTGATGGAGAGGTCCAGGTTTCAGCTAAGATCAACGGTCGCGTAACGCCCAGTATAGAGGTTTCCGCGAATGTGCAGGGTGCAGATATGGAACAGCTTTTTTTACAAGCTGCCCAAATCGATGCGTTCACTGGGCAAATTAATGCAGAATTCGAAATTACCGGTCAAGGTAGAAGCCGGCAGGAGTTAATGGCTTCGCTAAAGGGCAGGGGCCGTGTAAAAAATGCGAGCGAGGGCGTTATTAAAGGGATCAATCTGCGGTCTTTGTCCGATCAGATTGGTGCGATGGACGACATTAGAGATTTTGTCGAACTAGCAAGGGTGAGTTTTGAGGGGGGCGTCAGTCGCTACACGGAGTTTGGCGGCTCTTTCAACGTAGAACATGGGGAACTGCAAACTGAGGATTTCCGTGTGGTGCTAGACGGTGGCCTAGGCACTGTCGTTGGCGTGGTTGACTTGGCTGACTTGAATCAGGACCTTGCTCTTAGGTTTACGTTGACTGACCATCCTGAAATACCTGAGGTTACGTTAACTTTGAAAGGGCCTTTAGGTAACTCGAACCACGGTATCGAAGCGCGAGGGTTGGAGAAATTCCTGGTAGAGAGGGGTCTCAATGCGGTGGTTCAAGAAACACTGACGGGCGAGGAGTTGGGTATTGTCGCCAAGGTCACCGACGTCTTGACAGGTGGAGGCGATGAAGAAAACTCGTCGGATGATATCCGTGGTGCCGCGGACGCCCTAATTGACCAACTAATTGGTGCTGAGGATTCCGGTGGTAACGAGGTAAGGCCTGTCGATGGAAGCGATCCCGCACCCTCGTCTATTCCAGTGGACAAGGGCCCGGAAGATCTTTTTAAGGACCTCATCAAGAATTTGCTTCGTGAGTGACTGAGTGGAAATGCGCCTCCGCACTCGGATAGGCTGCCGGGTGTATAACTGAGCGTATCAACGCTATATCAGTTTTACAGTCAAACCTGCTATTCCTTCCCTATTATGATATTTAGGTGGGCGTGGGTGTTTTGTCAGCTGAGTTCCTAGGTTTCTATGTTTTACGGTTGTACGGAACGCGGCAAGCTATGTTAGTCTGTGCAACGGATTATGGAGGGGCCATGAAATATCTACGCTATCTAGTTGCAGCCTGCGTGATCGTGCTAGCTGGCACGACTTCGACCCTAGCGAACTGTGGCACCTGGCCGAAGGCACCTGAGTTACCGAAGGGTGCTGTCGCGGGACCTGAGGAAATGAAAAAGGCACTCGATGCCACTGGTGCTTTTTCGTTAGCGGTCAAGAACTATGCTGATTGCCTGATTTCTGCTGCGCAGGAGGCGGAGGCCGAGCGCAATAGATTGATAACAAGCGCCCAATCTGCAATGGATGAGAGAAATGCCTTGGTGGAACGATGGAACGCAGAGGCGGAAGCATTCAGGACACGACTGACTGACTGAGCTGGGTCTGCCATTCGGTCTTTTGGGTGAGCGAAGACGGTCGGGGTTCTTTTAGGTCTCTCGGGTGGATGCACTAGTTATTGTCAAAAAAATCATTCCCCTTGTCGTCCACGACAATAAAAGCAGGGAAATCCTCTACCTCTATCTTCCATATCGCTTCCATTCCTAGATCTTCGAACTCTATGCACTCAACTTGTTTTATACAGTCCTGGGCTAGTCGAGCCCCGGGTCCGCCGACTGAACCCAGATAGAAACCGCCATGCTTTTTACATGCTTCGGTCACTGCCTTTGAACGATTGCCCTTTGCGAGCATCACCATTGATCCCCCAATTGCCTGGAATTGGTCTACGAAAGGATCCATTCTTGCTGCTGTCGTGGGACCAAAAGAGCCTGTCGCGCGCCCTTTTGGTGTTTTGGCAGGCCCCGCGTAGTATATGCAGTGCTGCTTGAAGTACTCGGGTAAACCCTTGCCCGACTCAAGCCGGTCCCGCAGTCTTGCGTGAGCCGCATCGCGAGCAACGATCATAGGCCCTGAAACCGATACCCGTGTTTTAATTGGGTGCTGAGTCAACGTTTGTCGTAACTCATCCATAGGACGAGTTAGGTCAACCCGGACAGCCTCCCCACCAAGTTCCCCATGGGTAACGTCGGGTAGATACTTGGCAGGATTGGTCTCCAGTTGTTCGAGGTAAACTCCATCGGCAGTGATCTTGCCTAGTGCTTGGCGATCCGCTGAGCACGAAACACCGATCCCGATAGGTAAACTTGCCCCGTGGCGTGGTAACCGGATCACGCGAACATCATGGCAAAAATACTTTCCTCCAAATTGAGCACCGATTCCGAATTCTTCTGTAAGTTGGAGGATTTCTGCCTCAAGCGAAAGATCTCGATAAGCTGTGCCAATACTATTCCCCGTGTAAGGTAGGCTATCCAAGTATCGGCAGCTGGCTAGTTTAACCGTCTTAAGAGTCATTTCCGCCGACGTCCCGCCAATTACAATCGCCAAGTGGTAGGGCGGGCAGGCTGCTGTTCCAAGCGCACGTAGTTTCTCGTTTAAGAATTCTATCAGACGCTTAGGATGTAGGCGGGCGGGACTTTCTTGAAAAAGAAAGGTCTTGTTGGCAGAGCCTCCACCCTTGGCAATAAATAGAAATTTATATTCATTTCCGAGAGTCTGATAAATGTCGATTTGCGCTGGCAAATTTGTTTGGGTGTTCACCTCTTCGTACATTGCGAGTGGTGACGTTTGGCTGTAGCGAAGGTTAAGTTTTTGGAAGACTTCATGGATGCCTCGAGCCACCGCTTCTTCGTCGTTGTAGCCAGTCCAAATATTTTGCCCTTTTTTAGCCATGACAATGGCAGTTCCAGTGTCTTGGCACATTGGATAAATTCCAGCCGCCGCTATGTTGGCGTTTTTAATCAACTCGAGCGCAACGAAGCGGTCGTTGTCTGAGGCTTCTTGATCCACAAGAATTTTGGAAAGTTGCTCAAGGTGCCCAGGCCGCAGCAAATGGGAAATATCCTTGAACGCTTCGAAGGTCAGTCGGGTTAGGGCCTCTGAGTCTATCCTTAGTAAGGTTTGCTCTCCGAAAGGCGACTTGTTGACGAAGTTACCAGACAATTTTCGGTACTGGGTTTCGTCTGGTCCTAATGGGAACATTTCCTGAAAGTCAAAACCAGTCATTTTGCAAGATTCTCCGCCTGCGCCTCAATGATTGTCAGTAGGTACAGAGGCGTTTTATGAGTTTGGGCGGCTCCTTCCTTGTTAGAGCCTTTGATATGCATAGTCATATTTCAAAATATTGTTAAGCCAAGTTCGGCTCAATCCATAGCGGAGTTAATTTTTTCGAAAAGAATCAAGGGCTATGATCTTGGGGCCAGCAGTGTCGTTGGGTTTCTCAGTCGTTGGGTTGTCCATTTTTTTCTGGTTACTTGGTGTCAACGTGTTTGAGTCGTGGGCGTGGTTCCCGACCAAGTTTCCCCCAAATTGGAGGCCGAAATTTGCACCTTGATCTGCAAACCCTGATATAGCGGAAAGTGGGATTACTAGCTCATGGGGAATTTTGTCAAAATTTAAGGTGACGCGGAACTCCGCTTTTCCCACTTTTAGGTCCCAATACTGATGTTGTAAGACGATAGTCATCTCGTCCGGGAATTGCTTGCGTAGGTCTTCAGCTATTTGTACACCTTCAGCCTGTGTCTTGAATGAAATATACAAATGGTGGCCGGCAGGCAGGCCAGAAGATGCGATCTCGCGAAGTGCTTCACGCACTACTGTTCGCAATGCTTCGTCCACTAGTTTCTCGTAATTTAAAGAGTCATTCTTCATGATGTAGCCAAATACGAGGTAGTCAGTGGGGGGCTTCTGTTGCCCGGCGCCCCCCGGACCGCGCTTACCTAGGAGTTCTAAGCAGCAAGTGCCAATTCATTATCGTTGGCAGTTTTATGTTTGACCCGATAACGGTGGTATCATGCCGAGCAAAAACCGCACCTTTACCACGCATGTCGAACCTAGTTCGCCCCCATGGAGATCCGCCATTTGGCGCGGAAACATGTGCCGAGTGGTGGAGGCGCCGGGTACTGCCCCCGGGTCCATGACGCTTATTTCATGCGCTGTTTATTGCTATAGTCGGAAAACCGACTCTTTAAATATACGCTCGCCTGATTAATATTGAAAGGCTGACAATGTCGGTGGAACATGCGTTTATCGTTTTGGATCATAAGTATGTGGGAAAGTTGATATATTGAAGACAAAAGGGCCGTCATTGCTGAAAGCGTCTTTGAGCACAGAGCAGGAAAAGGAACTTTCGTTGCAGCGTTCGCTGCATTTTGAAACGGGCCGGGCGACGGTGCCTGCGTTAGAGGAACTGCTATACAAACCATTCGCGGTTCTCGATCACGGGTTTGTCCGGGTTGTTGACTATATGGGTGACGATAATGCCGTGGTGCAAGCGGCGCGAGTTTCTTACGGCACCGGAACAAAAAAGGTTAGAGAAGATCGAGGTTTGATTCGTTATCTCATCCGGCATCGGCACACGACACCTTTTGAGATGTGTGAAATAAAGTTCCACGTCAAGTTGCCTATTTTTGTCGCCCGTCAATGGGTGCGTCATCGAACTGCCAATATCAATGAATATTCGGCAAGGTATTCGTTTTTGGATAATGAGTTCTATGTACCGGCGCCTGAAAAGTTGGCCACACAATCAAACGTCAATCGTCAGGGAAGAGGGTCCGTTTTAGAGGGAGAGGAAGCGGCAGATGTGATGCGTTTGCTGCGCGAGGATGCGAACGGGCGGTCTATCGGCTACACCAAAGAGGATGCGCTCGCCGATGCCACCGCCGGGATGAGGTACATCCGAAAGAACGCTTCGTCGCTCGGTGTCGACCCGCGCAAGGTCGGTGCGATGGGCTTCTCTGCCGGCGGTGATTTGTGCATCCGCACCGGCCTGTCGACAGACCCGCTGGTCAAGCCCGACTTCCTCTGTCCGGTCTACCCCGCAGTGCCCGTCCACGTACGGCCCTTCTTTCTGTAGCTCCGCACGCGCCCTGTCCACTTAATCGTTCGTCAACGCGCAGGAGGAGACGGGCGA
>CAZSYW010000152.1:0-5936 GCA_964611315.1 uncultured Rhodospirillaceae bacterium
CTGTTTTCTTTGTTTCCCCAAACTTGGACTTCCTTTCGGACAATGTTTAAGCGTTTGAGGAGGCGTTTGAGGGCGTACTGTGGATGGGTTTCCTCGAGAGTTTGCCAACTTTTATCGTCAAGATTTTGGTCAAGTCCTGGTAACAGTACGCATCCACGCGGTAGCTTTGCAATGACCGTTAGTAAATCAGCAGTAGCCGGAAGGCTCCCGGTTGATCCGGCAGCCACGACCGGTGTTTCTGGCGGAGAGTCTCTCCATAGTACAGTCAAATTTTCCAGCATCAGATTCCGCCGCATTCCTCGATCAATTAAACCTCGTTCTGAGAGTAAGGTGGGCCACTGCTCCGAAATGATCCGGATAAAGTCAATTGTTTCTTGCCAATGAGCCGCGTGTTCCTCCGGGACAAGTGTATCGAGTAATGCAATATCCAGCCGAGCAGCCTGGAACTGGTCAAGCAGCCTTGCAAATCCACTGGAGACATGTATTGCTTGGTCAAATGTGCCACGCGCACCATTAGTTTGGGTGCTCCACCATTTGTGAATCAGCTGCGCGATTAATAGTTTTCGTTGTGGAGGCGATATCGCGGGTAGCATGCTGTCTAATGCGTGGTTGAATTTGTCCGTTGTGCCGGGTTCGTTGGCGCTAAACTCGTCTTCACCGATATCCCCGATTGTGTGTATGCGTGGCAGCAACAACGCTTTACCATTGTTGAGACTTAAGAAAGCCTCTCGTAAACTTCGTGTTGCCCGGCGGGTGGGTAACAACACGGTTACATCTGCTAATGCTTCTGGTGGGGAATCCGAGAAATCGTTTATCAAGCCGGCTGCGATAGCATTGATAAAGGGTTGTCCCGGCGGCACGGTCGCGACATGTGGATGTAAAAATCCCACTGTGTGATCCCTATTTCAGAGATTTAAGGTGGTTTTCGCTGTTTGTCACGGCTTCGACTGTGCCAATATGCATCCACTCCCCATCATGAACCAATCCATATAGGCCGCCGGCGGTTTGAGCGCGATCGTAAATTATATTTAGCGAAAACGGTGGGCTTGGGGGCTTGTCAAACAAACGGCGGTGCAATACCTGTACGCCTGCAAAAAGGTATGGCGCGATCTCCTTTTCCGTCCGTCGGTGCATTTGCCCGTTGGGATGAACGATAAAGTCCCCTATGCCACTGTAACCGAAGGCGCGAGCTGTTGGATGGACCAACAAAAGGGCATCCATCTGCGGGCGCCATGTTTCGATCATGCGGCGGACAACCGGTTGACTCCCGTTGAGTACTACGATGTCGCTGTTGACCACCAAAAATGACTCTTCCCCCAAGAACGGAAGAGCTTGGACAATACCTCCGCCGGTATCCAGCAACTGTTTTTCGTGTACAATGGAAACCGAAGGCAGCTGACGAGATTTAAGATGTGTTTTCAGCTGGTCCGCCAGATGGTGGGTGTTGACCACCACTTCTTTTATTCCTCCATCTGCCAAATGATCTAACATTCTATCAATCATGGGGATGCCGGCGATCGGAATCAGGGGCTTCGGGATTCGTTCTGTCAGTGGCCTCATGCGTTCCCCGAGACCGGCAGCTAGAACCATTGCTGGCGTAGACACCTGATTGTTTGCCTACGATGTTTGCGGCTCTCGCCGCAAATATTTCGGGAGATATTGGTCAAACCAGGTTCGCACCGGTGCGAGGACGGGCTGGTCCAAATTCTGCTCAAGATACCTCCAGACTCTTGGTATCAGTTCAAGATATAGCGATTTCCCGTCCCGTTTCCACAGCCGCGTAAAAATACCAATAATCTTAGAATTACGTTGTGCCCCCAGTACCGAGTACGCCGTCCTATAGGATGAGGGATCTATGTCTCGTGCGTTGATATAACGCCTGATCATTCTCTCTGAAAGGTTGATTGGGACTTCTCGGCGGGCGTCTTCAAGTAGTGAGACCATATCATATGCTGGCGAGCCGGCCACGGCATCTTGGAAGTCGAGTAAACCCACTGCGGCAGTGCCACGCCTGTCGGGGAGCCACATTAAATTGTCCGCATGATAATCGCGTAATACGGTGACCGCCGGGCTTAACTCAATTTTAGATAGTGTTTCAACCCATGCCTCAATGTACGCGGCTCTTATTGTTTTGGTAATTGCACTTCCAGTTACTAGGGGCCAATACCAATCAATCAACAGCTCTGCTTCTGTCAAAAGAAGTGTTGCATCGTAGGGTGCGAGCCACGATGGTGGTGCTACTTCGTGCAACTTACACAGTACATCGATTGCTCTCTCATAAAATGGCTCCACGTTCTCAGCTGTTGAAAGCACTTTGTTGAATTTGTCATCACCCAGGTCTTCCATCAATAGGAAACCGTGAGTTATATCTTGCCGGAATATATTCGGAGCACTCAGGCCTACATCTGATAGATGGTGGGCGACGGCTACGAAAGGTCGCACGTCTTCATGGGCCGGCGGAGCGTCCATCAATACGGCACATTTACCATTAAGTTCGAGCCTATAGTAACGGCGAAATGAGGCGTCGGCGGCAAGCGCCTTGCTGGTTGCGTCGGTCCAGCCGCAGTTCGAGAGAAATTGAGAACGGCGTGTTGATCTATCCATTGCAGGGCCAATCAAGCTGGTGTAGTCGATCATGCCAATTACCATGGGGTGTGATCGTGACTTTTCGAGTTTCGCCGGCGTGGAAAAGAAATGTGATCTCGATGCCTTGATGAATCGTATATGGTTTCATTTTTTCAGGCCATTCTATCAGCGATAACCCCTCGATCATCGCGTCTTCAATCCCCAGTTCATACACATCGATGGGATACCTGAGTCGAAAAAGATCGAAGTGCCAAACTGTGAGTCGGTCAAGGTCATAAATTTGGACAAGTGTGAAAGTCGGACTTGGTACTTCTTCCTTTCCTCCAAGCGCTTGAATTAATGCGCGGGCAAATGCGGTTTTACCGACTCCAATCGCTCCTTTCAGTGTGATTACGTCGCCTTGCCGCATATGTGGGGCAAGCGTGCGGGCCAATCGTTGGGTCGCATTCAGATCAGTTAACTCTAACATTGGCCTTTGTTAGTTTTCTGGGGACGTGGCGATCGGTCATATCCGTTACGGATTTAGCGTGTGACTCGGAACATTATCAATAGCGATAATGGTCAGGCTTGAACGGTCCTTCTTTTGTTACACCGATGTATTCTGCCTGTTTTGATGAGAGTGACGTTAGTGTCGCTCCGACCTTAGCAAGATGAAGGGTGGCAACTTTCTCATCCAAGTGTTTAGGTAGAATATAAACCTTTTTGCTATAGGACTTGGCATTATTCCAAAGTTCGATCTGCGCGAGGACTTGGTTGGTGAAGGAAGCGCTCATTACGAAGCTCGGGTGCCCAGTAGCACAACCGAGATTTACCAGCCGTCCCTTTGCTAACACAATCAGTCGCTTATTATCTGGGAAAGTGACTTGGTCGACTTGTGGTTTAATCTCCGTCCATTCCATATTATTTAAAGCATCGATCTGGATTTCGGAATCGAAATGCCCAATATTGCAGACTATGGCTAGGTCCTTCATTGCTCGCATATGGTCTACTGTAATCACATCTATATTGCCGGTGGCTGTCACGAAAACGTCCCCTCGCGTAGCAGCTTGATCCATAGTGACTACTTCGAAACCCTCCATGGTTGCTTGTAAGGCGCAGATAGGATCGATCTCGGTAACCACAACTCTTGCACCCGCAGCGCGCAGAGATTCAGCCGATCCTTTTCCTACACCTCCGTAGCCGCAAACTACGGCAACCTTCCCTGCCAGCATTACGTCCGTGGCACGGCGGATACCATCGACCAGGCTTTCTCGGCACCCGTATAGGTTATCGAACTTAGACTTAGTCACCGAATCGTTGACGTTGAAGGCAGGTAGAGCCAGTGTGCCGGATTTTTCCATTTCGTAGAGTCGGTGCACCCCTGTGGTGGTTTCTTCCGACAAGCCTTTGACATGACGCAACAAGTCTCCGTGCTTGTCATGCATTACCTTGGTTAAGTCGCCCCCGTCATCCAATAGCATATTGGGCTTCCAGTCGTCCGGCCCAAAAATAGTTTTGTCAATACACCACCAAAATTCTTCCTCACTAAGGCCTTTCCATGCAAAGACCGGAACGCCAGCGTTTGCTATAGCAGCAGCTGCGTGGTCTTGGGTTGAGAAAATATTGCACGAGCTCCAACGAACTTCGGCGCCCAAATCTAACAACGTTTCGATGAGCACAGCGGTTTGGATTGTCATATGCAGGCATCCCGCGATTCGGGCCCCCTTGAGAGGGAACTCACCGGTATATTCTTCACGGAGGGCCATAAGGCCTGGCATTTCTGACTGCGCGATATTAATTTCCTTGCGCCCCCAATCAGCCAATGAAATATCGGCAACTTTATAGTCCGAAAACTGCGTCATTTATTGATTCCTAACCTGTGTCAGTCTGGTGTGGGAGCTGCATGCCCTTCGAGATTTACCTCGGCGAATCTGCTTTGGACTCAGGTGATATAACAATGCTCTGGCTTGGCGACAAGTCAGGTGCAGGACTTAGCGCGCTACGCGAGGAGGGGGCGCTATCGAATTCACTGTTTTTAACACAAAAAGATGCATGTTGGTCTCATGGAGTAGCCGGCGTCGTGCTCCAAGTGGCTCAGCCCAAAACAAACCGCTTATTGGGGATGATTAGGGCTTTCCATCAGGTCTCTGTGTCGAACTCGTACTTTGTGCCCGGCCTCCGTCAGACAGCCAGCCAACTGTTCGGCCACTACAACCGAGCGATGCCGGCCGCCTGTGCATCCGATAGCGATCGTGAGATATCTTTTTCCTTCCGCTGTGTAGCGTGGCAGTAGAGGGATCACCATAGCACAGAGCCGCGCAAAAAAGCCCTCAAAGTCGGTATCCGTTTTAACGTAGGCAACAACTTCTTGGTCTAGGCCCGTTTTTTCGCGTAAATCCTCAATATAGTGAGGATTAATCAAGAAACGTACGTCGAGCACGAGGTCCGCTTCTCTCGGCAAACCCCTGCGAAATGCGAAGGATGCCACACTTATTGTTATTGGTGGTCCGCCTTCTCGGGCGAAGGTTCCGTCGATTGCAAGGCGAAGGTCCGCGACTGTTAAGCGAGATGTGTCAAAAACGTGATCGGCCCGATCTAGGAGTGGTGCCATCAATTGACGTTCATGGACAATACCATCTGTGACCGGCCGATCTATGGCCAAGGGATGGCGTCGCCGGGTCTCCGTGAAGCGCTGGCGTAACTTGTCTGAATCACAGGTGAGAAATATTAGAACGACTTTTATTTCTTTTTGTTTGTTGAATTTATCTATTTCTCCGCAAAGCACATCAGAGGAGAACCCTCCCGTACGAGAATCGATCCCGATTGCGAGCTTAGCATTGTCCCCGGACCCTTCTACCAAGGTCCGTAACAGTCGGAGTGGTAGATTATCTATAACGTCGTATCCGAGGTCCTCCAACCCACCTAAGACTGTACTTTTGCCGGCGCCTGATAAACCCGTGATCAACAGCAAGTTACATTTTGCCACGACTGTGAGTTCCTTTATCGTTATGTACTGCACTTCTGCAATGGGAGGATTTTAACAGGGTGGGCTCTGGTGGCTATCGTAGATTTTTGGGTGGAATAGATCTCACGTGCGGATCGGCATATTACTGATGGGGTGATCTGGTCGTATAAATGAGAACTTGGAGACCCGAGGAGTACGATGAACGTGGCCCAACGCTTAAGGCGTTGCGGCTTAAATGTTCCTGATTAGGCTAAGATTGTGGCTTTTAGTCTATATCCCGGTCTTCACCCGTTTGCGTTAGCAATGCATAGATTGCGTCTGTGGACGTGGCCCCACGCAACTTGGCACACATAGACTTGTCTCTTAGCAGGCGTGAAATTTTTGCCAGGGCCTGCAAATGAGTGTG
>CAZSYW010000153.1:0-5890 GCA_964611315.1 uncultured Rhodospirillaceae bacterium
ATTCAGAAACGAGCTCAGGTGTACCAATCTCTATTCCAAGTCTAGCTAACTCCAACATCAAAAGTGGGTCTTGTGGCAACAGTTGATTTGCGGCCTCATAGTGTGGCCAAGCCTCCAATAAGTGGCCATTTTCAAATAAAACTTGCCCCTTAAGCTCACGAAAATACGGGTCGGCAGGATTTTCGGCGATCAGCGCATCGATCTCAAGTATCGCCAAATCGAGGTCAAACCCCTTAAAATGGGCAATAGCCCTTGCGTAGCGGGCGGATAAACTTTGATCTTCCGTTGGATACAATTGAAACACCCGATCTGGATGATCAAGAAAACCAACCAGCTTAGCGCGCATCCGTGCATGAAGTCGGAGATCTCCTGCATCCGGCACAACCTCGGACCATGGTGATTTTTCGACATAATTTTTTACGAAATCGAGCCGATCTCTGGTCAATGGGTGGGTTCTTAAGTATGGATCCTGACGGGCATCGGACAAAAGGTCCTGATCTTCAAATTTTTGCAGAAAATTAAGCAGTCCACGCGCGGACGACTCGTTACGACCAAGTAAGGTCAAAGCAAATTGGTCTGCCGATTGCTCCTGAGCCCGTGTATGAGAAAGAAAATGCCGGAGACCTGCTATTTCTCCACCCAGAAACAAAGCCCCACTCGCGCCGGCGGCACCTGGTGAACCCATGGCGCCCCCAACAGCGAGCATGCCCACCCCAAGCAAGGTATGCGCAAGCGTGACGTTTTTGGCCGCACGTACAGCGTCATCTGAACGCGAAAGATGGCCGGCGGCAATGTGCCCAACTTCATGCGCAATCACACCAAGTAACTGGCTTGGGCCGTCACTGGCTATTAATAAGCCACTGTGCAGAAATAAATTCTGGCCACCCGCCACAAAAGCGTTGAGTGCGCTACTATTCACTATCTTTATCTCAACGGCGCGGGAATCTAGGCCAGCTGCGTCAAATAATGGATTGGCCCACTTACGGATGATATGTTCAATTTCCGAATCGCGAATTAGGGGCAATTGTTGGGCTAAAACCACATTACCCATCCACTGACAACAAATCACGCAAGCGAGAACGATGTATCGAATTACTGTCAGGGCCAAGCCAAGAACTCCAAAACGTCTGGACTACTATATGTTTGCATGGTTGCCACGCTATTGCACATGTTCGATTATTTTATCCTCCCTGTTGCTTTTTAGCGCATGTCAGGACACCAAACTATTAGGCATGCAGAACGAACCTTCTGATCCTGCAAGACCGTCAACGCAACAGACTTCCAGAATAAGCAAACACGACCATAACGACGTCCAATCAGCGCGAATCCACGCTTTCCAGGGAATAGCGGCAGACGAACCACAAGCTACACTGGTAGGTCGTGATGTCTTGGCAGCAGGGGGGTCCGCGGCAGACGCTGCTGTAGCAATGTATTTCACATTGTCAGTAACGTTGCCCTCAACGGCAAGCCTTGGGGGAGGGGGGGTATGCCTCATTCACGAATCAGCGTCAAACCGCACGGAAATCCTTCAATTTCCAGCTACGGCGCCAACTGTCGTAGCGCCAAACACTACAAGGCCAAGCGCGACACCTAGCGCAGTGCGAGGAATATCTGAATTGCACAACCGCTACGGCCGGGCAAATTGGGGGAACCTCATCAAACCTGCAGAGCAACTCGCGCGATATGGAGTTCCCGTGAGCCGTGCACTAGCCATGGATCTAAAACTAGCTGGTGACGCACTTTTTATGGACCCCAACGCGCGATTTGTTTTTGCACACACAGACGGAACGCCTCTGAACGAAGGAGATATCCTCGAACAATTTGATCTGGCAAACGTCCTAACAAAGTTGCGACGGTACGGCTCTGGAGATTTCTACACTGGCCAAGTTTCAGCTGCCCTGATCCGCGGCACCGAACTTAACGGCGGCTCACTAAGCCACGTAGATCTCGGAAATACAAAAGCTTTTTGGAGAAATGCACTAGATACTGATATTGGAAACTTTACTGTGCTCACTAGCCCTCCTCCAACTGCGGGTGCCATAACTGCCGTCCAAATTTGGGCCATGATTTCCGATGGAAACCGCTACCTCGCTTCTGACGATATTCAACGCCGACACCTCTTTGCCGAAGCCTCGATGCAAGCTTTTCTGGAGCGCAGCACTACACTCCTTTCTAGCGGAGCCACCACACGACCTGTTAACGAGTTGCTGGACAAGAAACATCTGGGACAATTAATGTCCAACTATGAACCCAACGAACACACCGCGCCACTGTTTCCAGAAACCCAATCGTATTCATACACCGAGAACCCAAGCGCAACCTCGTTCCTAGTTGCGGACAAAGATGGACTTGCCATCGCCTGCGTACTGAGCCTCCATAATTTGTTTGGTATAGGGCGCATTGCAGAAGAAACCGGTATTTTCCTTGCAGCAGCTCCAAACAGGCAAGGCATGGGTCCGCAATCACTCGCTCCCTTGTTAGTGCTGGATCGAGCATCGGGTGCTCTGAAAATGATTGCGGCGGCATCAGGTGGAACGGCGGCCCCCACAGCATTAGCATGGACCGCAGTAAACGTGTTTTTGGAAAAATTAACTTTGTCCAAGGCTATCGATCGACCTCGTATGCACCATGGAGGCAAACCCGATCAGGCGCTATTCGAACCAGGTTCCCCCAACGAATGGCTTGCCGGGTTAGAACGCAGGGGCCACTCAGTGTCAGTGGCGGGTGAAATCGGACGAATTAACGCATTTCACTGCGAGTTCGGTTTAGAAGTGGGTAACCAGTGCTTTTACAGCTCTGATCCGCGAGGCCACGGACTTGCGATCGGCCTGAGCCAATGAAACAACAAAGACTAAAAATTTCAAAGCGGGGCCAAATAGCCCCTTTTCTTGTGATGGAAGTGCTCCGGTCTGCGAACCAACTCGCTTCAGGCGGCAGTGACATATTGCACCTAGAAATGGGAGAGCCCGGTTTTAACACCCCTGAAAAGGTAATTACAATTGCCAAAACTGCACTCGACGAGGGATTGCTAGGATACACCGAAGCTCTCGGAACACCGGAACTTCGTGCCCGCATCGCAGAACATTATGCTCACTACTATAGGGTGGCAGTCACACCCGATAGGGTCGTGGTAACTGCGGGTGCATCGGGCGCCTTTCTGCTCTCTTTTCTAGCTGCATTCGACGTCGGCGATAGAATCGCTACAGTTGAACCGGGGTATCCTGCATACCGCAACATACTGGCCGCTCTTGGTATAGAGGTTGTTCCCGTACAAGCAGGTCCGGAACACCGTTTCCAACCCACGGTTGACTTACTGCAGAAAGTCGGTCCAATCGACGGCCTGATAATAGCGAGCCCATCCAACCCGACCGGAACAACGGTTAGTGGCGCCGAATTGGAAAAATTAGTTTCTTGGTGTAAGGACAACAATGTCCGGTTGGTTTCAGACGAAATCTATCATGGGATCAATTTTGGCGATCCGCCAACTACTGCGGCGTTGTTTGACGATCACGGAATCGTAGTCAACAGCTTTTCTAAATACTTTGCGATGACTGGCTGGCGCATCGGATGGATGATTGTTCCAACGAACCTTGTCCCCACCATTGAGCGGCTTGCTCAAAATTTATTTGTTTCCCCAGCAGCGCTGCCTCAACGTGCAGCACTAGCTGCACTTGATTGCCGAAAGGAACTCGATAGTTATGTACGGACATATGCCAAAAATCGGCAATTTCTTCTGGAACGGCTTCCCACCGCCGGATTTAACACGATTGCCCCGCCAGACGGCGCATTTTATCTTTACGCCGACGTTTCCGATCTGACTAACGACTCAAAACAATTCTGCAAACAAATGCTCGAAGAAGTGGGCGTAGCAAGCACACCAGGAATAGACTTTGATCAACGCCACGGTCATCGATACGTCCGATTTTCCTTCGCCGGATCTGAGCAAACTATCACCGAAGCCGCTGAACGGTTGATCAACTGGCGGCCGTAGACCGGCTAGAACAATTTGCCCTTAACCTAACCGATATGATTAACCGCTCAAGAACCGGTTACACGCTGCCACCAACCTTTCCTCCGTGACGCCGTAGGGATTTTTTCACTTTGGTCTTTACTTTCAGCAGTTTGCTCATCCGAACCCGAGTTGACATTCTTTGGTGACCCCGAGGTCATAGTGGTCCGGGATGACTCTTCGTCGGCGCTACTCGCCGTCACCTCACTGCCCGTTGTGTCGACCGCCAAATTTTGGGTTCTCCGTTTTGGGCTCGTTCGTTGGCGTCTCCCTTTAGGTGCGCGTCGTGACCGACCCGTTTTTCCTTCCGAAATCGCCGCTTCTGCCGTTGCCTCCTTCGTTTCTGTCAACAATGCCTCACCGTCGTCGGATGGAGCGGGCACTCTCCTCGACCGACGCCCATTTGTTTCGCTATTGGTCTTACGCGTTGTGGCCGTTCGCCGACGGACCCTTGTAACGCGACTTCCCGAACGCGAAGCCGTCTTTTTCTCCGCAGACGAAGTTGTCTCTACGTTTACTTCCTCCCCTTGAGGCTTGTGCTTAGATTTTTCAGCCCCCTTCTCCCCAATCTCAGGGGACATTACAACTTCGGATGGCTCAGTTTTAGCCGACGTGCGAATTCGGTTCGTTTGTTTTTGAGGAACCAACTGATCATCTGGCGTAATTCCTGATTGCGGGTGAGCACCCGCGCTTTTCTCCTTCGAATGCTCCGTGGGTTCCTTCTCTTGCCCTACCACTTGCTCGTTATTCGTCCCAGCCACCGTTCCAGAACTTCCTGCCTCCCTCGCCCTCGGCCCTCGCCGCCGGCCGCCGCGCCGACCGCGCCGCCTAGATCGACTGCGTGGTACATTGTCAGTTCCATCACTAACGTCCCCTTGTTTTTCAACTTTCTCACTACCCGCCGAAACTGTCGCTTCTACGTCCTCCACTACATCCTGGCGCGATTCCTCGGAAGAATCGTCACGATGTTTGGCTCGAAGTTCTGGCCGACGAGATCTCGTTGATTTTTCATTTTTCCTCGGGGTGGTAGTTTTACGCGGAGCCGCGGTTTTAGTAGTAGTTTCCGGCGCACGCTCAGGTGTAACGCGATCCACCCTCACCTCTACCGGGCCAACTACCGTCTCACCAATCACACGAAGCTGCATCTCATATCTAGACTCGATGTCGTGCAATGATTGCCGCTTGTTGTTGAGTAGATACATTGCCGCCTCAGGCGGCAAGCTAACCGTAACGTCCCCGGCGCCCCCATCAAGTCCTGCTTGCTCTATTGCCCTACGCGCCTGCATCACCAAAGATTCAGAAGAACGAACACGGCCGCTGCCAATACAGTGCGGACAAATGTGAGAACTGGCCT
The DNA here is from genome assembly GCA_964611315.1 of uncultured Rhodospirillaceae bacterium. Lineage (GTDB taxonomy): Bacteria > Pseudomonadota > Alphaproteobacteria > UBA7887 > UBA7887. The sequence continues at coordinate 5,364 of CAZSYW010000153.1, forward strand.
CTAGGAGGCTCGGCCGCAACCGCTGCCGCGTAAATTCCATCAAGCCGAATGTACTAATCCGACCCATTTGCGTACGAGCTCGATCGAGCGCAAAAGAGTCCCGCAGTCGACGTTCGACGGAACGATTATTACGATTCTCCTCCATATCAATGAAGTCGACAACTATAAGGCCGGCGAGATCCCGCAATTTCAATTGCCGCGCAATCTCCTCAGCGGCTTCCAAATTCGTCTTAACGGCGGTTTCCTCGATGGAACGCTCACGAGTCGCACTGCCGGAATTGACGTCCACAGCAACTAAAGCCTCCGTCACGTTAATGACCAAATAACCGCCTGACGACAAACTGACAACCGGGCTATGCATAAGATCAAGCTGGTCTTCAATTTTGTACTGATGAAACAGGCTCACTTCGTTTCGGTAGGGTTGAACCAACTTAGCCCGGCTCGGCATCATCATACGCATGAATGCCTTCGCGGTCCGATATCCATCCTCGCCTTGCACCAAAATGCCGCTGAATTCTGACCTATAA
>CAZSYW010000154.1:0-5873 GCA_964611315.1 uncultured Rhodospirillaceae bacterium
ACCGCAACACTGCTACATTAGGAACCCGACTAGGGAAAGGCCATATCTTCATGAGGGAGCATCCTTTGATGGTCCGACATTAGTCTGTGGCTGGGGCGTCGTCCAGAGATCTCCTCAGGAATTACCTGCGGGCCTGGGATAATCATCATCCAAGCTGAATGCAAACGGGGCAGCGTCACGGAATATTGCCTCCGCGGATGCCGTGTATTTACCATCATGGTCGTACAAAGTAAGGCCCCCAATGAGGCGAAGTGGCGTAGATACCCCTTTTCTAGCACGAACCAGAATCCGTCTAGCTTCCTTGCCCTTAGTTGGCCAAAGTGGAGCCACTACGATCTCACCCGCCACGCCACGAATGAGAGCTAAAAGCTCATCTAAGCGATCAGCACGATGGATGAAGGTAAGACAACCCTTCACGCAGAGAGCGTCAGACGCGGCGTTGACCCAATCAACTAATAGAGCGTGGCCCTCTACCTTTGAAAGATTGCCTCCGCTCCCTTTGTTGGCCCGGTTGGCTGGAAGATATGGCGGATTGACCATCACATGGTCGAAGCTTTCAGAAAATGTTGGAGGCAGTGAAGAAATATCGCCAACGTGAAGGCTCATCCGGCTACTCAAGGCGTTAAGCTCAATGTTACAAGCGGCAATGTCCGCTAATGCCGGTTGCAACTCTACAGCATCTATCTGACAACCCGGAACCCGAACAGCTAGGCATAAAGACGCAGCCCCCACACCTGCGCCGAGATCAAGCACCCGAGAGCCAGGTACTGCAGACACTGCCGACGCCAATAAAACTGAATCACTTGCGACACGATACCCGCTAATCGGTTGGCGAAATCTAACCCGACCACCGAGCAACCTATCTTCACTCAACTCCACGTTATCTAGCTTAATATTTTCTACTCTCCGAAAAGTAAAGATGAGAATTGAACGAGAAAACCAATCTGGAGTAGTTGCAACAATCAGTCAAATTAAGAAACTGGAAGTTTCAAGATGCCTTTAACACAGTCATACCTTCGACTAGGGTATACGGTTCCGCCACTCTCTTAAACTACGACGAACCTCATTTAATTGCTGAACCGATAGTTCAGGAGCCAAACGGTTTCGATTGCGTTCCCCCGTCTCGTGTCCACGTGCACCAGCCATACTGTACCACAAATAGGCGCGTCCCAAATCCACCGGCACTCCCCGACCTTCCTCATAAATTACACCCATAGAAAATTGTGATCGAACATGTCCAGCATGCGCCGCAGCACCAAACCACTTAACGGCCTCACTTTGATCGAACTCAACACCTTCACCCCTAGTGTAGAGCACCGCCAGTTCATATGCCGAATCCCTCAATCCTTGCTCAGCAGAACTCCGGAAAAATGAAGCAGCCTGCCTATAGTTCTGCGGCACACCTATACCCTTGACGTATTGGCGACCCAAAAAATATTGACCAAAAACATCGCCACTATCTGCTGCCTTTTGAAACCAAATCAACGCCTGGGAAACGTCACGTTTAACCCCTGTTCCGTCCAAATACAAACGACCTAAGCTCACCTGTGAGCGAGCATGCCCGTGTTGGGCCGCACGTAAATACCAATTTACGGAAACAGATGGGTCGGCAGGTACACCGCGCCCCAAACGATACAACGTGGCAATGTTATATTGAGCCGTCGTGTCGCCCGCTTCAGCTAGCGGCAACCACAGATTGAGCGCCTCCAAGTAATCCCCGTCATCGTATGCCTTCTCAGCATCAGCAGTATCAGCAACAACTGGGGTTGCAATTAACAAAAGACACAGCATTGCAACCAGATATTGGACGCGACTGGAAATTAAACTCCGCCCAACTTTCAAATCACTCGCTAGCATTAGTTTCTTACAAGTCAAACCGTCACAAGAACAATTTTCCAAACGTAATTCCAAGAACTGGAAATCAGGCACCAATTTCATAGATTCATTGCCAGCTTTGAGCAGGCCACTAAACACCCACGCCAGCAGAGTTCCACTATGCCATAATTTTCTCCATTTATCGATTATGGCAGCTATGCTCAACTTTTGAACCAGGAAACAGAAATGACATTTTTCTCTCCGGAAAGCACGGTGATCTGCAATGATAAATAATCTGCAAACCCTGGCACTCGAGCGCCGTAATGGCATTTTACTGGTTTTCCTAAATCGGCCAAACCGTTTGAATGCAGTCAATGCGACAATGCGTGCCGAACTAAATACGGTCCTGTCTCCTGTCAATGGTGACAAATCGATCCGAGCCGTGGTGCTCACAGGAAAAGGTGATCGAGCATTTTGTGCGGGGCAAGATTTAGAAGAAGCAGCCACCTTTGACGGAAGGAACGCAGAGGAATGGATGGAACAAACCCGCCTCGCATTTTCGGCCATCCGTAATCTTGATAAACCTTGTATAGCGTCCATCAATGGTGTCGCGGCGGGTGCTGGCCTACAGCTTGCATTACTTTGCGATCGCCGTGTCGGAAACACACGTACACGTATGAGCCAGCCGGAGGTCAAAGCGGGCCTAGGTAGCGTTTTAGGCTCACATTTACTGACCCTTTACTTCGGGCTCGCTCGATCCATGGACCTTTCTCTAACTGGCCGTTTCGTGGAGTCAGAAGAGTGTTTGCAGATAGGCCTGTTGAACCAAATCGCGGACGCAAATACATTGACTGACGTAGCAATCAAGATGGCAGAAGAGTTAACGTTGCAGCCGCCTGGTGCCTTTCGGCTCACTAAAGAACGCTATAGGCAGGAAACACAAGCAGGCTTCGACAATGTATTCAGCGCAGCAAGCGAATACGTCCGTGAAGCATATGACACTGGAGAACCTCAAACGGTCATGTCCAATTTCATTGGACGCCGAGGAGCAGAGTAACAATATATGACCCCCGTTCTCTTCCATCAGAGGGGCTCCAAATGAAGCACCAACGTGCCGACCTGGTTATCCGATCTGCTCGCCTAATAGACGGAACCGGTTTGCCCTCCGCAAGCGGTGATGTAGCTATTATCGATGATCGCATTATCGCCGTCGGGACACTGGACGAAATAGTTGGAAACAGGGAAATCCAGGCCAAAGGCAAAGCGTTGGCACCAGGATTTATTGACGTCCATACACACGACGACAGGGCTTTATTGTCAGATCCAAATATGTCGTGCAAGGCGAGCCAGGGGGTGACAACAGTGATTACTGGCAATTGTGGAATAAGTCTGGCTCCGCTCCACCACAAATCTCTGCCTCCGCCACTTGATCTGATAGCCGATAAGCCAGAGGTACTGTTTGCTGATTTTGCCTCATATTACAACGCTCTCGACGCGGACCCGCCTGCAGTGAACTCTGCCACACAAGTTGGCCATTCCACGCTACGAATTGGAACTTTGGATAAAGTAGGACGTAGCGCTACGGACAAAGAAATAAGGACCATGCGGAATCAACTGGACCAAGCCCTTGAAGACGGCGTGATCGGAATGAGCACGGGACTATACTACGAACCTGCCGCTTCCGCCTCTACTGAGGAAGTGATCGAGTTAGTAAAATCGGTAAGTGATGCCCGCGGAATACATACTACCCACATGAGAAACGAAGGTGACCACATTACGACGTCACTGGAAGAAAGTTTTCGGATTGGTCTTGAAGCCAACGTCCCAATCGTGATTTCTCACCATAAAGTCGGGGGGGTATCAAATCACGGACGATCTCGAGAGACCCTCAAAATGATTGAAAACGCCCAAACCCAGCAAGCAATCGCTTTTGATGTATATCCCTACGTCGCCAGTTCTACAGTGCTTGGAGTAAAGCGGCTAGAAGCCGCTTCTAGGATTTTAGTTACCTGGTCCAAAGCTCTTCCAGAAATGGCGGGTCGTGACCTCTCGGACATCGCAAATGCAATGGACTGCAACCTCATTCAAGCTGCCCGTGCGTTGGCGCCGGCAGGTGCAATCTATTTCATGATGAGCGAAGATGACGTCCGGCGAATTTTATCCCACCCAAATGCAATGATTGGCTCAGATGGCCTACCGCACGATGACCATCCTCACCCACGACTATGGGGCACATTTCCACGCGTACTTGGGCATTACGCACGCAATCAAGGGCTATTTACGATTGAAGAGGCTGTACGCCGCATGACCAGTGTCCCAGCAGCCCAATTTGGCATAACAGACCGCGGCAAAATCAGTGTGGGATCATTTGCGGATTTGGTGCTGTTCAACCCGGAAACTGTGATTGATCGAGCCACCTTTGAGACCCCGCGTGAAGCTGCAGAGGGCATTGATTTGGTTATGGTGAACGGCCGTACAATTTGGGAAGACGGAACCGCCACAGGCGCCCGTCCCGGCCTTGCCCTGCGCCGGCAACAACTCGGAACAATGGGAAAAAATCCATGAGTAACTTGACCGAGAAATTAGTTTTATGATCGATCCATTTTTATACTTCGCACCAGTGGCATAAAGATTATAGAAACAGCAAGACATACCGCCACAAATGCTGTCACCTCGTTGAAAGCAAGAATCATCGCTTCGCGCTCACCAATTGCAGCATAACGCTGAAGAGAGGCCATAAGCGCCCACGGAGAGTCTCCCAATAGTGCGGCTCGACTGGAGTCGAGACGTGCCAATGTTTCCATAGCGGCCGGATTACCGACGGAAACTGATTCACGAATTTCGTGGTAGTGATATCGAGTACGAATAAACAAATAGTTGTTAGCAATCGCCACGCACACCGCGGCACCAAGACGCATGGTCAATTGAAATAATGCTGTACCGGACTTCACCTGCTGTTCGGGCAAAGTACCTACCGCCAACCCTACCATTGACAGAAAGCACATTTGAGTGGCGGCCCCGCGCAATATTTGAGGAAGCAACAGCTCAACAAATCCTGTGTCAAAGTTAAGTTGAGCTTGAAACCAAGTGCCGAGAGCCATCACACCGAAACCAACAATTGCAATTGCGCGCAAACTAAACGTACGCATTAGGTATGGCATAAAAAATCCGGAGACCATCATACTAATGCCTAGAACCACGATCATGGAACCAATCTGCCAAGTATTTAGCCCTAGAATCCGGGATAAAAACAAAGGAAGCAGATACAGGGGCACAAACATGCCAGCACCAAATACGGCCACATAAAAAGCTCCCACCGAAAAATTGAGATACCCAAACACTCGCAGGTCAATAAGTGGTTTAGAGCAGCTCAATTCCCGCCAAACGAAAAGAAATCCTGATACGACAGATATCGCGCTCAAGACCAATATCAGCCTTGATTCCAGCCAATCTTGTCGCCGCCCTTCCTCTAGAACAACTAACAGGCACATAAAAAATGTGGCCATCAATAGTATTCCCGGGAGGTCTATGTCGTCGAAAATAGTCCAATCCGGTTCGTCGAAATCCACAAAAAAGAAGACCAACACAGCCGACAGAGCTGCGAAGGGCACGCTGAAATAAAACAGCCATGGCCAAGAAGCTTCTTCGCTAATCCATCCTCCAAGGCTAGGGCCCAAAGCCACCGCGCTGGTACCCAGCAAAGAAACTATGGCTAAAAGATAGCCTTGGTAACGTCGTGGGAAAGAGACATATATGGCAGCCCAAATCATTGGGGCAAGACCACCCCCCATAAAGCCCTGAGCGGCCCGAAAGAATATCATTTGCTCTATATTGGTCGCCAAAGCACAACCAATACTCGCAGCACCAAATCCCAACGCGCAACCCGTGAACAGCCACCGAGTTGACATCAATCTCGATAACCAGCCCGACATTGGAATCATGATGACCTCCGCTATCAATGCAGAAGTCAAAACCCAGCTTACTTCCTCGGGACCAGCCGCTAAACCGGCCTTAATTTGGTCGAAGGAACTCCCCACAATTTGAATATTGAGGACCGC
>CAZSYW010000155.1:0-5845 GCA_964611315.1 uncultured Rhodospirillaceae bacterium
CGCTGGATGGTGGCGTGGGGGCAATATGCACTGCAAGCGGACAGGCCGCGCTGCATTTAGCGATCGCTACCTTGATGGATGCTGGTAGTCATATCGTTGCTTCGGCTTCGTTATATGGCGGCTCAATTAACATGTTCGCCCATACTTTGCCGCGTTTTGGGATTACGACGACGCTGGTTGACCCGCGGGATCCCGACGCCTTCAGAACGGCCATCCGCCCGGAAACACGCCTAGTGTTTGGTGAGGTGTTAGGCAATCCCGGTTTAGAGGTCCTAGATATAGAAATAATAGCCGAAATCGCTCATCAGCGCAGTATTCCGTTGATGATAGACTCTACCTTTACGCCACCGGTGCTCTGTCGGCCAATCGAACATGGTGCCGACATCGTAATGCATTCGGCAACTAAGTGGCTTGGTGGGCATGGTGTTGCCATCGGGGGCATATTAGTCGATGGAGGTCATTTTGATTGGGCCGCTTCTGACCGGTTTCCGCAGATGACGGAACCCTATGCGGGCTATCACGGCATAGTATTCACCGAGGAATTCGGTCCTGCTGCCTTTGTCATGCGGGCACGGGCGGAAGGATTACGCGATTTTGGTGCTTGCATGAGCCCCGCGAACGCTTTTTACATCATTCAAGGTGTTGAGACGCTGCCGGTTCGGATTGAACGACATGTCGCAAACACCAATAAAGTCGTTTCCTTTCTTGAGAATCATGAAATGGTTTCCTGGTTGACCTATCCAACACTGTCTGCGCACCCAGACCGAAAACTGGTTGATAAGTACCTGCCAAACGGAGCCGGCTCAATGGTAAGCTTTGGCGTGAAGGGGGAACGCGCGGCGGGGGCCAAATTTATTGAAGCCTTAGAAGTCTTTTCACATCTTGCTAACGTCGGTGATGCCAAGTCCCTGATTCTGCATCCAGCGAGCACGACCCATCAACAGATGAGCGCCGAACAGTTGGAGGCCGCAGGAATTAGCGAGGATATGATTCGTATGTCTGTGGGGCTAGAAGATCCGAATGACCTGATAACAGATTTAAACCGTGCTTTGCGCGCTGCGGGGAAGGTTTGAGGCATGGATTTTTCACTGCAGGGCCGCAATGTTTTCGCGTCGACTGGCGGCAAGCCTTTTGATCCTTCATTGCCACTGTTGTTATTCGTCCATGGCGCTGGCATGAACCATAGCGTTTGGCAGCAGCAAACGCGTTACTTTGCACATCACGGATACGCCGTGCTTGCAATTGATTTGCCGGGGCATGGCGATAGCGCTGGAGATCCTATCGACAATATTGCGGACCAAGCAGTTTGGATTGCAGATGTCATTGGTAGTGCCGGTGCGTCGAACGCTACGCTAGTCGGCCATTCGATGGGAGCTTTAGCTGCCTTAGAAACAGCATCACGTTATCCTGATAAGGTGAGCGGCCTTGCTCTGCTCGGTGTAGCAGCAAAGATGCCGGTGCATCCTGACCTGCTTGATGCAGCGGTTGCCAACGATAATAAAGCGATAGATTTGATTGTCGACTGGGGGCACGGTATCCAGGCGCACGGCGGCGGCAACATAGCCTCCGGAATCTGGCTTCTCCAAAATTGTAAAAGGCTCCTGGAGCGCGCGCACCCTGGTGTACTTGCTAACGATCTTGCGGCCGCAGATGCCTATAAAACGGCATTGGATGCTGCGTCTGTCGTACAATGCTTTACGCTCTGTCTTCTGGCTGCACAAGATAAGATGACACCGTTAAAGGCGGCCCAACCACTTGTTTCTGCTCTATCAGACGTGAAAGAGGTCGTGTTGCCCGATTCTGGTCATATGATGATGTTGGAAACGCCAGGCGAGACGCTAGATGCGCTAATTGCATTTCTCGAGAAGCGCGAGGCTTGAGCAAAAGTTCGCTCTCGAAGCGCAGGGAGTTTCTCCGCTTTATTGCTATACTGACCGGTGGTGACATTGAGGTGTATACGATCACTTAAACAACCTTGTCGACTAGTTCCATTTCGATATAGCAGTAACAAACCACTTGGTCTGTGAGGGCGGGCTAAAAATTCATGAATTACCTGAAATTTGCATTGTCGTTGAAACGCTATACCAATTTCGTAAGGAACTTTGGTTTCCTGATGTTATTGAACGTTGGATATAGGTTGTGCAGCCTTGCGACAATAGTGAGAGTGCGAAATTGGGTATAATACCATAGTGAGAGAAGATATTATGGCCGTTTTCGGACTCTGCGTGCACGTTTGGATCGATTGGGAAATCATCCCTAAACCGATACAGTCTGCGTTACAGATTCTTAAAGTATTAAGCAACTGAATAAAGAATTTTTTATAATGTACAACCTTTATTCTTGGGTATCACTATGGAGAAAAGTTTAGCAACTAAATTGATTAGCAAGCTTATTGGGTAACACCTAAAAATTCTAATTAGAGAATTCTCAACATAGCTGGGAAATTTCGCGAAAATTGAAATGCTCTTTGATCTAGCTAGAAAGCAAAAAAGTATATTATCTAATTATATTTTTAGAGAATAGAAACTGTAGCACATGATTTTATCTGTTTATAGAAGTGCTGATGGCAAAAATACGCGGATAATATAACTTATTAATAACTAAGCGGACCGCATATCCACTCCAAAATAATACACCCTTCAGCGAACATTAAGCATAGCTAGCATGGCTATTTGTCTATCGGATGCGCCTCCGAAGGTGACGCATCCGATGCTGTGAAAAAGAACTTAGTCTAGGCCGCTTTGTCGTCAATAGGCTCCATATTGTTGTTGATAGCGATAGTCCGTGGCTTCATCGCTTCGGGAACCTCACGGACGAGATCGATGTGGAGCAGACCGTTAACCAAATTGGCATCGGCGACTGTGATATGTTCGGCTAGGTTGAAGTGGCGTTCGAAGTTGCGTCCGGCAATTCCACGGTGTAGGTATTGCTTTTCGATCGCGCCTTTGGCGCTATTTTCGACATTGCCAAAGACCATGAGTCGATTGTCTTTAACCTGAACATCAAGTTCTGTTTCGGCAAAGCCGGCAACAGCCATTGTGATCCGATAGGAATGCTCGTCGACCTTCTCAATGTTATATGGTGGATAGGTTGACGACTGACCAACGTCAATGCCGTCTAATAGGCGGACCATGTGATCATAACCGATGGAATTACGGAATAGTGGGGGGGTATTAAATTTGCGCATTGCCATATCCTCCTTGCAAGCGACATGGATTTCAGCGGGTTCGCCAGCATGGCCAAACCCTTGTTTTTACAAAGCGTTAGATCCAAATATTGGCATCCGACGCCTTTTTGTTATTTAAGGTCAGGACGCACAAGTTCAAGGGTTACGGATTACAGTGGCTCCTGTTTTCAAATATTTTAAATTCTAAATTTTGTAGGAAAGGGGAAATTGAAATTCATCTTATTTTATATAAAACGCTGGGTGGCAAGTTTAACCACCCAATATTATTCAGCACTGCATGATGAAATTATTTTGTTATTAGTTGGATCATATAATTACTTCTCCGGTGTGCGATTGCAGGCCGAATAAGGCAGACAGAGGCAGTTTGATTATCTTGATGTCAATTATTTAACAGATGCGGAAAACGTCTAAGCCTACCTTAAAATTATGGATTAAACGTCCTATCTAAGACCGCTTAAGACTTTAGACCAAAGCCATCAAAGCGTTTATTAAACTTGGCAAGTTGGCCGCCCGAGTCGATCAGTCGATGTACACCTGTCCATGCTGGATGGGAAGAGGGGTCTATTTCAAGTTTCAATGTGGCGCCAGGCTCACCCCAGGTCGAACGGGTCTTATAGGTAGTGCCATCTGTCATTTCCACAGTAATTTCATGGTAGTCAGGGTGGATCTCTTTTTTCACAGTCTATCTCCCAACAAAACAGAATGCGGGTATAGCGGAGACTAATGCTGATAGCAAGACGGTCTTCTAGTTTCAGCGTTGATCGAGTTTAAGTTCGATACGCCGGTTTCTACGGTAGGCAAATTCATCGTCCCGGGCGTCGAGAGGTTGGAATTCTCCAAATCCTGCTGCGGCGAACCGGTTTGCTGGTATGCCTTGCGTCATCAAGAATTTTACTACGGAAATTGCCCGGGCAGAGGATAGTTCCCAATTTGATGGAAATCGTTTGGTTTTAATCGGAACCCGGTCCGTGTGACCGTCTATACGCAGAATCCAATCGATATCAGATGGGATTGTTGCCGTAATTTCTTTAAGCGTTTTACCCAGCTTGGCGATTTGAAGTTTGCCTGCCTGGGCGAGAATGTCGGATCCGGATGCGAACAAGATTTCTGACTGAAATATAAATCGGTCACCGACGATTTGGATATCGCGGCGATTGCCCAACACTTTCCGAAGGCGGCCAAAAAATTCGGACCGATAGCTTGCGAGTTCCTGAACTTTGCTCGCCAGTGCCGCATTCAGCCGCTTTCCTAAATTAGCTATCTTAATATGCGCTTCTTCATCCTTAATTTTTGATGCCTCTAAGGCTTCGTTCAGGGTCGCAACCTGTGTACGAAGCGCTCCCAATTGCCGGTTCAACAGCGCAACCTGTGCTTTGGCTGCTTGTGATAATTTTTGCTCCTCACTAAGAGATTTAGATTTGGATTTGAGCTCACGGGATGCTACCGAAATCCGCTTGCTCAGCTCATCACGTAACGCCTGGAGTGCGATGATGTCCTGTTGTAAAGTTGTTAACTTTGCCAATTGAACTTCAATCGTTTCTTTATCCAACTTTATGGTTTTATTAGACCTTTCGAGCCGTTTGTAGGTTTCTTCTAGTTCCCCGGCAAGTGCGGACCGCTCATTGGCCAGCCGTTTGCGATCTTTCTGAAATTTTGCCAGATTGGCCTTGGTGGAATTTAAACTGTCGCGGACACCAAGCAAGGAATTCAATTCCGACGAAAGATTGTCCCGTTCCGCCAAAGAGCTTTGTAACTCGGCTGAAATTTGCGCAACATTGTTGCGTAAGTCGCGACTGGCGCTGCGTTCTAGGGAGAGCAGTTCAGCAAGTTCGGAAACCTGCTTATTCAATTTGTGCAGGGCCTTATCGCGACCGATCAAAGCATCGTTGAGATAGAACTGGGCGACGACAAAAATCATTAGCAGGAAGATGATGACCATGAGTAGCGTAGCTAACGCGTCTACGAAGCCTGGCCAAATATTTAATGGACTACGTGCCCGACGCGCCTGGGCCAACATGGGTTATCGTCCTTTGCTGCAATCTGCGGTTACCGGCATCCCGCCTTCTTATCGTCCCTATTCCTCAGCAAGAGCTGCAATAGTTCTAGCTAACAATCTAATTTCATTGCGAATTTCTTGAACTGCGTCAGTGCGGCCGGTACCCATTTCGTCGTGAATCCGGCTGAGGTATGTTTCTATATTATGCAAGTGGGCTTGCGTGGCCGCATCGGTGACGGGGCTGCTACCGGCCTCTGCAAGCTTGCCCAATATCGGGGTCAGCTCTGATTGACTTTCGGCCAGCCTCAACATTAGCTTCTGTTCCGTTGCCATCTGATTGGACAATGTGCCGATACGTTCGGCTAGTTCGTAAATGTTGCGACTGTAATCGGCACGGTTCTCTTCATTGCGAGCCAATGCCCGCTGCATTCCTTCCAGTCCATCCGCAGTCTGCTCAAGAAGTGCTTGAATGTAAGCTGGTACAGATTGTTCACCACCTTCTATACCAGCGATAGCACCCGTACCCAGACGCGTTAGGCTCGAAAGCCATTCTTCCAATTCGTTGTAGAAGCGATTCTGAGCTTGGCCTGCCTGTAGTTCGAGAAATCCTAGAACCAGCGAGCCGGCCAGTCCGAACAAGGACGAGCTAAATGCTGTGCCCA
>CAZSYW010000156.1:0-5835 GCA_964611315.1 uncultured Rhodospirillaceae bacterium
GTCGATCTGGCGGACGAGCTGATCCGGCATATTGAAGAACACCGCGGTTTGGGGAGCGTGGCAGCTTTTGATCCGGATAATTATCGCAGGCAGGCCGAGGCGTCCGATGGCCGTCGGAAAGACGGCAGTTCCGCAAGCCTCGATGGTATCCCACTCATATTGAAAGACAACATCGATACGCAGGATTTACCGACGACGGGAGGAACCCGCGCCTTGACCGGGAAAATTCCCTCCAAAGATGCTCCCGCAGTGGCGGCGTTAAGAGGTGAGGGTGCCATAATCGCAGCAAAGGCCGTTATGCATGAATTGGCATTTGGTATAACATCGAACAACCATGTGACGGGTCCAGCCCGAAATCCCTACGATCGATTGAAGATTCCGGGCGGTTCGTCGGGTGGTACGGCGACGGCTGTGAGTTCCCGGCAGTTTCCGGCGGGCCTGGGGACCGACACGGGTGGGTCGGTACGTATACCTTCCGCCCTCTGCGGAATTTTCGGATTTAGACCCACTGTCGGGCGCTACCCCGGTGAAGGTGTGATACCGATTTCCAAAACGAGGGATACGATTGGGCCGATGGCCAGAACTATGAGGGATATCGCCTTGCTGGATGCGGTAATGGCTGGAAAATCTGCGCCTGACGACATGCCGGTGGACCTCAAATCAACCAAAATAGGGGTGCCTCGAACACGTTTTTGGGAGAACCTCGAGAACGAGGTAGAGGAACATGGAAAGGGCCTCATACAAACGCTCGAAGGCGAAGGCGTTACCATCGTAGAGGCGGATTTTCCGGATATCTGGGAATTAAATGATAGTACCGGCTTTCCGGTAGCTCTCTTCGAAGTCATGCGTGGTCTGCCGGTATACCTTGAGCGTGCCGGCTACGGTGTTTCCCTTGAGGAATTGATCGACGGCATAGGAAGTCCAGACGTCAAGGGTATCATTTCCAGCCAACAGGGGGATGAAGCCATGCCGGAGGCGGCTTATACGGCTGCCATGGAACAGCATCGTCCCAAAATGCAGAAGATATATGCGGACTACTTCGCCGAACACGGGCTCGATGCCATACTTTTTCCGACGACACCGCTGACAGCACGACCTATAGGCGAAGACGAGACTGTTGAGCTCAATGGTAAACAGGAGCCCACATTCCCGATCTTTATTCGCAATACGGATTTGGGCAGTAACGTCGGGGCTCCCGGGATTTCATTGCCGGTGGGTCTGGGTAATGGTTTGCCCGTGGGGATGGAAATCGAGGGCCTGCCCGGAAAAGACGAGCGCCTCCTTGCTCTTGCTTCGACAATAGAAAACATTCTGGAGCCCTTGCCGGCACCATGATTTTATCGTTTCCAAGACTAGACATGACTATAATCACTTTATCAAAACGGGAGAAAGTTAATGTTGAATAGAAAGCAAACGTCACGTCGTCTCGTGCTGAAGGCCACCTTGGGTGGTGCAGCACTCGCCGCTGCACCCGGCCTACTCAGGTACGCCAGGGCCGCCGGCGACTTTAAAATCGGGTTGTTCATTCCGCTGAGCGGTCCTGCAGCCTTGTTTGGTCCTTCTGCCAAGAATTGCGGAGAACTGGCGATCGATGAGGTAAACAAATCGGGGGGTGTGCTGGGCCGTCAGGCAAAGCTCTATATCGCGGATGCCGGCGTACCGCCCGCAGAAGCAGCCAAGAGTGCTATGCGTCTCATGCTCCGCGAAAAGGTCGACCTCCTCGTTGGTAACCACGATAGTGCGGTCCGTCAGGCGATCGTCGGTGCCGTAAAGGGTAAGGTCCCGTATATTTATTCGCCGGTATACGAGGGTGGAGAGTGCTCACCCAATGTCTTCATGCTGGGAGAAACGCCCCAGCAGCAGTTGAAGCCGACGATAGCGCATTTTGCAAAATCCAAAGGCGTAAAAAGTTATTATCTAATCGGTAATGATTACGTTTGGCCTCGAGTAACGAACAAGCTCGCAAAGCAATACATCTCTGCCGCGGGGGGTAAGGTCGTGGGCGAACAGTATATTCCCTTTGGCCCCGCCAATAAGTTTGAGTCGGCCGTAACGCGGATCAAAGGCGCGAAGCCGGACCTTGTCGTGATCACGCTCGTCGGGGGAGACAACGTAAATTTCAATCGAACTTTTGCGGAGTTCGGTCTTCACAAGAACATAGCCAGGGTAGCTTCTCTGCTGGAGGAAAACACCTTGATGGGTATCGGTGCAGAGAGCAGCAGCAACCTGTATTCGTCGATGGCGTATTTTGCGAATATCGACTCGAAGGAAAACAACGCCTTTGTTTCAAGCTATAAGGCCAAATTCGGTGCCAAGGCCGCGGTTCTAAATACTCTGGCAGAGAGTAATTATGCCGGGATCATCTTCGGGGCCGCCTTGGCCAACAAGGCCGGTTCGACAGACGCCTCGAAGCTCGCGGCTACAGCCGAAGGTCTAACCGTGAATACACCTACCGGTCCGGTAACGATGAGAAATCGTCACACGGATAAGAACATGTATCTTGCCGAATGCAAGGGTACGCAGTTCAACATCGCAAAGGTCTTCAGCAACGTGCCGTCGGGACAAACCTGTACCTAGGTGTTTACAGTTAGTGGATCCGATTGCGGTCACCATAGCCCTCAACGTCGCCTACGAGGTCACTACATTATTTGTAATCGTGCTGGGCCTGGCGATCGTCTTCGGATTGCTGCGCGTCATGAACCTCGCCCACGGCGAGTTCATTATGATCGGTGCCTATGCGGCATATTTTTGTCAGGATCAGGGGTGGCCTTATATTACGGCTATCCCCTTTGCCTTGTTTGTTGCCGCCGTACTGGGTTACCTCATCGAGTACACACTGATAAGACACTTGTACAGCAGGCCGTTTGACACCCTCCTTGTCACGTGGGGCTTAAGCTTTTTATTGCGGGAGTTGATAGAGCTGGTCTACGGTAAGGGATTTCAAAGCCTTTCCAATCCGATCCCCGGTTCGATCGACGTGCTAGGTGAGCCATATCCGAGTTACAGAGCGCTGGTCATGGTCATTGCCATCGTATCCGCTCTCGTCCTTTGGGTTTGGTACCGCCGGAGTCTCGCGGGTGCCCGCGTAAAAGCCATGGTGGAAAATCCCGATTTGGCACAGGCTGTCGGTATTCGTGTCGACAGTTTGGCCCGCCATACCTTTGTCGTCGGTACGTGCTTTGGGGCCTTGGCTGGCGTGATGCTTGCGCCGTTGACGCGTGTAGAACCGTTCATGGGTCTGGATTATATCTTAACTTCCTTTTTTGTTCTGGTTGTCGGTGGCATCGGCACGTTATTGGGATTGACGGCGGGTGCAGGAGTTATCGGCGGCGTCCAGAGTATTGTCGCCAATCTGTTTGGCGAAACGTCGGGTTACTTCGGTGTCTTGTTAATTGCAATTTTATTCCTGTGGCTGAAACCCAATGGGCTTATTTCTCGGTCGTAGCTTAATCCTGCTCGTCGGTCTCTTCGCCCTGCCAACTTTGTTGGGCGATTTTTGGGCGTACCAGCTGGGTCTTTACTTTCTGTATTCCATAGCAGCTTTGGGGATCGGAATTTGTTGGGGGCGTGCCGGATTCCTACCGCTGGGACAGGCAATGTTTCTTGGAATAGGTGCCTACTTATCCGGATTTGCCTTGATACACTTCCAAGACAGCTTTTGGCTTCTGCTGCTGCTTCCGGCAGCGGCTTTGGCACCGGGTCTTCTGGCTTTCTGTATTGGATTGCTCATATTTCGCGGCCGCGTCGAAAGCGGACCCTACTTCGCTCTTATCACCTTAGCCCTGAGCCTTCTCACTTATCAGGTCGCGACCAACTGGGTTGAGGTTACGGGCGGCTTTAACGGGTTGGGTGGGATCCCCGGTTTGCCGGGTATCGCCGGATTTGAGACGCTCTACTACGTAATCGCCGCGGTTTTGACAATCTCGATTGGTGGGGTCGCGTGGGTGGTTAAGTCGCCAATAGGTGTAATTTGGAGAGGGATTGCCGAAAATGAACCGCGGCTTACTTTTTTTGGCTACGACACCCCGCTCTTGAAGGCTCTGGCATTCGGCATAAGTGGATTGCTGGGCGGGATTGCAGGTGTCTTTTATGCGCCTCACCAGGGCCTCGTCACGCCGAACCTTGCGGGCTTTATCCTGTCTGCCGAGTTGCTCATCTGGACCGCCGTTGGGGGCAGAAAAACGCTGCTGGGACCGGTAGTTGGTACGATCCTCGTGGGTTCCCTGACGGCAGAATTGCGGGATGTCGTCCCCGTTTGGGAGTTGATGGTTGCCGGGCTCTTCATATTTGTGGTCCTTTTTATGCCTGAGGGTATAGCAGGACGGCCCGAGCAATTTTTTCGGCGGATGTTTGGTCGTTCCCGTCGAGAGAATGAAGTGGCGCTTCCTGCCAAGGCTGTTTTGAAACCGCCAAAACTCGAATTGTCTGGGTGCAGTTTATCCGTGGGTGCGGTCGGTATTCTGGATCAGCTGAGCTTTCGCATCGATCAACCGGGGATTTACTGCCTAATAGGTCCTAATGGTGCCGGAAAGACGTCGACCTTCAACGTTATAACTGGTGCGGTTCCCATTCAGGAAGGGACGATTGCCCTCGACGGTGAAGGGGTTTCCGGTTTTCTTCCCAACGACGTGGCGCTGCGTGGAATCGGACGCAAGTTTCAGGTCCCCAGCATTTTCCCAAACCTGACAATTGCCGAAAACCTCCTTTCGGCGTTATGGGGGGGAAGTTGTTCATTGAAAGATTTGTTCAGCTACACGCCGCTGAACTGGAGCAGCGCCATAACTACGGATTTAAGAAAAAGGTTCCCCTTTCTCAATCAGGGCGAAAAGCCTGCAAGCGACTTGTCTCACGGAGAAAAACAGGTCCTTGAACTTTCAATGTCACTTTTGGGTGATCCTAGATTACTGTTGTTGGACGAGCCGTGTGCAGGCCTCTCTCCGGAAGAGACTGAAAAAGTTATTGATACTGTTCGTTGGGTCCGTTCGACGTTCAATACCACGATAGTGGTCATCGAGCACGATATGGCGCTGGTCAAGGATATTGCAGATCAGGTTATCGTGATGCACCAGGGACAGGTCTTGGCGATTGGCAGTGTACAAGATGTCCAGGCAGACAGCCGCGTAAGGGAAGTTTACGTCGGGGTGTCAATATGAAGTCACCGATTTTTAGTTTTGACGGTGTTACTGGCGGTTACGGCGGTGGAACAGTCGTTAATGACGTAAGTGGTTACGTGGAACAGGGTAAGGTGTTATTCGTTCTGGGAAGGAATGGCGTCGGAAAAAGCACGCTTCTAAAATTACTCTTTGGCTACCTAAAATTAACTCGCGGAAGTGTGCGTTTCAAAGAAGAGGAGTTAGGTGCCAAAAAGCCCGAGGAAATGGGTTCACTGGGTATCACGTTCTGTCCGCAGGAGCGCGTAGTCTTTGACAAACTGAGCGTACTGGAAAATCTTGTTCTCGTGCGCGGAAATCGCGATGTCACTCCTTTTGAGAAATACTTTGAGTATTTCCCGATCCTTGCCGACAGATTGTCCCAGGATGCGGGCACATTGAGCGGCGGTGAACGAAAAATCCTGTCTTTCGTTAGGGCACTTAGTGAAGAGCGCGAGCTTCTGATGCTCGATGAACCTACGGAGGGCGTGCAAAGGGAAAATATGTTACATATTGCTAATTTGATAACTGATAAGAAGAAATCCGGCGGCACATTTGTGATCGTCGAACAAAACCTTGAACTTTTGGAAGCAGTAGGAGACCACGTTCTCGTTCTCGATCAGGGTAAGGTTATGGTAAGTGGCAGGAAAGATCTCATAAGTCGCGAAGATATCCTGCAGCATCT
>CAZSYW010000157.1:0-5782 GCA_964611315.1 uncultured Rhodospirillaceae bacterium
CAGCGGAAGCGCAACTTGATGAATTACATATGTCTTGGAAAAAAAGCTAAGAATTTAAGCAGCTTCGTCTTCTGAATCATTCTCTTCACTTGCAATCGGTCCAAGTGGAATAATTTCTGCTGCTGTATCAGTGAGCAGGTTGCTGTTCTCTGTTCTTAGCTGGTCCAGTTTAGATTGGAGTTCGTGGCTAGATTTACTGGATCGGCTGTGTCCTAAGGAATATGTCGAACAAGCCAAAGCTACGGATATCAAAACCCAAAGAGCCGGCTTGAGTTTGCCTTTGTGTTGCCTCCAGTCCAATTTTTGATATTCCTGCGATTCCGTACCTATCTTTTGAGATTGGGACATGATTTAACGCTCTGTCAACTTAAGTTCAATGCGGCGGTTGGCTCTATATGCATCATTGCTATCTCGGTCTACCAGCGGCTGAAACTCTCCGAAACCGGCAGCCATTAGGCGGGTCGGTGACACGCCCCGATCGATCAAATAGCGTGCTACGGAAATCGCTCGGGCAACAGACAGTTCCCAATTTGATGGAAATTGCGGGGTATTGATCGGGCGAGTATCGGTATGGCCATCAATACGGAGCACCCACCCAATGTCATCAGGAATATCGGCAGATATGTCGAGTAATAACTCTGCCAAGTCATTTAGTTGCGTTTCTCCAGCAGGATCGAGTTGCGCTGAACCACTTCCAAACAGGACGCCCGATTGTATCACGAATCGATCACCTTCTATACTGACAGAACTCCTTCCAGAGAGTGATGCACGTAGTCGGCCAAAAAATTCAGATCGATATTGAGATAATTCGCCGACTTTTTGGGCTAGCGCTATATTAAGTCGCTGACCTAAATCGACAATTTGGATATTTTTTTCGGCTATGTTTGCTTCTGATGCATCAAGTGCAGCTTGAATTGCGTTTAGCTGGATCCGGAGCGCCGCAATTTGTTGATTTAGTAGGGCTACTTGACGTTGGGCGGCCGTAGATAATTTTTCCTGCTCGACCATTGCGGCACGATTTGTCGCAGTTTCGTCTCGGGATGCAAGAAGTGCCGCCTGCTCCGCCTCAAGTGCCGCTAGAGCCGCTGCCAGTCGAAGGTCCAAATCTTCACGTGCCGTGTCGCTAAGTTCCTTTAGCCGTTGAAGAGCGGCAATGTCTCCGCCCAAATTGTCCTGCTGTTCAAGTGCCAGAAAAAGCTGCCTATTGAGCTCTTCGCGATCTTTAGTTGAAGTCTGAAGTTGCAACCCCAAGTCAGCGATGTTTTCACGGAGTTCTTCATTCGTTAATTGTTCGAGGGCCAGTAAGTCAGCTAACTCAGAGACCTGCTGATTCAAGCGACTTAGAGCTTCGTCGCGTCCGGATAGAGCCCGCGACAGAAAAAACTCGGCTAGGATGAAAACCACAAGCAGGAAAATTAAAACTAAAAGTAATGTGGAAATGGCATCGACGAAACCAGGCCAAATGTCTGGACCATGTTTGCTGCGGCTTCTATGGGTGAGCATTGTTAAAACGCAGGCCTGAGATACTGATTGATTTAACCGATGTCGCCGCTCGAGTCGGCTAGAGTTTGGTTTTCGGCTGCAACCCTCGTTCGTGAGTCGGCTGTGGCGGCCACCGTTCGAGCCAGTAACTTAATTTCGTTGCGCAGCTCAGAAACCATTTGATTGCGGCCGTTCACGGTTTCCTCGAGTAGGCGCATCATGTGGACATCGAGGCTTCGGATATGTCCGCGGGTAGCCTCATCGACGCTGCCATCGGTACGTTGCATTTGGTCACCAAGAGCCGCCAATCGTTCTGTCAGTTGGAGAATGCTAGAAGTTGTAGTTCGTCTATCGTCTTCACTACGAGCGAGCGTGGTTTGTAGGTTTTCTAGACTCTCGGCTGTTTGCTCGAGTAGAGCCTGCACATATGCGGGGACTGACTGCTCGTTGTCCCCCAGTCCACTTCCGGACCCGAGGCGGGTAACACCAGAAAGCCACTCCTCGAGATCGTTATAAAACTGATTTTGTGCCTGGCCCGCTTGAAGGTCCAGAAAGCCTACTACTAGTGATCCCGCGAGACCAAAGAGTGAAGATGAAAAAGCAGTGCCCATACCGTTTAATGGATCCGCAAGCCCATCCTTAAGCTTTGTAAAGGTGTGAACGATATCGTCGTTGGTCACAGATAGGTTATTAATAATTGTTCCTACTGAGCTGACTGTCTCGAGTAATCCCCAGAAGGTGCCGAGCAAGCCAAGGAAAATAAGCAGACCAATTAAATACCGCGATATATCTCGTGATTCGTCTAATCTTGCACCAATGCCATCGAGCAAGGAGCGCATGGCAGGAGCTGACAGCATAACCTTTCCTTTTCTGTCAGCTAACATGCGCGCAGTGGGAGATAATAATTTTGGGGCCGACTGCGTTGAAAGACCAGGTTGGTTTGTTCGAAAGGTCTCAATCCAGCGGATCTCGGGTGCAAGTTGTAAGACCTGTCGGAAACAATAAATTATCCCTATCAGGAGGACCCCGAGTATTAGGCCGTTAAGAGGCGGATTGGCTCGGAAAGCTTCCAACAGGGGTCCGAACAGCAACGCCGCTACCCCAACGGCAAGCGCTAAAAAAAGGACCATGCGGCTAACGAAGCGGCTGGATTTATTCATGGGCCGTGCTTCGTGACTGGCTCACAGCTCAACATCTTTCCCAAGCGTCGCGGACGACGATTAATGTACAACAACCAAATCAACGCGGTCAGGTGGTCCCGCTTGACTCTTCGCGCCAAGAGCCCGGACATCGATGCGGGTGGAGCTTACACCGGATTCTATCAGGAAGGATCTGACGGCCAGGGCTCGTGAAAGAGACAGTCTCCGCGCCGCGCTTGCCGAACTGTCTTGCGCGCTCGCGTAAGCTTTCAGTTGTAGGCGTGTCCGGTCTTCGGACCTGATTGTGGCTGCAATGGTCCGTAATGCCGGTTTATTACTGTCTTCGATGGCGGAGCCCGCACCAGCGAATAACACCGTTAGCGATCCTGTTGAAATTGCGGGTAGAGGTGTCCCTTCCGTCCCATCGTGCGTCGTCGTGGGTGTGATCGCTGCCAGCTCAGGTTTATCGCGCTCGTCCGATATCGGTTTCAGCTCGTTTGGTGGGGGTGGAGTTGGTGGTTCCCTGTTTCTCATATTGGCTGATGCCGGGCTTGATGTACCCTGAGAGTCCTTGGCGGTTGACGGCTGTATCTCGTTAGATTTCGGCGTGACTGCTGCAGTATTAGTTTCCGAGGTCAGGAATTCCTCTGTCGAAGACGTCGCTCGAGGGGTTTGGGTTTCGAGGGAGGAAGCGTTTACAACTTTTGACGTTACCTCAACAGGCGTCCGTTGGATAGACGGCAGTTCAACTACGTGGGACGCTGGAGTTTTCTTTTGTTCAAATGTCGAGGACTCGCCGGTAGATGCAGCCAATGCCCGCGTTCGGTTGAGCGCCCTAAGATCCATTAACCGCGACTCCAAACTGTCTTCAACAGGATCAAATAGAGGAAGCTCTGTCTCTGACCCTAGCTGGACTGGTGCACCGTAATAAACGGCGTTTTCATTTACCTCAACCGCGGGCGCCCTCGCGCCAATTGTCAAGGTTTCCTGTGCATTGGTACTGCTGGCGGTAAACAAGCATGTAGCAAAAGCCGTGAGGCTAAAGCAAGAAATGCCAAAGCGACGCGCACTTCGTCCGCCATATTCAATCGTGCGCAACGTTATGCGCATGGTCGCGAATACTCCGCTCTATATCCTGCGTTAGTAGGCACTCCCCCCGGCCTCCGGAAGGTGACCTGGGCTGCGCCCTCGTATGACAATAACGAGGCTCAGGCGATGGAACAACTCATTATCGAATCGATGAGTGAGACCGGGCTTGGCGCAATAATGCTCCAAGTGTGGCGTGTAGACGGCCGTTTGCAGCCAAAATTCCATTTCCTTCTGAAGGCTTGCTGGTGCCTGACAGCCCACTAGCAAACCCGCCGGCTTCTTGAACCAATAGTGCCCCGCTTACGCAATCGGGCGCCAACGCGGACAAACTCCAAAAGCCGTCTAGTGATCCAGCGGCGACGTGTGCTAAATCGAGCGTGATTGATCCAAGAATTCGTATATCACCGTCATGCTGGGCCAAGTTGCTTCGAGCTTGCTGTGCGAAAGGGTCATTATTATTTTCTTCGTGATTTCCGATCACCGTGTCTTTAATTTGACGGCGCTCAGACACGCGAATGCGGCGATCGTTCCTATAGGCACCGATGCCTTTCTCGGCCCAGTATAGATCGTCGTGCACAGAATCATAAACCACGGTTGCCAAGGTTTCCTTTGCCCGCACGTGGGCGATCGTAACAGCAAAATGGGGAATTCCATGGGAAAAATTAATTCGGCCGCATATCGGGTTTGCCACCCAAAGCTCGCCAGTATTTTTAAACTGTGAGTTGCCGACCCCGGCTAACAATACATCCCTCTCCGGGTGTGCTTTTGCCAAGCTTTCTTTCAAGAGCGAT
Organism: uncultured Rhodospirillaceae bacterium; assembly: GCA_964611315.1. Classification (GTDB taxonomy): domain Bacteria; phylum Pseudomonadota; class Alphaproteobacteria; order UBA7887; family UBA7887. The sequence continues at coordinate 4,502 of CAZSYW010000157.1, forward strand.
GAACCGTAATTGAAGGCTCGCTCTGTGAATTCGGCACTTCCGGCGCGACTCGTTTGAAGTTGTTCTATCTCTCCGAAGTCACGGGTCAAAGCTCGTGCAACCTTAGTTGCACTGGTGACCATAACGTTAATCTCAGGTGATCGGACAGCCATTATTTCGAATTAATTGACCCAGCGAACTACGTTTTAGCGCGTTCGGCATAGGATCCATCAGAGGTATTGACGATTATTTGCGTGCCGGTTTCTATGTGGGGAGGCACCATGGTGCGCAGTCCATTTTCGAGTACGGCAGGTTTGAAGCTAGATGCCGCAGTTTGGCCCTTCACTACGGGTTCAGTCTCAGTCACAGAAAGAACTACTGTGTCAGGCAGTGTGGCATCAAGGACCTCACCTTCGTACGACTGAATAAGCACCTCCATACCGTCCTGGAGGAAACTGCTAGAGGGACCAACGATGTCGAGATTGAGAGTGACTTGCTCGTAAGTTTCGGTATCCATAAATGTCAGCTGCTCGCCATCTGCATAAAGAAATTGATGTGGTTTTTCTTCTAGCCGCACGCGTTCAACATCTTCGGCTGCGCGAAAGCGCTCATTAAGCTTTGTGCCGTCTCGCAGGTTTTTCAGTTCGACTTGATTGTATGCGCCACCTTTCCCCGGCTGCGTGGCTTGTGACTTCACCGCGCGCCAAATGTGGCCTTTGTGCTCAATAATCATGCCTGAGCGAATGGAGTTACCGTTAATCTTCATCTCATGGGCCAAGATTTTAAAATGCGGCGGAAACTAACAAGTAGACTTGCCTAACGCAACGTGTCTGGTCGAGGCTCCCATGACTATAGCTGTTTAGCCTTCCGAGGTCAGTCGTTGATGATGGCCTTTGAATGTATTTTTATTTCTTCGTTAAACGCCGACACAGCAATCCCGGGACCATCGGGGTTGCTCCAGATCCCCGATATTACCGCCAAAAAATCGGCTCCTGCCCGGACTAAGACACCGCAATTCTCCGCCGATATCCCGCCTATGGCTACGCAGGGCACAGTTGTATTGGTGTGCCACCATGTTATGAGATCAGGTTTTGCACGCACCCGCGGCTGTTTTGTGGTGGTTGGAAAAAAGGCGCCGAAGGCGATGTAGTCTGCTCCGTCCTCGCCAGCGACCATGGCCGAGTGTCGAGAATTGTAGCAGCTAACCCCTACTATAGCATCGTGTCCGACTAAACGGCGTGCTTCTGCGTAACTGGCGTCATCTGCGCCAACGTGGACACCGTCTGCGCCAACGTCGGCTGC
>CAZSYW010000158.1:0-4767 GCA_964611315.1 uncultured Rhodospirillaceae bacterium
TCTTGCTATCCTTCTTCATCGACTGGTCTACGATTTCCCAGACATGATGCGTAGGCATTGGAGACATAGGAACAATAGCCAGTTAACACAAAAATTTTCACTTCCATCTTCAGTTTCTTCACAAACATCTACCGGCAGCATTGGTCAAAACGGCTTTATTTATTCTCAGGCACGAATTCCGGTCACAAATCAAAGCTCTACTGCAGCGACGATCCTTGAACTCGATCTCGATGGCGGAAAGGACAATGCTGTAAAGGTAAAGATCGACGGCAAAAATCATTCACAAGTATCTGAATACAACAAGCGCATATTCCTCAACTACCCTGTTACCCCAGGAGATCGGCGTTGGCTGACAATTACTTTAAAGAAGGGGACACGAGCTCGCTTCGTTAATGCCCAGTTCTTAGGCGGAGCAATAACCTCTACTAAATCCGTAGCTCACAAGCTTTATTCTCCCGGTATGATCGAAAAACCAGCCAACGGTCCTTTTGTTCGCATAAGAGGCTGTACAATATCTATCCCAGCAACTAATACGGCCATGACCTTGAAGCATTCCCTACTCCACCGCGGAGTGCGCTCATCGGCAGAACATGTTCTCCTTCACAATATTGATCTCGACGCCGCACGGGGGGAGCGTATCGGCATTATCGGTCGTAATGGAGTTGGAAAGACCAGCTTTCTCCGCCTAGTCGCTGGGATTTATCCTCCAGTCAAAGGCACACGATACGTACAAGGTAGGATTACGCCCATCCTAGCTTTAGGCCGCGGATTAGATCCTGAGCTGAATTTACGAGCAAATATTGCGCTTGGACTCATTCAAAATAACCGAAATGACCTCTACTCCGAAGACGTAGTCAACCAAATCATAGAATTCGCTGAATTAGAAGGCCGGGCTTACGATCCAATGCGCAGCCTAAGTGCCAGGCTCCAAACGCGTTTCGCCTTGTCACTGTTGATTCACCAAAAACCTGATATTTTTATTTTGGATGATATTTTTGTTTTTGGTGATACTCCCTTCATCGAAAGGGCAAAGGCAAAGTTAATAAATCAAATCGACGACTCAGCTATTCTGTTTATAACCACTAATGAAGAAAGCCAAATTAAAGAGACCTGCTCCCGCGCTATACTACTTCATGATGGCCGAATTGAAATGGACGCAGCACCAGAGGCTGTGTTCGCCGCATACCATAAACAGTTGGCAGTAAGATAAGAAATGCCACCTGCTAACTCCATTTCCCTTAAAGTCCTGGCGAAAGACGTCTGTCATTTGGCTTATTTCCACGCATACCGGCGATACTGCGGTTCATACCTTGGTTTTGCATGGTCACTGCTATCACCACTTGCAACAATTGGCGCCTACTATCTAGTATTTCAAATATTTTTTAAGGTCCCAATCAAATTCTATGCGATCTATCTCGCAGCAGGCCTTTTGCCTTGGATATGCCTCTTGAACGCAATCTCGGCATCAGCTGTCGAGTTACCAAACAAACAGCGCGTTTTGAAAAACAGCCTCAGCTCACCCCTCGTCTATCTATATGCGGTTGTTATTACGGAATGGTTGTTCCTCGTTACCTCCTACATCGCCCTCGCTATCATCATAATAATCGCTGGCCTTGGCAGTTGGAAAATGTTGACACTTCCTTTTTTTATGCTCCCGCTATTCATATTCTCTATAGCTTCCGGCGTTATATTTGGATATTTAGGTGTGCTGTTCCGCGATATTCCGCACCTACTTTGGATATTTTTCCAGGCTGCATTCTGGTTTGTACCCATTGTATATCACTGGAGTATTGTCCCGGACGTTTTGTCTGGCTCAGAATTTTTATCTGGCTTAATCCAATATAATCCTTTCAGTCTAATTATATCGTCGTCACAGATCATTATGCATGGCAACGCTTTACCCAGCATAACGCTCGTGGTTTCTAGCTATTTCATTGCCGCAGCTTCGGCGGCTGTTGCCTACATCGTTCACCGCCGTCTCGTTATGCGGATTGTATATTATCTTTAATTCTCAATAACTCTTGGTTTTTGCAACGTGCCTTCAGGCCAATGTCGCCCTTCCCTCTTACAGTGATAATTAAAATGCTCCCTCGCTCCCCAGACACCTAGAGTTCCCTTGCGACCATAATAGGAATCGGCAGCCACATCCGCATAGCGGTTCCAATAAGCCTTTGCCAAAGATCGTTCCTCCTCCTCGTTCCATGCTTTAGCTTGTGTAAAAGCGTCAAACCGTAGTTTAAGTTCTCGGTCAAGCAACGGCGAATGCCAAGCGCCTACAAAATAAGCAACTAGCGCCAGGGAGATACCGGCAAAGACCGTTAGCCTCAAAGGAAACTTCGAATGTTTCAAATGTTCATTAAAAATACCGGGCAAATACTCTTACCTATTTCTTGAGTTTGATTGTCAGAGTTTCACTCCAGTGAGTATCGCCTGAATTTCGTACGCGAAGCACCACCTGACGGTAGGGAACTATCCAAGTTTCCCAATAATTACGGGAAAAAATACCAAAATCTTTCCGCAACCCATTTACAAAAAACTGCCCCGATACGCTGAGCGCCCCCAACCCGGCCGTATATTCAATAACATAGGAGGATGCGATGCCAGTCCACTCCAAAAACAAGTGTCCCTGCAGATCATCCCATGACACTAATTGGGATTCAGCAGGATAGACCCACTTCGGCGCAGCCCTTCCGTCATCTTGTAAGCCTTGCCCAGTACCCCTTTGCGGTATTACTAATTTAGCAAGGCGGTCAGTCAAACTCGGTAACATCCGACTAACAATGTCTGGACGGTCCTTCGCCCGATTGTGATACTCTTGCGGGTCGGTTAAAAGGTCGTATAGCTGGAAATTTATGAGCTCACGACCCTTGGTTTTAATAACAAGCTTCCAGCGATCCTTCGCCACAGCGGCAATAAAATCCTCCACCGTATTCGGGTCTGCTTCCGCAAAGCCCGCTTTGCTAGTCACGGCATACCATCGATCCGAGCGGCGAGAACGAGTAAGTGATTTCCCGGGAAAGGCCTCTTGCCCCCTTAGACCAAGAGCTTCCAACACAGTTGGCATAATATCGAGGTGGTCTGACGGCCTATCCACAAGCCCCGCTGACAATTGTTGCGGCCACCAAATAAACAGGGGAACTCGAACCAACTCCTCGAACAAAGTACCAGCCATGGTTGTTGAAGCGTGTCCAATGTTTCGTCGCTCTAGAAGTTCCTCTCCATGGTCAGCCGTAACAATCAAAACTGTATCCTCGCGCAAGCCCGCCGCCTTAAAGAACTGCCAAAAATTATCAAACCAGTCGTCGAACTGTCGGATGCCACCTTCATACAGAAGGTCGATATACGGCCTGTCAGTCTCTTCAAATTTTATGCTGCCCGCTCGTATGGCCGGTTGTTGACGTACAGCCTGGATGCGCTCGAATGCCGGCTCGTTCTCCTGAGGCAGCCGTGCCCGGTTCGCAAGGAACCTAAGGTCGGGAGCGTATGGTAGATGGGTATCTAAATAATGATGCCAGAAGACGAATGGCTTGCCGGCAAGCTTTTTCTGAGCAATCCAGTGCTCAATAGTCTCACCGACCGCCACCGGCATCCCAAGATTATGAAAATTTTCCATCCTCGCAAACGACTGTATCGAGCCTATTTCCCAACCACTCCGAGCAATCTTTTCAAGTGCCGTGTCCAAACCAGCAGCGATAGAATGCCCCCTAGCATGCACCCCTTGCACAAATGGCGATATACCCGTCAGCAGAGAAATGATATTCGGCGCCGTCCAAGACGCGATACTTCGATGTTTTCTGAAATGCAATGCCTCTTTGGCGGCTTTGAAAAAATTTGGCGCTACAGCGTCTGTAAAGTGATCAGCCCGCAGGCTTTCAACCGTTAACAAAATTACATTAATCGGTGTGTCCATGAATAGCGTACGGAACGTAAGCACCGTACCTGCAACGACAAGGACAAAGATTATGCTAACGAAAATCGATGTCCAACGCATCGATACCGCTCAGAAGAATAAGTGCAACTGCATTCAATGCGCCAAGTGCGTCTAGCAAACGCGTATCCGGTGCCGATCTATCTATGATCGACAATGGCAAAACAGAGAATGCCGGTAGAAATATCCAAAGGGGAAGCTCGGCTCCCTTATTCGCGTTTGCGCCGAGAAGCAACAGGACAAGTCCAAATAGCGAGATAGCAACGTACATATGGGTTATATTTTTGAATTTCTGCAGTCCTGCCCCTTTGGAAAACGACTGAATAAATAGACCCGCCGAAAGCGCTCCAAGCGCGTTAGTGCCTATGTCTCGTAATCCGAATGTCCGCGTCGCCATCGCACCTTGAAGGATTTCGTCAATGCCACCAAGACCGACCGACAATATCACAGCACCCCATATAGCATGAAGGGACAGCATGCGAGGCCGGCAACTCCAGTATACTAACAAGGTGAGCGCAAAATACTCGGGAATATGAACGCGCTTTGCCGGAAAAGCCGGATCGGTCGACAACAGACCGGCAATGAAGAAAGCAACCGATACCGTGATCCACGGCCAGGATATCCGAGCAAGGTATTTACGCCCACAAACAAAGACCGTCACTACCAGCAAAAAAGTCAAGGTAAGCGGCATAACACCGGCAACCGAAAGTCCGAAAGTTGCGACAAGAAAATGCCAAAGGCCAATGGTTTGGCTGTAAAGGAAAACCACAGACAGCCAAACCAAAAGGTTCGCAATGAGCCAAGAGAATTCGGATTGGATTCGGTCGATGCGTAAGGTC
>CAZSYW010000158.1:4777-5769 GCA_964611315.1 uncultured Rhodospirillaceae bacterium
GACGGTGTATCCGTGTGCATCAACATTATCTGGCCTGGCTGAATTAAAGAGTGGCGTTATAGACTTGATGGGATCAGGAAACCGAAAATCAACACTAGCCGGTTCGGTGTCGACATTTACCGTGATCAGGGTGTAACCGGCATTACTTTTCTTTAATAAACAGCGCACCATATGGGACCAAGCGAAGGCGTTGGCCGGCTGTACCGTATATTTAAGGGCGCTGGTCGGCGACAGGATCACGCCTCGCAACTGGTTCATCTCGGCGTTCAGCTTAGCCACTGCGCCAAACAGGGCGCGGCTCCAATTCCGATCGGCATCCGAAGCTATCAGGGGTGGTTTGCCATCAGCGTTGTAATCCGTTTTTACTCGGTAATCGCGTTCCGGCGAAGGCGAGATCCCCAAAATTCCGTCATCACGGGTGACGAAGCTGTCATAGGCGAAATAGATCAGCCCGGTCGCGCCATGGACGATCGCTGCATAGGACATGGCGCGCACGGTTTTCGGCGATGGTTTTCGCCAGCCTCGCGCTTCGCCTCCAAAAGCCTGAAGCGTCATCCAGAGCGGCCTGCGTTGATCGACTAGTTTCCGGGCGATTGTCGTGGTTTCTGCGACCCGTTCCACCGGCCCATAATCGCGCAGGCGTTTGACAGTAACGGGATAGTTAAAATGAGAGGAGATATCGCCCGCAAGATTCCAGCGGTCCCACCGTGCCCGGTTCGCCGCAGTTGGTGGGCCATCTAGTACCAAGATTGGCGTCTCTGTATCGATACGTCGGATGGTGTCACGGTCGCGCTCAAACTTGGCAAAACGCTTCTTCGTGTCTCCAGCAGGATAAATAAATGACGGTTCTTCGTCCAAATACCAGGCCAGTAGTGACGGTTCACGCGATAGAGCCGCTATGCTTTCCGGGTTTGGCCAGTGAACAATCATCTGCAATTGCGCCTCGCGCAAACGGTCGGCAAACGTCTCCGGCGCCTGCTTTTCCCACAGAT
>CAZSYW010000159.1:0-5654 GCA_964611315.1 uncultured Rhodospirillaceae bacterium
CGATCGATTCCAAGTGCATAAATTAGAAATATCAACGCGGTCAAAGGCAGAGCAAGCCCAATGACCCTACGTGTTGCCTCCAGTGTGGTAAGTATCAGTGCTGTTCCGAGAAGAAGATCCGCTGGTAATAAATCATCGACGTATGCGAAACGGTCCAGTACATAATCGTGATTTATAAAAAGGTAGGATATTGCGGAGATAGAGAAAATGAGTAACGTCAGATCAAGCAAGAGACCCAAGCGATTTTTCTTGTAATCACAACTTGGGTACCACAGAAATACTAACACTAGCGCAAATAAAAGGTGTGTGCCTCGAAAGTAAAATACCGAGGGCACGCCAATAATGACAACATAAAAATGATAAGCGGCCATCGCCAATGCTATGGTCGATGTGAGATACCGAAGGTAATTTTTTGGATGCATGTCGCCTAAAGAGGATCAGGATTAACTCATATGATTATCTGATCCCTTGATCTTTATAAAATTGTTCCGCTCCCGGGTGAAAGGGTACACCGACATCCTTAGCCATTATTTTTATATTGTAGTCGTCTAACATGGCAGTTACTGCACTCAATTCGCCTCCCCGTTTGGCGATGGCGGCAGTAATTTGATAGGCTAGACTGTCAGAAACCGCCTCGCAATTAGCAAGCATATGCATTTGAAAGCTGGCGGTAGGAATGTCTTCCTCATGGCCAGTGTAGGTTCCACCGGGAATTGCTGCTCGGCTCCATCCTGGATTTTTTACTTTTAACTTCGCGAATTCCTCGTCAGGAATAGGCAAAAGCCTTATGGTTCGTGAAGTGGATAAGTCGAGGATGCCAGCAGCAGGAACGGAACTGGCTATAATAAAACCATCAATTTGGCCGTCTTTCATCATATTTACCTGGTCTGTAACAGAAGCAAAATTGATTTTTCCAAGATCATCGTATGTCAGATCAAAAATGGCCAGTATGTTTCGCGCGGCTACTTCGGTGGTATTACCCCTGGGCAAAGTTGCCAGCGATTTCCCACGCAGATCAGAAATTTGGGTAATTGAAAGGTCAGTGACAGGAATTTGCGCATATTGATAATAAAAGGCGGCGATATTGCAGAGCCCTTCTATAGGTTTTTTGAAAGGTTCGCGACCGTGGATTGCATCAACAGTAGATATGACGTTACCCCATGCAACCTGAGCCTTACCTGTGGAGATACCCTTGATGTTAATTAAGCCGGCACCCGGCCTTATCGTAATCTTTAATCCGTCTATTTCTTGCTCCAGCAATTGTTTGACTGCGCCTCCAAGGGGATACCAGGTGCCCCCAGCTGGGCCTGTCATAAAGACTAGTCGTTGCGACTGTGCCGCTCCGACAGAAAAAAAAGTGGTCATTATGGCGAGGATCAAAACGGGGAACCCATTTCGCATCACTTTCCTCCTTGAAAGTAATAATAAGTTAACTTTTATATTAATTTAGATCATTGTCCTAACTAATTGTGTTACAAGGAATTACCCCATTTAGTAGTAAGCTGCTTCACTGAGTTGCAAGACGAACCGGAGGGTGTCGATGCTACGCTTGTCAAGTGGTTTAAATGTCGTCTCAATTTAAATCCACCCTGGCAATGTCGCGCACATTAGCGATGTCCGCGTTTCCGCCCGACAATATAATCCCAACTCTCTTTTTAACCGCGAGATGTCGTTCCTTAATTAAGCCTGCATAGGCGGCAGCGCCAGCCGGCTCAGATAAATTATGTGTGTCTCGCAACAAGAGCGCCTGTGCTCTCAATATCTCTGAATCGCTAACCGTAATTATGCGTGCGGCATTCTCATTTATGATGTCCACAGCATTAGGATCCGGAACCCGTGTCGCGAGCCCTGATGCAAATGTATCAATACGGTTAGTTGATATGGGTTTTTTGGATAAAAAAGATAGGGCATAAGAAGGGGCCCCCTCAGCTTGAACACCTATTAACTCGGTCTTTAAATCCAGTGCATTTCGCGCGCTGATCAACCCACACAACCCGGAACCGAGTCCAATTGGAACATAGATCGAATCTAACTCACCGGCATTTTTAAAAAGTTCAAGCGCATACGAGGCAACCCCTTTAACCAAATCAGGATGAAAGGAGGGTATCATGTGCAGGGTACGCTCCTGGGCTAGAGATTCAGCGTATTCCAATGATTCCTGAAAGTCGGTGCCATGCACAATTAAATCCGCACCTTGTGCTACCATGGCCCGATTTTTTTCTGGATTGTTACCCTTAGGCACAACAATAATAGATCGGAGATTCACCGCTGTGGCAGCTACAGCTACTGATTGACCGTGGTTGCCAGTAGTGGCTGCAATTACTCCTTCGCAGGAAGGTTCTCGATTCTTTAGAGCACTTAAATATATAACTCCACCCCGAACTTTGAATGCTCCGGTTGGGGTATGGTTTTCATGTTTTACCCAAACTTCGCAGCCAACGTGCTGAGCTAGCAAGGGCCAAGGATATTGTTGCGTTGGTGGCACTACTTGATGGACCAAGGTTGCTGCGGCAGATAGCTCGTCTGAAGTAAAGCGCAATTTAAATCCCTTTAAGGTTTGACCGGACTTGACTATGTCTATTTAGTGCGGCGTAAGCTAATCCAAGGGAAATAAAAAGCATGTTTAGCGGATTTATCAAAGAGAAAATCGCAGTCTCGGAGACACATATTAATTTAGTAAGAGGCGGTGAGGGGCCACCATTGCTATTATTGCATGGTTACCCTCAAAGTCACGTAATGTGGCATAAGGTCGCTGACAAACTCGCCAAACAATTCTCGCTAGTAATTCCAGATCTCCGTGGCTACGGAGATAGCGGTAAACCTCCCTCGGATGAGAATCACTTTAATTACTCAAAGAGGGCCTCTGCACGGGATCAGGTCGAGATGATGGCAGAGCTGGGGCATGATCGTTTTATGATTGCTGGCCACGATCGAGGTGGTCGAGTCGCCCATAGAATGGCTATCGACTATGGTGATAAGGTCCAGAAGTTATGTGTTTTAGACATTGTGCCAACGTACCGTGTTTTTGCAGATACTGAAAAGGAATTGGCGACGAAGTACTGGCATTGGTTTTTTTTAATTCAAAAATCACCTCTTCCTGAAACATTGATTGGAAATAATGTTGAATTCTATTTGCGCACTATGTTTGGTAGTTGGGGGAATAATAATGGTTTTGTGACGGAACAGGCGTTTGCTGAGTACCTCCGTTGCTTAGAAAGCCCTGAAACTATTCACACTACCTGTGAGGACTACAGGGCTGGTGCTTCGATTGATTTAGATCACGATAAAGCGGACATTAACCAGAAGATTTCCTGTCCTTTGCTAGCTCTTTGGGGAGAATTTGGCGCAATGCACACAATGTATAACGTGCTGGAAACGTGGCGGGAGCGTGCGGTTGATGTAAACGGCTGGCCTGTAAAATGCGGGCACTTCATTCCTGAAGAAGCACCAGACGCTATCGTTGAAACATTCTCTAAGTTTTTTGGAGAAAAAAGTATAGTTCATTGACGGAGATAAAAACTGCTATTGTAACGGTCGCTTGCTCTGTGGGAGAGGAACCCTGGTTTAAACGCTGGACAACGGGGATAGGTGAGTGAAGGAGCTATCTCCAACCACTTTATTTAAGAGTAAAATGCTGAATAATGTTTTAACGCTATAAACAGCTGGGAGATCTCAAGCAAAACATCTCACAATTTCGTTGGAAAGAAATTCAAGATGGAACAAGCACAAAATGTGCGCGGACGAAGCTTTTTAGCCCGAATCCGCAACTATTTTCTTACTGGCCTTATTGTCACGGCGCCTGTGGGCATCACCATCGCGCTCGCTCTTGCCGTCATCAATTGGATTGATGGCAAGATCGTTCCCTTAATACCCCAAGGATATAACCCTCAACTCATTTTTCAGGATTACGTGGGCATTCATGTGCCGGGAATTGGTTTGGTAGTTGTATTGGTGGGTTTGACACTGATCGGTTTTGTGGCGGCAGGTTTGGTTGGCCGAGTAATGGTGCGAACTGGCGAGAGACTCCTTAATAGAATGCCTGTAATTCGGAGCGTCTATGGTGCCCTAAAACAGATTTTTGAAACCGTGCTACGCTCATCTTCTCGTTCCTTTCGGGAGGTTGCTTTGATCGAATATCCGCGCCGCGGAATTTGGGCTATCGGGTTCATCACTACGAAAACGACGGGTGAAGTGCAGAATGATATCAAGGAAGACGTGGTTAATGTATTTTTGCCGACGACGCCAAATCCTACCTCCGGATTTCTTCTTTTTGTACCAAGAAAGGACATAATAGTTCTAGATATGACCGTCGAAGAGGCCATTAAAATGATAGTTTCAGCTGGTATAGTAACGCCACCAGATCGAAGGTCGGAAGAACTGAAGGCCGTCCCATTAGTTTCCGCGGGTGCTCCACTTGATGTAAAAAAAAATGATCAAAAAGGAACTTAAATAGAGATACGCAGACCGATGGCCCTATCTCTCATCCAGATCGAAGTAGGCTAGTCGCAGCCTCTCTTTCAAACAAATAGAGCAGTAGCCTCAATGCTTTCCCGCGTTCCCCCTGCAAGGTTTCATCTTGTGTCACTATCAACCGTGCATCGTCTTGAGCGGCGGCCAGCAATTCCGCATGTACAGGAAATTCGGCCAAACGAAAATTTGGCAAGCCGCTTTGTCGTGTCCCGAGTAGTTCGCCCGCACCGCGAAGACGAAGATCTTCTTCCGCAATTTGGAAACCGTCATCAGTTTCTCGAAGGATATTGAGTCGTGCCCAGGCGTTCTTGGTGAGTGGCGTGGCGTATAACAAGAGACAGTTTGAGGGTTTATTGCCGCGTCCAACGCGGCCGCGTAGTTGATGAAGTTGAGCTAGTCCAAAACGTTCTGCTTGCTCGACTACCATAATAGTGGCTTCGGGTACGTCCAGACCTACTTCAATCACCGTGGTGGCAACCAGGACATCAAATTTGCCGTTTGCAAAATCCGACATGGTCTTATCCCGTTGGTTCTCAGGAAGACGCCCATGAACCAATCCAACCCGACCCCTGAAATGCTCCTCCAAGGTGTTAAACCTTTCTTCTGCCGCTACAAGGTCCGCAAAACTTGAGTTTTCGATCAGCGGGCAGACCCAGTAAACTCGGCCACCTGTTTCAATTGCCCGTTTAATGGCGGTTATAACTTCAGCAACACGCTCCATTGGCAGGACAGTGGTATTAACACGTTGTCGACCTGCTGGTTTTTCAGTTAGGCGAGATACATCCATATCACCATAGGATGTCATCATTAATGTGCGAGGGATAGGCGTTGCAGTCATTACAAGCAAGTCTACGCCATGCCCTTTTGCTTGAAGGTTGAGCCTTTGATGTACGCCAAACTTATGTTGTTCGTCGATCACTGTCAGTGCAAGGTTAGAGAAGGAAACATCGTTTTGGAATATCGCATGGGTCCCGACCAAAATAGATATCTTTCCATCTTTTAAGTCAGCTAATAGATTGTCTCGCGTTTTCCCTTTCGTGCGTCCGGTCAATGCTTGGCAGTCGATACCGACAGAGTGAGCAAATGGCTGGATCGTTGCAAGATGTTGACGGGCCAAAATTTCGGTTGGCGCCATTAAACTCGCTTGGCCACCAAATTCCACGGCGTTCAACATTGCGAGAAAC
>CAZSYW010000160.1:0-5626 GCA_964611315.1 uncultured Rhodospirillaceae bacterium
CATTTTACTTGTCACTTTAGCCCGGCTCTCAATACACTCAGGCGGATTTCGGCGTACTGACGACACAGACAATTTGATCCCGTTAGCATGATTCCAAGCTATTGCCGAGGTGTCTACTGGTCGAAAAAAGATCATTACTGTTGCCGGACCAGCAGCACTAGTCACCATAGAAGGATCGTCAACGCCACGTGTCACCCAATGCCCCACCCGGTACATTGCATCAGTTCCTAATCGATCCTGGTTTTCTGAGAGAAGTCGTTCGGTTTCCGAGACCATTTCCAACGGTGAGAGGCCTGGATCAATTCTAACGTACGACAAAGAACGGTAGAGACGATCCACATGTTCCTGGAGCCGATAGAGATTGCGACCAAAACATGGGGTCACCTCGTAGATACCATCGCCCCACAAAAAACCCCGGTCAAAAGGCGAAATCCGTGTATCTTCAGCTTCTGTGATGTTACCGTTAAGAAAAATCAATGGTTCTTTAGGCACGAAAACCTCCCTACTAACTCTGCAATATAACAAGCAAAACTATAACAGCTACAAACTTAATCATCGAATTCTTTAGGCTCGCCCCATCCACCGCCACCTGCAGTCTCGATCCACAGTGCCTCCCCCTTCATCAGTCGGCAACCAACCGTTTTCGAGGAGAGTATGGTTTTAGTGCCGTCGACATGTTCCATGGCAAACTTGGCGCACCGTCCTGGTTTGCCGCCCACCATGCCCGGAGCGGGGTGCAGTCCGCGTTCGTAGAGCAACGAGAATTCGACGTCGTCGGTCAATGCACGAATTACCTTGCAGACCCCCTTACCACCCGCATACCGGCCCGCGCCGCCAGACTCGTCGATTAGTTCATAGACGTCTATACGAAGCGGCATACTTGCTTCAATTGCCTCGCAAGGCAGGTTCATGGTATTGCCCATATGGACGCGGTGGCCATCAATCCCAGGACCCTGCGCCGAGGCTCCCATCCCGCCACCGATCGTCTCGTAATGGACAAAACGCCCACCGCGCACTACGTCCCACCCACCGAGTGCAAAAACTCCGGCGCAGCCGTAGCTGCCAGCAACCGCTCGTTCAGGAATTGCTGGAGCCAGCGCATCCAAAAGCACGTCAACCATTCGGTTGGAGGTTTCGGTATTCCCGGCTACGACCGGTGCGGGATAGACTGGGTTCACCAACGAGCCTTCTGGCGCGACAACCTCTATTCCTCGGTAAGCGCCCGAGTTTGGTGGCACAGTGCCACCGGCGAGTGCCAGCATCGTGTAATAGCAGACGGATGCCGTGACCGCGAATGGGGAATTAACCGGCCCTTTAGCTTGTTTGTCAGTACCTGTAAAATCAAAACACAACCTGCGAGCTCGTTTCTCTATCATAACGGAAATACCGAAAGGGCCATTGCCCGCATCCTCGGTGAACCCATCACCATCAAGGTGATGTACCGCCCGGTAGGTACCGTCCGGGATCTTATCCAAGATCGTATTGATCAGGTGCTGACTCTGGTCCTGCGTCTCAGAAAAAATGCTACGCATGTACCCACCGCCATAACGTTTAATTAGTTCTGAAACACGCTCTACTCCACGTGCGTTGCAGGCGATCTGAGCTTTAAAGTCACCTACTCTATCGTGAGGAACACGGACATTCGCAAATAACAGGGTCCAAAGCCCTTGGTCCGGTTCGCCTGCTTTTATTATTTTGACTGGTGGCACACGAACACCTTCCTTTACGATCTCATCAGTCACGGAAGAAGATCCCGCCACGGAGCCACCAACGTCTGGCCAGTGTACTCGGCTCGCTGAAAAACCGACAACACCGCTTGTATCAAAAATTGGCGAGAGTAATGTCATGTCTGGTAAGTGAGAGCCACCTGAGTAGGGGTCATTGGACAGCACCGCATCGCCTGGCTTCCAAGAATCGAGTGCAAATGACTCTAGGATGCCCTTAGCCGAAAACGGCATAGCACCGAGATGTACAGGAATGTCGTTCCCCTGGGCCACCACGTCACCCTTGTCGTCCAAGATAGCGCAAGACAAATCAGCCGACAGACTCAGAAGGGGCGAGAAGCTCGCCCGCATCATAACTGATTTCATCTCCTCGCAAATGGCGTAAAGATCGCTTCGTACCACTTCGAAGGTGATCGGATCATCATGCACTATCGACTGTTTTGTCATTTATCTACTTCATCGTCCGAAACAACTAACACTCCTGACGGCCTAACTTCTACTGATTGGTTGTTGAGCACGCGAATTGTGGAACCAAAATCCTCGATGATCACTGGCCCTTGAATTGTCGTACCGGGCTCAAGCGACCCGCGGTGTTGGACTAATACATCACGCGCCGTTCCCTTCTCGTCAACGACGCGCCTCGACCGATTTTCTGGCGGGTTAATCTCAGTTACCGACGTCGGCCAGCTACCGTCGTAGACCGTACTCGAAGCCACAAGACGCAGGTTTACGAGTTGCACCGTGTGGTCAGGAAGATCATAGCCATAGGTGTTGTAATGTGCGGAACGAAACGAGCGGTCAAGATTATCACCCGTTAGCGTTTCACCGCTCTTGAGTGGCAGTGTAAGCTCGAAGAGCTGACCTTCAAATCGTGCATCCACCAGCTGTTCGAAGCGCCAATTTCCACCCGTGTTCTCGGCCGCGATTAGGTCGCGTATCCGCCTCTTAAGCCTCGAAAATCCCTCGGTTACTTCGGTTTTACTGAGGTTTTTGGCCTGGCGTAATAGGGTCTGAACTAAGTCATGGCGGACATTCCCAAGCATCGTGCCAACCGCACTAAATAGTCCAGGTACGGTTGGCACGATGAACCTTGGCACGCCTACTTCGCGGGCAACCTCTGCCACGTGAAGTGGACCCGCACCACCGAAGGCAACCAAACTGAACGCTCTTGGATCAAGCCCGCGGCGAAGCGTCGCGAGCCGCACTATCTCTGTAATGCTCGCGTTGGCGAGACGCAAAATTCCCCATGCTGCTTGCTCTACAGTCCATCCGAAAGGCCCAGCGATATAACTCGCGATGGCGCCACGTGCCCGATCAGGGATTATAGCCAGATCTTCACTGCCAAAGCCATCGGCGGCAATGTGACCGACCACGACATGCGCGTCTGTCACTGTTGGTAGTTCGCCGCCTTGATTATAGCAGGCCGGCCCTGGTTGAGCGCCGGCGCTACCTGGTCCAACCTTTATGATGCCGTTGGTGTCGATCGAAGCGATCGAACCGCCACCCAAACCAATCTCAATGAGATCAATCACCGGGCTCTGAATTGGATAGCCCCCGAGGTCCTTACCATCAACAAAACGGTCGGCGTAAAATTCGGTACTAAGTTTTGGTTGTCCGCCAACAACAACCCCCGCCTTGGCAGTGGTTCCACCCATGTCGAAGGTGATAAGGTCGCCAAGGTCCTCCTCAGCACCGAGCGCGGAGCAGGCTATTACACCTGCGGCGGGCCCTGATTCAATTAGATGGACGGGATAGCGGCAAGCGTTTGCGGCCGAGGTCAAACCTCCGTTTGACTTGACGATTGAGAGGTGTGGAATATTTCGTTCGGAGAGAGCATCTCCTAACCGGTCAATATAGCTTTCAACAACAGGCCCGATGAAGGCATTTACCACGACGGTACTAGTGCGCTCAAACTCCCGGAACTCTCGGCAAACATCGCTCGACAGCGTTACGAAAACATCCGGCAAGGCCTTTTCTAGCGCGGCCCCGAGAGTGCGTTCATGCGCATCGTTGGCATAGGCGTGTAGCAACGAGACTGCGACAGCTTCGACATTAGCGTCACGTACTAGGCCGATGATCCGCTCGACCTCCTCAGGGGTAAGAGGTGTCAAGATTTCGCCGTCATGCCCCATCCGTTCCGTAACTTCGAGACGAAGCTCCCTCGGTACAATTGGTGGCGAGATGCACGGCGAGAGATCGTAGAGTCTTGGCCTCGCGTGCCGGCGTAACGCCAGAACGTCCCGGAATCCTTTTGTCGTGACCAGAGATGTTCTCGCCGCCTTCTTGGTGATTAGGGCGTTAGTGCCGACTGTCGTACCATGGAAAACGGCACCGGCTGGGTCGCTAACGCGCCCGCGATATCTGTCAACCCCGGTAACCGCCCCCGCCGCTAAATCTTCAGGAGTTGAAAGAATCTTAAAAGCGGACACCAAACTGCCCGTATCACGGTTGAGAGCGAGTACATCCGTAAAAGTACCACCAACGTCTATCCCGAGTGCGATATCCGATTTCGCCATATTTGCGCTTCCTCTAGGACCCATCGAGTTCGGTGAGCGCATCGACGAAACGATCCATGTGCTTCTTCAGCGACACATCGACCCGGAGATAACGTTTACCTAGACCACGGAATGAAAGACTGCAGTCTTTGACGATAATTCCTCGCGTCAGCAATTCCTGGAAAACCCCTGTCGAGTCCTGTTCCGGGTCTACTATCTTGACCAGAAAAAAGTTGGAAAGGCTGCCTGGAATTATCCGAAAAGAGTTGAGATGGCTGAGCCTTTGGGCGACGTAGTCACGCATCTCACAGATCATATCCACGGTGCGGTCGACATGGGCATCATCGTTGAGGGCAGCTATCCCACCGGCGATATGCAACTGGCCTATGTTCCAAGTAGGCTTGAGAGCTAACATCGCACGTATCATGTCGGGGTGACCAATACCGAACCCAAGCCGGAGGCCGGCGAGTCCAAAGGCCTTCGAGAACGTTCTAAGCACAATTAAGTTGTCAAACTCATTGAGGAGCGTTAAGCCGCCTTTCGTCCGCGAATAATGAATATAAGCTTCATCGAGGACAACCAGTCGATTTTCCGCTGCGCGACAAATACGACAAACGTCTTCGAGCGGCATCAGCTTACCGGTTGGGCTATGCGGGTTAGTTAGGAAAATGATGCGAATCGAATCGTCAATCGCCGAAATGTAATCGTCGACCCGGAAATCAAATTCTGACCCCATAGGGACATAGACGCATCGTCGGTTCTCGGAGTTCGCCGATAGGTGGTACATGGGAAAGCAAGGCTCATACATTAGTACACCTTCGTCGGGCGCAGCAAAGGTCCGGACGATCCAGGAGATTATCTCTGTCTCGCCGGCTCCACAAATGATCCGTTCAGGTGTGAAACCGTATTTCGCAGCGATTTTTTCCCTCAGTGGTTCAGCAGTCCAATTTGGATAAATACTCATCCGCAAAAGTGCAGCATTCACCTCCTCGACTGCTTTCGGTGATGGCCCGAAAGGGTTTTCGGCTGAACCCAGTTTAGCAACATCGTCAAGCGGCACACCGTAGGTCTCTGCCACGCTTTCACGCGGTAGCCCGGGCACATAGGTCTCGTCGGTTAGCAAGGCTGGATTACTTAAATGCATTTTCGTCTCCCAAAGTATGAATACACGACCCCACCAGCCTTCACCCGAAACCGGCTACACCCACGGAAATCACTAACCTCACCTCCGTCAATCACACCATTCACTCGCCCGATCGTTTTATACTGTAATGATGACAGAAAGTGGGAAAGAATTGAAGTTAGTTGGTGGGTTGGGGCTGATTAAGAGCGAAAGCAATAAATTTGAAATTTGCGGCCTTGAGATATTGCCCTCTTTATTGCCCACTTGGTTGCTATTTGGTTGCT
>CAZSYW010000161.1:0-5616 GCA_964611315.1 uncultured Rhodospirillaceae bacterium
AAATACGCTTCTGTCTTTAGTAGATTCACGAATACTCGAATTGCATGGTCAGGCCCCGAAGACATTGGAGGAGCTAGAGGGTTACTTGGGACGGACATCTAGTTCTTTAATGCAGTTATCTTTGTCTGCCCTTGGAGTTAATGACGGGTCAGCCAGGGTCGCTAGTGACAGAATAGGGTTGGCATGGGGGCTGGTTGGCCTTATTCGTTCCTTGCCATTCAGTTCGGGGCCGGCACAATTATCTGTCCCCAGCAGTGTTTTTTCGGAACTTGGCTATTCTCTAGAAGACGAAATAGTAGGGCCATCCCTAGTTTTAAATAGTGCGGTGAGGGTGCTTGCGGAGCGCGCCAGGTTCCATATTTGTAGATCTAGAAAACATGCAGTCAATGCTCCCAGCACAGCTCGTGCTGTGTTATCGTTGGGTGGCCTTACTCAGCTCTATCTGAATCGTATCGCTCGGGCAGATTACGATCCTTACGTAGCAGATCTCAATGTGAGCTCTTTGCGACGTTTAGTAAAATTGGGGATTAATTGGCGTTAGAATAGTTTGTCCTTACTCGGCAGCTAACCTTTTACCACTAAGCCATTCCTTGAGATCTAACAGAGCCCGTTGGCTTAAGGCTGGTTTACGTTGTTTTTTAGGAAACTTGTCTGCCAGTGGTGGGAATAACCCAAAGTTCACGTTCATGGGTTGAAACGTTTCAATATCACCGTGGTCCGTAATATGTTTCAGTAGCGCACCAAGTGCTGTAGTGGCGGGGGGTGGTGTAGGCGCTTGCCCCAACTTCTCTTGGGCCGCAAATCGTCCGGCTAACAGGCCTATCGCGGCACTTTCGACATAGCCCTCAACACCCGTTAGTTGTCCTGCAAACCGCAACCAGTGGGCTTTTTTTAGCCTCAGTAATGGGTCTAGTAGAGCCGGCGAGTTTAGGAACGTATTACGATGAATACCGCCAAGCCGGGCAAATTTTGCATTTTTTAATCCGGGAATCAGGCGAAAAACACGCTTTTGTTCTCCGAATGTCAATTTGGTTTGGAAACCGACAATGTTGTACAGTGTCCCTAAAGAGTTGTCCTGCCGCAGCTGTACTACAGCATATGGTTTTTCGGTGTTATGCGGGCTAGTTAAACCAATCGGCTTCATTGGCCCGAAACGTGGAGTTTCTGGGCCACGCTCCGCCATCACTTCTATTGGCAAACACGATTCAAAATAGGGTGTGTCCTTTTCCCACTTTCGGAACTCAACTTTTTCGGCGGCGACAAGGTTAGTAATAAAAGTTTCATATTCTGACCGGTTCAGTGGGCAGTTAATGTAAGCTGCAGAATTCCCTCCCGGACCAGATTTATCGTACCGAGATTGGAACCAGGCTGTCGAGAGATCGATACTTTCCTTGTATATAATAGGTGCGATGGCATCGAAGAAAGCGAGGTGTTTTTCACCAGTGAGGGTACTAATTGAGTCCGCAAGCGTCGGGGAGGTCAGGGGACCAGTCGCAATAATAACCAACCCCCATGAAGTTGGGGGTATGTTTCTCACTTCACCCCGCTCAATCGTTATCAGAGGATGAGACGTGAGCGCTTTTTCGACGCTTTTGGAAAAATCGTCACGATCGACTGCGAGTGCACCTCCCGCTGGCACTTGATTGATATCTCCGCATGACATAATTAGTGAATTACACCGCCGCATTTCTTCGTGCAGCAATCCCACCGCATTGTTTTCCATGTCATCAGAACGAAACGAATTAGAACAAACTAATTCGGCCAAGGTGCTAGTTTGGTGGGCATTCGTAGATTGGGTTGGTCTCATTTCATGAATAATGACCGGTATGCCTGATTGGCACAGTTGCCAGGCCGCTTCTGATCCTGCAAGTCCGCCGCCGATAATATGAACGGGAGTTGTATTTACACTCATCAGGGGCCGTGAATTGTGGTTCGAGTTATGGGTAGGTATGAAAATTAAGCCAAATAATTTAGTTTGGTGCGAGTAGAGATTTAATAGTTCGAAGGGTACGCTGCAATATCGTACTTGCGCCTAAGGTGGCGTGGCCCGATGTCGGCTGTGTTTTTTACCCCTAATAAGCTCATATCACGTTCGATTTCTGATGAAAAAATATCTATCGCACGTGAAACTCCCCGTTCTCCTCCCGCCGCCAATCCATACAGGTATGGACGACCAGTCATGCAGGCTTTTGCGCCAAGAGCAAGGGCTTTCATAATATCGGTTCCTCGCCGAATTCCGCCATCAACGATAATGTCGGCCCGCCCCTGGACTGCATCCACAATAGTTGGCAATACGTCCATGGGCGATGCGGCCTGATCAAGCTGTCTTCCTCCATGATTTGAAACGATAATGCCACTCGCTCCGATGTCGATTGCGCGAAGTGCATCGGCAGGACTTAAAATGCCCTTAATAGCGAACGGTCCACCCCATTCTTCAATCATCCAAGCAGCATCCTCCCAGTTTACGGATTGATCGAATTGTCTATTAATATAGGCCGCTTGTGAGTTGAGGTCGTGAGTATTGTCACCCATTTTATCTTTAACGTTTGCCAACTGAGGTTGGCCTCTCGTAATCAAATTAAAGGACCAGAGGGGATGCGATCCCAAGTCAAAGGCCATTTTGGGATTGAGGCGAATTGGCGTAGTCATTCCGTTGTACAAATCACGCTGGCGATTTCCGTATACTTGGACGTCAACCGTTAAACATAAGGCATGGTAGTTCGCCTCGCGTGCGCGAGCGATAAATTCCTTCACCAACGTTCTGTCCTTCCAAACGTAGATTTGGAACCATTTAGGCCCTTCAGTCAGTGCACCAATTTCTTCGATTGAAACGCTAGAGCCAGATGATAGGGAATAGGTCAGCCCTGCCCGAGCCGCGGCGATAGCTACCGCTCTTTCACCTTGATGGTGGAACAGGCGACTCAGTCCAGTTGGCGCTAAAATTAGAGGTAAAGGCATGGTTTGCCCCATTACCGTCGTCGCCATATTAACGTTAGAGACATCGGTTAATACTTCCGGGATAAGATCGTATTGGGCAAACCCTGCTCGGTTCCCCTGCAGGCTCACTTCGTCTTCTGCTCCGCCGTCCAAAAAATCGAAGATCGCTTTTGGTAACCGCTTCCGGGCTATAGTGCGTAAGTCAGAAATATCGTGACATCGTTGAAGTTTATGCACAGTAGCTATCCTTGATGACCAACTGGTGCTCTAACGCCAGAGTTCCAGTATCGTTGAGTGATACAGATGGTTTTGACTGTTAGATAGTCAAGTAAAACAGAGGGTTATCACTTTCGCAAAGAAAGAGCTATCGATGTATTTAGGCAAGTCATATCCCTCACCGTGTTCAACACTTTCGAGTTTGTAATGGGCCTCTAGTTAACGCTATCAAACGCTAGCCAAAGCACTCCTTCCAGAGTAAAAGTAAGTCGTATATACAGGGGTCCTCGGCGCGGTCAGGATGACTGCTCCGGGCTATGAACATGCTAGGTTTCTGCCTTTTTCTGACCGATTGGGTTGGGGTGAGATAACCGAGTTGTTGGGCCGATAACCTTCTTATCAGTGAAAATTTTGTGACTGAAAATACTGCTACTGAATCTCCAGATATTTCTCCCATAACTATCGAGGAGGAAATGCGCCGGTCTTATCTCGATTACGCTATGAGCGTGATCGTAAGTCGGGCATTGCCAGATGTTCGTGATGGGTTGAAACCGGTTCACCGCCGGATTCTTCATGCTATGAACGAAAATGGTTACCACTGGAATAGGAGTTATCGTAAGTCAGCACGCGTCATTGGGGACGTGATGGGAAAGTATCACCCCCATGGTGGAGAAGCGATTTACGACGCAATGGTTCGTATGGTTCAAGAATTTTCAATGAGTCTTCCGTTGGTGGATGGCCAAGGAAATTTTGGTTCAATGGATGGAGACCCGCCTGCGGCAATGCGTTACACCGAGGCGCGGTTGGCACAGGCTGCAGGTACTTTGCTCGAGGACATTGACCAGAACACAGTAGATTTTCAGGAAAATTATGATAATTCAGCGCGGGAGCCCGTGGTGCTGCCCGCTCGGTTCCCACACCTACTAGTGAATGGAGCTGGGGGCATAGCTGTGGGAATGGCAACAAATATCCCACCACATAATCTGGGTGAGGTGATCGATGCGGCGCTCGCTTTGATAGATAATCCGGAGCTTAGCATAGCAGACCTTATGGAATGCTTGCCTGGCCCAGATTTTCCGACAGGGGGTATAATTATTGGCCGCAGCGGAATTCTTTCCGCAGCGCATACCGGGCGTGGCAGTGTAGTAATGCGGGGACGCACTAATCGAGAGAATTTTGGTAAGGATCGTGAGTCAATTGTAGTTACTGAGATCCCCTATCAGGTCAATAAATCACGTATGGTTGAGCAGATTGCTCAGGCTGTTAAAGAAAAGCGTATAGAAGGTATTTCTGGATTACGAGATGAATCAGATCGCGATGGAGTTCGTGTGGTGATCGAACTTAAACGTGATGCGACTTATGAGGTGGTTCTTAATCAAATTTACCGCTACACCCCTCTGCAAACGACCTTTGGGGTAAACGCTCTTGCTTTGAATGGCGGCCGACCAGAGCAGCTAAATGTAAAAGACATATTGAGCGCTTTTTTGACGTTTCGTGAAGACGTTATAACGCGCCGTGCATTGTATGAGCTCGGAAAAGCTCGCGAGCGCGCTCACATACTAATTGGGCTTTCCGTTGCTGTCGCAAATATCGATGAAATTATCAAACTGATAAGAGGTGCTTCGGATCCGAACAAAGCCCGCCTCGAGCTGACGAAACGAACGTGGAGAGCGTTCGACTTGGCTGCTTTAGTCGAAGAGATAGGTGATGTTGACGGAGAGTTGGATGAGGATGGCACTTATCGTATGAGTGACGCGCAGGCGCGTGCGATATTGGAACTCCGACTGCAACGTCTTACGGCACTAGAAATGGATAAAATTTCTGATGATCTCAAAGAGCTCGCAGAAAAAATTGTCGACTATCTGAATATTCTTAAATCTCGTGAACGTCTGTTGGATATTATGAGGGCGGAACTCAAAGATGTTCGCGAGAAATTTTCAGTCCCGCGCCGCACTTCGATTGAGGATGCCGAGTTCGAGTCGGATGTTGAGGATTTGATAGAGCATGAAGATATGGTGGTGAGCGTAACAAACAAGGGCTACATAAAACGAGTTGCACTTTCAAGTTATCGTGCCCAACGACGGGGTGGGAAGGGTCGAGCGGCGATGGCTACTCGGGATGAGGATTTTGTTAGCCAAATTTTTGTAGCTGACACTCATCGCCCTGTTCTGTTCTTTACAACAGGGGGCATGGTTTACATGCTCAAGGTGTATAAATTACCGATTGCGACGCCCCAGGCACGGGGCAAACCCATGGTGAATTTATTGCCTCTTAAATCGGGGGAATCTATCGCGACAATGATGCCTTTACCGGAGGATGAAGCTACTTGGGATGAAATGCATGTTATGTTCGCGACATCACGTGGGGATGTTCGAAGAAATCCTCTCAGAGATTTTACGAACGTAAAGTCCAACGGTAAAATAGCGATGAAACTCGAAAATCGTAAAGGTGAGGAGCCTGCGG
>CAZSYW010000162.1:0-5610 GCA_964611315.1 uncultured Rhodospirillaceae bacterium
GCACTGAAATTGCCGTTCTCGGATACAGAGGGATGAGAGAATACGAGATAGGGTTCGACAATTTCGAGGCTCCCGACAACTGCCTACTAGGGGGCGTCGAAGGGCAGGGGTTTAAACAGTTGATGAGTGGAATGGAGACGGCACGTATTCAAACAGCAGCACGTTCTATCGGTGTGGCGCAAAATGCCTTGGAGCTCGGACTTTCTTATGCCCGAGAAAGGTGCCAGTTTGGCCGCCCTATTTATGACTTCCCGAGGATATCCGCCAAACTCGCCTACATGGCCGTGGAGATCATGATAGTCCGCCAACTTACCTGGGCAGCGGCACGGGAAAAAGATGCCGGACGACGTTGTGACCTTGAAGCCGGAATGGCCAAGCTGCTTGCGGCGCGCGTCGCATGGTCGTCTGCCGACAACGCGATGCAGATTCACGGTGGAAACGGTTACGCAGAAGAGTATCCTGTCAGCCGGGTATTACTTGATTCTCGTATTCTAAATGTGTTCGAGGGGACCGGCGAAATCCAAGCTCAAATAATAGCTCGAAGGCTATTAGAAGGTAACCGCACTCCGGCGGACTAACGTAGCAACATGTTGACGTGCATCGATTTAGTATCCCGGCGAATGCATACCGCCAGAAAAAACATGGGTTAGAAGCTGTTGTCCCTCTTTTTCCACAAATAGTCACGACAGAAAAGTAAAAATCAATAATGCTGGCCTCGCCAACCTGGGGGATTGCCAAGCTATGGATGCCACGCCCCACTCTTTTGAATTTTTTAAACTTTCAGGCACACGGCACAAAATGCGCCTCGCGGCAAACGAGAGACAGGCATGAAATCAGGCTTGACCCGAAACAAACGCCTATGTCTTATAGGGCAAAGCCACTTTTATAATTATTTCGAATAATTTTACGCACAGCAAGTGAACGCCGTGGAAGCTTTTGAAGCCGTATTCCCAATGCTGATCGTGATCGCACTAATAGCGGTTTTGGTAGTCCTAGCAATCGGTATTATAGGGATGATCAGAGGCGGGGAATTCAATCGTGTTTACGGAAACAAGTTGATGCGCCTTCGTGTCGCCATTCAGGCGCTAGCGATACTTCTCATTGTATTGTTTGTGGTATTATTCTAAGCGTTAGCCATACTTCGCCTGAGCATAATCAACTAAGGATAATTTTATTACGTGGACTCAAAGTTTCGAGTATGGGAGTGCAGGTTAGACGCATTTAGCTACGCTGACCCAGCAATTAGCTGAGTTTTTCGTTCGATATAAAAAGAGGTCGTTCAATGAAGGTGCTAGTCGCAGTCAAGCGTGTCATTGACTACAACGTTAAAATCCGTGTGAAGCCAGATGGTTCTGGAATCGAGACAAACAATGTCAAGATGTCCATGAATCCGTTCGATGAGATCGCGGTAGAAGAAGCCGTTAGGCTGAAAGAGGCGGGTAAGGTTGATGAAATCGTAGCCGTGTCGTTAGGCGTGCAGCAATGCCAAGAAACCCTGCGAACGGCTTTCGCAATGGGGGCTGACCGTGGCATCCATGTCCTGACTGAGGCCGCGCTTGAGCCACTAGGGGTGGCTAAGCTTTTGCAAGCAATTGTTCAGGCAGAAAATCCTGATTTGGTCATTTTGGGAAAACAAGCCATAGACGATGATAGTAATCAATGCGCTCAAAGTCTGGCTGGACTATTGGGTTGGAGCCAAGGAACTTTTGTTTCCAAGTTAGATTTGGTGGATGATAAGTTGGAAGTAGTACGTGAAGTCGATGGGGGATTGGAAACACTTCGGCTTTCTATGCCCGCGATTGCCTCGACTGACCTGCGCCTTAATGAACCCCGATATGCCTCCTTACCCAACATCATGAAGGCCAAGAAAAAGAGCATCGACCAAAAAACACCTGAAGATTACGGCGTCGACATAACTCCACGCCTGACAATTCTGAAGGTTGACAATCCTCCGGCACGTGCAACCGGAATAAAGGTCGCGGATGCCAATGAATTGGTTGTGAAATTACGTGATGATGCAGGAGTAATTTGATGAGCAGCCTGGTGATTGCCGAGCATGATAACGTTGAATTGAAACCGTCCACTTTAAACACCGTAACCGCGGCCGCTACTCTAGGAAATGATATTGATCTCTTAGTCGCGGGAAAGGATTGTGGCACCATCGCAAATGAAGGCGCAAAAATCGACGGAATCAAGCGGGTGTGGCTAGCCAATGCACCGGAATATGAATACCAATTGGCTGAAAATATGGCTCTAATAATTGCGGATTTAGCACCCAGCTATACTCACATATTTGCTCCATCCTCTACTTTCGGCAAAAATCTCATGCCTCGGGCAGCAGCCCTTGTTGATGTGCAACAAATCTCGGATATCGTTGCAATAAAGTCGGAAGATACCTTTGTCAGACCAATCTATGCCGGGAATGCCATGGCCACTGTCAGGTCAAGCGACCCGGTGAAACTAGTAACGGTAAGGACCACCGCGTTCAAAGCAGCCCAAACAAATGGATCGGCAAAACAGGAACTTGCTGATTCCAAAGGCGATACAGGACTCTCCGGATTCGTAAAACGCGAGTTATCTAAGTCTGAACGACCAGAACTGACCGCCGCCACAGTGATCGTATCCGGCGGTCGTGGAATGCAAAATGGTGAGAATTTTGTATTATTAGAGGCGCTCGCAGATAAACTGGGCGCCGCCGTAGGTGCCTCTCGCGCGGCTGTGGATGCCGGATTCGTCCCAAACGACTACCAGGTAGGCCAAACAGGCAAAATTGTTGCGCCAGACCTGTATATCGCAGTTGGAATTTCGGGTGCCATACAGCACCTTGCCGGGATGAAAGACAGCAAGGTGATCGTAGCAATAAATAAGGACGCCGACGCCCCAATTTTCCAAATTGCCGATTACGGAATAGTTGGCGATTTATTCAAGGTGATACCCGAACTTACCGAGGAACTCAATAAATAGTGGTGACCCGGGCAACTATAGTGGAAATGCAGCAGTGATCGAGACAATAGGGATTATCGGCGCAGGTCAAATGGGCACAGGCATAGCCCACGTCTGCGCTCTTTCAAAGCTGCATATTGTCCTGACAGATGTGAGTGACGTTAGGCTTGAGCACGGCATAAAATTAATTAACGAGAATCTCGACCGCCAAGTTAGTCGCGGTAAAGTTTCGGCGTCAGAGAAAGAAAACGCGCTCACGCGAATCAAAACCACAGTTGCACTAAACTCTTTGGCAAAGGTGGACCTGGTAATTGAAGCAGTCAGTGAAAACGAAGAAGTCAAACGCGATATCTATAAAGAATTGGCGAACATTCTGGGCGAAAACACTTTGATTGCCACCAACACCTCCTCAATTTCCATCACACGTCTTGCCGCCGCGTCGGATCGACCCGGCCAATTTATGGGCATGCACTTTATGAACCCAGTACCGGCCATGCAACTTGTGGAACTGATCAGGGGAATAGCCACCGAACCCGAGACTTTTGAACACATTCGCGCGCTCACCGAAAAACTTGGCAAAACGCCCGTGAGTTCGGAGGACTTCCCCGCCTTCATAGTTAATCGAATATTGTTACCGATGATTAACGAAGCGGTCTATACCCTGTATGAGGGCGTGGGGTCGGTCGGTTCCATTGATACAGCCATGCGTCTCGGCGCCAATCACCCTATGGGTCCACTCCAACTAGCCGATTTTATTGGCCTTGACGTTTGCCTCGCCGTTATGCAAGTCCTCCACGAGGGATTGGCCGATAGCAAATATCGGCCCTGTCCCTTATTGGTAAAATATGTCGAAGCCGGTTGGTTAGGTCGTAAATCAAAGCGCGGTTTTTATGACTATTCTGGCGACGTACCTTTGCCGACCCGCTAATCCGCACAAATCTTTCTCCACTGCGGCATTTCATGCAGGAAAAATATTTCAAAATAGGCTAAATAAAGACGTTGCTAATACGGACGACACCATCTGCTCTGTAACTTCACATCACATCCTGGCATGAATCATGGAGCTCTTTCAGCCGATTGATCCCTATCATAATTCAGCATTGATGCCAGCCATCTCTCAACGTCTGCAATATCAGCACCTTTTCGTGCCGCGTAATCCTCCACTTGATCCCGTTCTATTTTTCCTACACCAAAATAACGACTTTCTGGGTGGCTAAAGTAAACGCCACACACTGATGCCGCCGGCCACATGGCAAAATTGTCGGTCAAGCTGACACCCACATGATTTTCCGCATCTAGCAGGGAAAACAGGGTCTGCTTCTCCGTGTGATCGGGACAAGCCGGGTAGCCTGGGGCCGGTCGAATCCCCTGATACTGCTCTCTGATCAACGCTTCGTTGTCGAGGGATTCATTAGCCGTATAACCCCAGACCTCTTTGCGCACGAGCTCATGCATATGCTCAGCAAAAGCTTCGGCAAGCCTATCCGAAAGAGATTTAACCAGAATGGCATTGTAGTCGTCCGAGGCACCCTCAAAGCGCCGGGCTACCTCCTCACAACCATGACCCGTGGTCACCACAAACGCTCCGATATAATCTGCCACGCCACTTTCCAGCGGTGCTACAAAATCAGCTAGCGCGTAATTAGCGCGCCGCTGATCACGTGTCATCTGCTGACGGAGCGTATGCAATGTGGCGAGTTCTACTTCCCGAGTTTGATCACTGAAGACAATAATATCCTCCTCTCCGACTGTGTTTGCTGGCCACAATCCGATCACGCCCCGCGCTCTAAGCCACCGTTCCTCTACAATTCGCAAAAGCATGGCCTGTGCATCCTGGAATAGATCTCGCGCAGCTGGCCCTACAACCTCGTCCTCAAGAATCGCGGGGAATTTTCCGGCTAACTCCCACGCCTGAAAAAACGGGTCCCAGTCGATATAGGCCTCCAACAAAGAGAGATCATAATTGTCGAAAACGCGCACACCTTCGTACACAGGTTCCGGTGGCCTATACTCCAACCAATCAATCTTAAATTTATTAGAGCGCGCAGCTGCAAGAGTTTGCTTCGTGCTTCGCCGATCGCCCGTCGCATGTCTTTTGCGAATCTCTTTATATTCGTCC
The DNA here is from genome assembly GCA_964611315.1 of uncultured Rhodospirillaceae bacterium. Classification (GTDB taxonomy): domain Bacteria; phylum Pseudomonadota; class Alphaproteobacteria; order UBA7887; family UBA7887. Next base: position 5,063 of record CAZSYW010000162.1, read on the forward strand.
TCAACATTGGAAACAAATTTTTCGCACCTATGGGATGACAAAAGGTTTCCTGCTACTCCAACCGCCTTGGAAGCATCGGAAACATGGACTGTAGCGCCCGTATAACTAGTGGCAATCTTTACTGCGGTGTGAACACGACTGGTGGTCGCTCCCCCAATCAACAATGGCACCGTAATACCGGCCCGCGTCATTTCTTTGGCAACAACCCGCATTTCCTCTAGGCTCGGGGTTATTAACCCTGATAACCCGATAAGATCGGCATTCTCAGTTTTTGTTGCCTCTATGATATCGACGCATGGAACCATTACGCCGAGATCGACAACCTCGTAATTATTGCACTGGAGCACCACGGCCACGATATTTTTACCTATGTCGTGAACGTCACCCTTGACGGTGGCCATTACAATAGTTCCCGCCTTATTGCCGGGGCCATTTCCGGAGCCTTTTTCCATTTCCATGAATGGAATGAGGTGAGCAACCGCCGCCTTCATTACGCGCGCACTTTTAACGACCTGAGGCAGAAACATCTTTCCTGCGCCAAATAACTC
>CAZSYW010000163.1:0-3825 GCA_964611315.1 uncultured Rhodospirillaceae bacterium
AGCGTGTCCCGATTTCTCGGGTTGCGCCGCGAACGGCGTTTCCGACTTCGGCAAGGTCAGTGCGGGACACAATGTCAAAACTAGGCATGGGAAAAGCTCCTCGATTTTACGTTCGTCGAAAAATGTCTCCGGTCGTTCGCTAAGAGCAGTGACCCAGTATCTTGAGGGGATATTTTCGGATATCCTAGTGTTCATTGTGAGGACACCATGCGCTGGGTATCTAGCGAGTCTTCCTGTGATAACACTTTCTGCTATTTTTTGTATCTTTGTTTTCTATGTACATTGGGAGGGGAACGGATGCTCTATATTGGACAGATGGGTGCGTCAGGTAAATTTGTAATTGCCTTGATGTTTATAGCCGTTTTTGGCCCCCCGGCGTTGGGCGATCTGATGATCGTTGGTGGTGACAACAAAGTGTCGTTTGATGGTCCTAATATTGTATTTGAGGCACCCGGTAGCGACGTGGTTTCGTTGATTGATATAGGTACTGATCCGGCTAACCCAAAAATCCTGGCGAACTTGCCTCTCATGAATTCGGTATTTGGGCCGCCAACAAACTTGGCGATTACGCCGGACGAATCGCTGGCACTGGTGACCAATGCAATGAATTGGGTGAAGGTGGATAATAAGTGGAAACCCGAGCCGGATAATCGCATTCATGTCATTGATTTGACGCAAAAACCGCCGAAGCTGATTGACACGGTAATTGTGGATCAACAACCCTCGGGCATGGCTATTAACAGTGCGGGTAATTTGGCACTCATCGCCCACCGGAATAGCGGGACCATTGGAGTTTTAGAAATTGATGGAAAAGGGGTTTCGATGGTCCAGTCGCTTGATATGGGGGAGCAAGTGGCCTCGGTTGCGATTACGCCGGATGGGAAGCGTGCGCTTGTGACAAAATTTTCTAGCCATAAGATTGCTGTGCTAGACATTAAGCAGGGCAAAGTGTCTTACGACCAGAAACTCGATATGCCCGTCGGTTTGTGGCCTTACAATGTACAAATTACCCCAGATGGTGCGTTGGCTTTGACGGCCGACAACGGCAATAGTGGGCGATCCGACGGTCACGTAGACACGGTGAGTGTGATTGACCTGTCCGTGAACCCGCCGCGGGTAATTGATCGAGTGGTGGTCGGCGACGCGCCTGAAGGCCTAGCTATCAGCCCGACGGGTGACATCGCGGTCGCGGTGCTCCTGAGAGGGAGCGCCGGCATAGAGCGGGATAGCTGGGTCTACAACCGTAATGGCAGTGTCATCGTGCTGGAAATCAATGGAAAGTCAGTGGTCGCAACGGCGGAAGTCGAGGTCCGTGGCTTGCCGGAAGGCGTCGTTTTCAGCCCCGACGGTAGTTATCTTTATGTTGGAAATTTCGTCGACAGCGACATCTCGGTGCTTAAGGTCGACGGCACGTCGGTGCACAATACCGGTACCCTAGTCAAGTTACCCGCCAAACCCGGTTCGATGCGTGGACGCACGCCTTAGGTGGGTCTGTCATATTCGGTCTAAAACCCCCGACGGGTTTTGAAACGCGGGGTTGTAGCAGTCTTAAGCTCCATTCTGTGTGCTCTCACTAAGATGTGTTGCTTTTGTGCAAGGCAAGATTGGATATCGGTATGACAGACAATGAGAAAAGAAATCTTCGAATTATCACGCAGGTTTGTGAGTCGTTTAACCGGCATGATGCAGAAGCCATATTGTCTCAATTTGCGGAAGATTCGGTTTGGCTTACTTCTCGTGGTGATGCTCCGGAGGGGCGTCGTCTAACAGGGAAAGGAGCAATCCGTGAAATGTTGCGCCAGAGATTTGCTTCAATCCCCGATATGTTTTGGAAAATACATAGCCACTGGGTATCCGGAGATCGTGGCTGTTCAGAATGGACGGTTACTGGTAGTGAGCGGAATGGAAATAAATTGAACTGGCGTGGGTGCGACCTGTGGTCTTTGCGTAAAGATGGAATGATTACGTGTAAAGATACCTATTGGAAATATGCTGGCACGGAATAAAAAATTGTATATGCAGTTTCGGCAACCGGTTGTTTCCGTTTGTCATTTTATGCGTGTCCACTGAGTATTTCAAAACGTCTAACTGAAGGTATTAAACATGGTTGAGCAGGCGATGTTTTTTGCGGGGAGCCCGATTAACCGTTCTAATAATGAACGGCGTAATGTGAAGTGGGTTCAAAATGCGCTAGACGCAGAGGACAGTCGTTTTCTACCCGTTTGTAAATTCGAGTTTCCGGCAACTGATTGTGAACAGAGTAGTCTCTTGTGGGGCGGTCGGAGTTGGTTGGAGGTGGCAGCTGAACCTGCGGAGCCTATTTTCCTCGGGAGATTTAAGGAACGTGCTCATTTTGCTTTTGATGTGGGAAATGTAACGTCGCCTTTGGATGCCCTTGGGCTAAATGGCATTGGGGCGTTCCTGGGCCTGCGAAAGCTGGCATCACTTCTGTCACCTGAAGAGGCGGCGATCGCCGCTCAGGCACGTTCTGTCTTGGAATGGCACCACCGCCACCCTTTCTGCCCAGGTTGTGGCAGCCGTTCTGTGCATCGGAATGGTGGAACGTCCCGCCACTGCGCAAAGTGCGTAACAGATCACTTCCCAAGAGCGGATCCGGTAGCGATTGTCTTGGTGACTCGCGGTGAACGATGCCTTCTTGGGCGGTCCGGCAAATTTGGTAGCACTCTCTACTCGGCGTTGGCAGGCTTTGTTGAGCAGGGGGAATCGATCGAGGAGGCTGCTCGACGAGAGATACAGGAAGAAGCCGGGATAGTGGTGGGGGAAGTTGCTTATGTAGCTTCGCAGCCATGGCCGTTTCCCTATTCGTTAATGATCGGTTGTTACGGAGAGGCGCTAACAGAAACAATTGTATTGGATAAGGACGAATTGGTTGACGCGCGGTGGTTCAGTAAAGACCATTTGAGGCGAGCGCTAACAGGCCAGACTGACGACTTGACGGTCCCCGGAAGACTCGCAATCGCACGGTATCTTATTGAGAAGTGGGTGGCTCAGTGAGGTTTTTGTCAGGATGCCCTCGCAGCCAGTATTGGGCAGGGCACATACAAATAGTGCAGAACAAGATCTACAATTTCTGTAATCTGGTTTACAATCCGAGTCGGGTTGCCGTCGGTTATCCTCGCGCTTCCAACATTTACAATGTGTCTCTTTCAGTTCTTGTCGGGGGAAAGTAGGGTTAACCGTTGGATTGTCTCCCTCTTTAGAAGGAATGAATCTGATGTTCTTCGACCCGAGGAAAGTTGGCATGAGGCCGGAGCCATTCAAACATACCATTTACAATGCCCTTGTTGTCCCCAGGCCCATAGGTTGGATTAGCACTCTGAGCGAAAATGGGGTCGCTAACCTTGCGCCCTACAGTTTCTTTAATTCTTTATCCGGAGATCCGCCCTGCGTCATGTTTTGTCCAAACGGATTTAAACCGGGAACAACGGAGCTGAAAGACTCGCTTGTAAACTCTGAGGCAACAGGTGAGTTCGTATTTAATATGTGCACCTATGATTTGCGTGACGAGATGAACGCCACGTCCAAACACATGCCTGCAAGCATTAGCGAAATGGAAGCAGTCGGTTTGTCGGCAGCTAAATGTGTTAATGTTAAGCCTCCACGCGTTGAGGCGTCGCCAATTGCATTAGAATGTAAATATTTGCAAACTATTCACCTTCCGCCAACCAAGTCGGGTAGCCCTAATAACGTGGTAATTGGTGAGGTCGTGGGGATTTATGTAGATGAAGAAATGGTGGTCGATGGCATCATTGATATTAAGAAAGTGAAGCCTTTGGCACGGCTTGGATACTTAGAGTATGCATC
>CAZSYW010000163.1:3925-5555 GCA_964611315.1 uncultured Rhodospirillaceae bacterium
CTGAAATTCTATGATCCGAGTTCATTAGTGCCACCTCTGGAGATATTTGACGCAGTTTCCGCTGGTTCAGTCAACGCGGGATGGACTAACCCGGGGTTCTGGGCAGGAAAGGTTCCGGCCTTGCAGTTTTTTGCAGCGGTGCCTTTTGGCCCGAGGGCGGGGGAGACCCTAGCCTGGATATATCATGGTGGCGGGTTGGAGCTAATGCAGGAGCTCTATGCTGTCCACAATATCTATTCTCTTCCGTGCACTATAATTGCGCCCGAAGGCTCTGGGTGGTTTAGGGAGGAGATAACATCCGTGGACCAACTTAAGGGTCTGAAAATGAGGTTTTTTGGCCTCGGGGCAAAGGTTATGGAGAAACTTGGGGTTTCGACACAGCTAATAGCTCCCGGTGATATTTTCCCAGCCTTGGAACTTGGCACTATAGACGCGGCGGAATTATCTATGCCAGCCATAGATCTTGACCTTGGTTTTTATGAGGTCGCAAAACACTATTATTTTCCCGGGTGGCATCAGCAGACCACTTTGGGTGAGCTAATGATTAATTTGGACGATTGGAATAGTATTTCATCTCTGCATCAAGAAATTTTTCAAGCGGTGTGTAAGGAAAACTTGCTGCGTGCACTGGCTGAAAGCGAAGCAAAACAATTCCCGGCTTTACAAGAGTTACAATCCAAAGGCGTAATTTTGCATCGCTGGAGCCCCGAAATACTTGTCGAATTCGAAGTCGCTTGGGAAGAAGTCGTTAAAGAGGAAGCTGCGAAAAATCAGGATTTCGCTCGTGTATGGGAATCTCTCAGAAAGTTCCGTGAAGGGTATAAAGTGTGGGGTGACTACGGTTATTTAAATTAGATATGCTGTTCGATGTTAACAGCACATTTACTACCGATAATGCTGCCCGGCAGTAAAGCCAACATCATCGGCCAAAACTCCCTTCCCAGGGACATAGTTCACTTCGATGCGAGTTCCAATAGGGTCTTCGAATAATACAAAATAGTATCCTGGCGCCCACTCGCCTTCTTTAGGTTTTTCTACAATCTTTGCATTTATCGTTAGGAGAAAACGATAGATCGCATCAACGTCTTCAGTAGATCGAGACCGCAAGCAAAAGTGATGAAGGCCAATCCTTTCTTGTTGAAAGACCTGCTCATTATATTCCGGCTCACACTTGTTTATCCCTACCGCCGTGCGACTTCCAACGAAGTATATGTATTCTTGGCCGTCAAAGACCTGTTCCATTCCGAGAAAAGGCATCAATTTTTTGTAAAATGCTTTGCATTCCTCCCATCTACTAACGTTGATTATTATATGAGCCATCCCATTAAGTTTAATCACATCTGCTATCCTTGCTGGTTGCGACGAAGAAGAACGGGAATTCTGGAAATTCCATACCCTATTGAAAAGATCATCGGTAATCCAGAGGAGTGTAGATAGTGTCAAAGAATAAGACGCTACGGAATTGGTGCCGTACAACGGGACTACGATCTCCTCGCCTCTTGAACAATCATTTCCATCCGGTCTAGGAATTTGGACCGATCCGCTTTGCTAAAAGGGGGAGGACCACCAGTCATTTCGCCAGTTGCGCGTATCCCTTCCATTATTTCCCGTGTAGCAAGTGCCATACCTA
>CAZSYW010000164.1:0-5537 GCA_964611315.1 uncultured Rhodospirillaceae bacterium
GTAGCTTGGTGGCGAAATCATTGCCAAATCTTGATCCGCAGCTAAAAAAACAGTTATCTGCGATGCCAAGCAACGACCAATTGTTGGGCTCAATTATCCGGCAAGCCAGTGCACATTGGAAAAAAGGCTATGGAGTAGTTGTTGGGCAAAGCGGACTCAATGAAAAACGCAAATATTTAGATCGAAAACCTCTCAAGTCGAAGGTTTACCAACGACAAATGAGAGGGGCGCCCAAACCCTATGTTTGGGTCCCGGCATTTCCAGGCCTTTTGAGGAATGTGTTGCCAATTGAAAAGCATGCGGCTGGTCATGGTCTTCTAAACCTTGCACCAGAGGTAGATGGAATTGTTCGCCGTGTTCCCGCATTTTTTAGGGAGGGAAAAAAACTATACCCTACGTTGGCTATCGAGGTTATGAGAGTTTATTCGGGACGTAGGGGCGTAATAGCAAAAGGTGATCTAGCCGGTATTAGTGAAGTAATTATTGCAAAAAAGCTCAAAGTACCAACCGACAAGAATGGGCGGATGTGGCCATATTTTAGTCATACAGATAAATCAAAATATGTTTCTGCAGTCGATGTGCTTAAAGGTCAAGCTGACCCAAATTTGATTAAAGGGAAAATGGCATTAATTGGGACTTCTGCAGCCGGACTTTTAGATATTAAAACTGTCCCAACAGAACGTTTTATCCCTGGCGTGGAAATACATGCACAGCTGATTGAATCCGTAATGGATAGTATGTTTTTGACGCGGCCGAATTTTTCTGACGTTGTCGAAATGGCAATCGCTCTATTGGGTGGTATATTAATGATTATATTGGTGCCGTGGATAGGTGCCAAATGGAGTTTGCTTGCATTTTTATTCATTGGTATCGGCTCAGGCTACACTTCTTGGTTTGTTTTTAGCGAAGAGAGAATGATAGTCGACGCCGCCTTTGGTATCCTCACAGTACTTTTGATCTACATGACCTTGACTTATACGTCTTATGCAGCAGAAGAAGCTGAGCGCAGACAGACCCGAGATGCATTTTCTAAATATCTGTCTCCGGCGATGGTCGAACAGGTTGTCGAGGATCCGTCGCTCCTGACCCTCGGAGGCTCTAAACGGGAGATGACGCTCCTCTTCTGTGACGTGCGCGGTTTCACCAGCATTTCGGAGTTGTTTGATGCGGAGGGCCTGACGGTCCTGATCAACAAACTCCTGACACCGTTGACGGACATCATCCTGGAGCGCAAGGGTACCATCGACAAGTACATGGGTGATTGCATTATGGCATTTTGGAATGCACCCTTGGATGATTCTGAACACGCAATTGATGGTTGTCGCTCTGCACTAGCGATGGTCGCTGCCATGACTCCATTGAATCAGCGGTTGGAAGCAGAAGCTAAGGAGGAGGGGCGAAAACACTTAGATCTCAAGGTGGGACTCGGCCTCAATTCTGGTGATGCCGTTGTGGGAAATATGGGCACAGCTCAACGTATGGATTATTCAGTCCTAGGTGACACGGTAAACACCGCCGCTCGACTTGAAGGCCAGTCAAAAACTTACGGGGTAGATATAGTTCTTGGGCCTAATACGTATCAGCAGGTACGGGATTTCGCTACTATTGAGCTTGATCTAATTCAGGTTAAGGGCAAGACAGTTGGCCTTGATATTTATGCACTGATGGGCGATGAAGCCATTGCCCAAGACCCTGCCTTTATTGAAGTTCAAGAGGCTGTCTCCGGAATGATTCAGGAATATCGAAATCAGTCCTGGGATAAGGCGCGAGCAATGATAGACAAAGTGCGTGCGGTAGCAGAGGCAGCGGCAGAAACGGAGATTGGGCCAGTATTAGCAGTCAAGGCGGCGGCTAGCGAGCGCTTCAATCTTGATGTTTTGTGCGAGCTTTATGAAACACGCATTGCCGCCTACGAGATCGATCCGCCGCCGGAAGACTGGGACGGCGTATTCATCGCCACGACGAAATAGTTCACCCAATTTGGTAGCCGGTGAGATAACTGACGGAGCCTATTTGTTGTAAGGTGTCTCCAAAAACCTCGGATGCCCTGGAGATATCAGAGACGTTGAGGCAACCGATCAGGGTCAACGAATACTGCTAGACTGCTTTCTATATGTGGAAGAAGACGGAAGAAAATCAGTTCCTGCATTGTCGGTTTCGATTTCTGCATCCGTTGCGTAGATTACCAATTCCCCACCCGCCAAGAGCAACTATTTTTGAGGTTGAAAAATATTCTGATGCGAAATTGACGGTGTTTCCGGCTAGTGTTAGGCGCTCGCGCTCGGTCTTTAGCGCCTGCCATGCCAGGAGCAACTCCCCACGGTTCTGTGAGCACGGCAAATTTGTATTTGTTGCTATTGTCTGTCTAAATTCTGGCGGATCTCGTTTACCAGGGGGAAGGAATTGCGCATTCCCGAATGACCGTTGACGCCAGCGCAAACCGCAACGAGGGCAACTACAGCCGCCGAGGCGAATTTACATGCGTGCTTTGGATTGACCACGTCGTGACAGGCGGATCCGCCCTATTCTTCCGCAACAGAGGTGAGTTCGCTGCCTCAACTCTAATCCCCGATGCAAGACCCAAATAGATCTGGCTCGAGAAACCCAAATCAGCCGTCCCCGAAATGCACTTTCGCTCCATAAATACCTTACAACAAATCGAAAATATCTTATCAGAGAGTTACAGGTATTGAGGGAAAGACAAACGCCAGGTTGGGTCTATATTAATTTTGCTAATTGCAATGTGCTTTCGGTGTCCTCGGGGATGCTCTCACTATGGAGGACTGTTATTTTGAAGTCATGACCCAAACACCGTCCCAGTCCTTGGGGTTCTGTTTCTTAAGAATATCACACCGTTCAATGTAGGTTTGGGACAATTTGTCTTCCGAGTTCGCTTTGAGACACTCTTTAAATGACCTTGTAGCTTTATCCCAATTTCCACCTCTATAATGTTCTCTACCTTCGTTGAAATGATTAACGGTATCCATTAAGTTGGGGAACGTATCTTTATTGTGGTAGTCGAGCACCTCTCTCACCCCAACTGGTTCGGTCTTACCCTTCACAACGACGTCGTCAATATATCGTATTTGATAGGTCCCTTTTAATTTCGCATAGGTGAAGTCGCTTATCAAAATGCGAGCAGAATACTGCTTGCATGCGCTTTCCAATCGAGCGGCTAAATTTACGCCGTCTCCAATCATCGTGTAATCCATGCGTTTTGAAGAGCCGATGTTACCAGCGACTATGCTATCTGTGTTTAGGCCAAGGCCCATATCAACGGGCATTTTGCCCTCTTTTTCACGCTCAACGTTCCACTCCCACAATCGAGAGATCATATTTATTCCTGCGCGAACACCACGGTCTTCATCATCATCATGTCCGACTGGTATACCGAAAGCCGCCATGATCGCGTCGCCAATAAATTTGTCTACCATTCCACCTTGTTCTGATATCGCTTCTACCATGATATCAAAATACTCGTTTAGTAGGCTTACTGTGCCCTGAGCGCCTAGTGTTTCTGTTATAGTAGTAAAGCCCCTCACGTCAGAAAATAATAAAGTTGCCGCCGTGTCTTGCCCACCCATTATGTCCGTGCCGTCGCCAAGAAGTTGATCTGCAATCCCTGGGTCAATATACCTAGACATCGTTGACTTCATCCGTTTCTCATCGGAAATGTCCTCAACCATGATTAATGTTCCCAAATGGGATTCACTTTGATCCATGCGGCCGTCAGGGTCTTGGTTTTCTAGAGGTAAAAAGCTGACATTTGCAGAAACTGTCTCTAAATTGTCATCCTCTTCGCTGCCGACTTCAAACTCGGTATCCATCAAGACGTTATCTTCTAACGATTCTTCGCATTCTTTGATTTTCTCCAGTATCCAAGACCGGCCATTGGTGAAAAACTCCTCTGACGTTTTGCCAATAATATCTGCCGATCGAATCTTTAGGATCTTCAGCCCAGCTTTATTACAGGTGATGATTTTTCCCTCGTCGTTAATTGTGATAACGGCGTTGGACATACTAGTGAGCATACTATGGTTATAGGCTCTTTCTTTAGCCACGTCTTCAAACAGCTTTGCGTTTTCAAGAGCAATAGCTACTTGCTGAGTGAAGGCTTTGAGGCGAGATTCGTCCTCATCAGTAAAACCACCTCCCTTTTTATTTAGCGCCTGCGTGCAACCGATGCACTTGCCATCCTTATTGATGATGGGAACACAAAGAATAGAGCGGGTAAAATATCCGGTTTGCTTATCAAATCCCGGGTTAAAGCGTAGGTCAGCATATGCATATGGGATATTTACAGTTTCTCGCGAAGTGAATACAGCACCTGCGATTCCGGCCGAGTTTGGCAATCGGATTTCACCTATGCCATCTCCCATGGCCACACGGGAAAACAACTCATCGGTTTTTTCGTCATTTAAAAATAATGTGGAACGGTCTGCGTTTAGCATACGGGTCGCTTCCACCATAACCCGTTGCAATAGGGAACCCAAATCGATTTCGGCTGTTACGTCAGAAACGATATCAAGAAATTGCATTTCTTTTTCGCGGGCTTTTACCATCTCCTCCACACCTTGGGCGTTTTGGAGAGAGACGGCTGCCTGTGAGGTGATAGCCTCGACGATCTCCAGGTCTTCCTTTGTAAATCGACCTTTTTTCTTATTGAGAATTTGTATTACACCTATAACGTCATTGCGAACCGTTCTTACGGGTGCACATACTATATTTTTTGTAACATACCCTGTTTGCTCATCGATGCTCTTGTTAAAACGGTCATCGGCATAAGCATCATGGATAATTTCGCCCTCGCCATTTTGGAATATTGCGCCGGCAATGCCAGTTGTATTGAGTATACGTATTTCTCGGGTTAACTCCCCTTGGGCTACACGTGAATATAATTCACCCGTTAGTGGGTCATTGAGAAACAAACTACCACGATCAGCCCCAAGCTCATTTGTAGTCATTTCAATCAATGTCCATAGAATTTCACTCAGGTTTTTTAGTCCTGCAATTTTCTGTGTAACCGAAAGTAACATTTCAGTTTGATTAAGTTTGCTTTGCAGGCGCTCAAACCTGATAGCCAAATCGGCATTGCTGTTTGACTTACTCATCTCTGAGGAATTGTTTTTTCGGGATTTGGTTTTGGCTTTGTTACTAATCTCATTTGGCATTTTACTTCTCCAATTGCGCGCGGAGCGTTTCTATAGTTTTCTTTAACTGGCTATTTTCATCCACATTTTCTTTTTTTTGCTGCTGTAATAAAGCTTCGAAATCGAATTTTTGGCTTTCCAAACTTTGTCTCAGATTGGATAAAGTATCTTTAAGCTGTGAAATTTCATCAACTGATTGCTGAACGGCTTGCTGGACCGCGGCATCCTTTTCAAATCTCAGACTTTCCAACTCATCCCTGAGACTAGTGGCGGTGGACTTAAGCTGTTTGATTTCGTCGGCGGAGCGCTGAACGGCCTGCTGGACCGCGGCGTCCTTTTCAAATCTCAGACTTTCCAACTCATCCCTGAGACTAGTGGCGGTGGACT
>CAZSYW010000165.1:0-5479 GCA_964611315.1 uncultured Rhodospirillaceae bacterium
CTAGAGGGTAAATTGGAACAGTATCCGGCACAGCTGACCCGGGCATGTGTGGAGCTCGCGAAAGACTGGCGGACCGATCGTTATTTACGCAGGTTAGAAGCCATGATGGCCGTATCTGACGCCCAAACTTCCTTAATGCTATCAGGTAACGGCGACGTACTCGAACCGGAAGACGGGATTATTGGGCTTGGCTCCGGCGGCGCATATGCGCTGGCCGCGGCGCGGGCACTTATAGAGATTGAGGAGTTAGATGCAGAAGCCGTCGCTCGAAAGGCAATGTCCATTGCTGCCAAAATTTGTATTTACACGAACGAAAATGTGATTATGGAAACTATCAGTACTTTGGATTCCCAGTCATGAGCGCGTTCACACCACGGGAAATTGTCTCGGAATTGGATCGGTTTATCGTCGGCCAAAGCGATGCAAAACGAGCTGTGGCAATCGCTCTGCGGAATCGCTGGAGGCGTCAGCAACTATCGGACGACCTCCGCGAAGAAGTGTTGCCAAAAAACATCCTAATGATAGGTCCCACTGGAGTTGGAAAAACAGAGATAGCAAGACGCGTCGCGCGCCTGGCACAGGCCCCGTTTATTAAAGTGGAGGCAACAAAGTTCACAGAAGTCGGTTACGTTGGAAGAGATGTAGAATCAATTGTCCGCGATCTCGTGGAAATTGCACTCAACATGGCTCGCGAGCGCATGCGCAAAGAAGTGGAAGCACGCGCCCATAGTGCAGCCGAAGAAAGAGTTCTGCAAGCTCTTGTGGGTGAAAAAGCCGGAGACGACACTCGGCAAAAATTTCGGCAAATGCTACGTAATGGGGATCTCGACGAACGGGAAATCAAGCTAGAGGTGCAAGAAACTAACGTTCCCGGCCTGCCAACAATGGACATACCTGGCATGCCCGGCGCCCAAATGGGAATGATTAATTTGAATGAAATGCTAGGAAAAGCATTGGGTGGACGAACCCAGGAACGAAAACTTTCCGTGTCCGAAAGTTATGAGGTCTTGATCGCAGAGGAAAGTGACAAACTTATTGACGAAGAAAAACTGCTCCGTGAAGCACTCAACGCAGTCGAAGAAACAGGTATCGTATTTCTTGACGAACTAGACAAAATTTGTGCTCGCTCCGAACGTGTGGGTGCAGAAGTTAGTCGGGAAGGTGTCCAAAGGGACCTGCTGCCCCTAATCGAAGGGACAGTCGTAGCCACCAAGCACGGGCAAGTTCGCACCGACCACATTTTGTTCATTGCGTCAGGAGCATTCCACACTGCAAAGCCCTCAGATTTACTGCCGGAGCTGCAGGGCCGGCTGCCTATTCGCGTGGAGTTACAGCCCTTGGACCGAGACGATCTAGTTTGTATCCTCAAGGAGCCGGAAAATAGCCTCCCGCGCCAATATTCAGCACTCATGGCAACTGAGGAAGTGACAATCAATTTCACTGACGAAGGTATCAACGCGATAGCCACTTTGGCGAATGAGGTGAATCTTGGAGTGGAAAATATTGGTGCGCGCCGGCTTCACACTGTAATGGAGCGACTACTCGAGGAAATAAGTTTTAGTGCAACCGATCGTGCAGGATCAACTCTTGTAGTTGATGAACAGTTCGTGCATGAAAATATCGGGGATCTCGTCTGCAATGCGGATCTTAGTAAATTTATTCTTTAGTAACGTGGAAGCCGTGTCCGGATATCTCTTCTATTTTTGAATTACGACGTCATCGCTGCCTCCGCAGCAAGACGTAAATCGCACCTGTCCCACCATGTTGCGGCTGAGCAGTCTTAAACGCAAGCACGCGATTTCTGTTTATCGATTGATCGAGCCATTGTGGAACCATGAGTTTGAGGATACCACTATTTGCTCGCCCCGTGCCTTTCCCGGTAATCACTAATAAGCAACGATGACCAACTGCTTGTGACCTCTGTAGGGCAGCGCGGAGCGCCCCATATGCCTCGGACTGGGTCATGCCATGGAGATCTAAGCTCGCATCAATGGGGATTTGCCCGCGTCTCAACTTCTGTGCGGTACGTCTCTCGAGGCCAGCTCCCATTGGACCTTCCTTTGGGCGTACTCGAGATAACTTAACCTCGCCTAGCGCACCAGTGCTTCTGGCTGCTTCCTTCCGTTTCTTTCCCGCATTACCTGGACTCTCGGTAACCACGCTATAGCCACGACCCGCTAGAACATCATCGTTTTGCGTGACTGCTCGCCAAAGTTCTATGTCCTTTCCACTTAGACCTTTCGACGAGCCCGTTTTGCGGTCATAGGGTTGTGTCATCAAATCTCACCACGAAGGCACATGATCGAAAGTGCCTGAATTATAGATTGAGTGGTAACGCCAAATCTACTCTATGCAGCGGGTGTTTTCCGATACAATCTGCCTCTACTCTTGGACTGGTCTACCATACATTTAACTAAAAAACGCTCTTTCTGGAACCTGCAAGCATGGGCCCGTTTTCATGAAACAGAGTTAAAGGTTGTGAGAAAGGGCGCGTGGCAGGAGTATATAGTAGCGCCCGCTGTGCTTCATGCGTCCTGCCACCTCGGCTGCCTCAGCACCTGCGCCCCAGAACACATCTCCACGCACGGGCCCGCGGATCGCTCCTCCTGTATCCTGAGCAACCATCAGGCGGTGCCATATTTTGTCCTCTCCTTTTGCTGTAGGCGCCTTCGTTTCAAGCCACAAAGGAACTCCAAGAGGGACGAAACGACGATCGACCGCAAGGGATCGCTCCGGTGTCAGAACGACATTCTGAGCGCCAATTGGACCGTCTCGGTCATTAATGCGGAAAAACACGAACGACGCATTCCTGTTAATCATTTCCCGTCCGAGGTCCGGGTTGGACCTCAACCACGCCCGTATAGACTGCATGGTCACTGCTTCCCGGGATAGTACACCTTCCCGGACCAGCTCTCGACCGATAGACGTGTAGGGGTGCCCGTTCTGACTTGCATAGCCTAGACGTACGGTCCGACCGTCCGGTAGCACAATTTGTCCGGACCCTTGTATATGCAAAAAGAAAGCATCTATCGGATCGTTGACCCAAACTAACTCGAGCCCCTTGCCGCCAAGCGCGCCTGCCATGATCTCAGCCCGCGTAGCATAAGGCCGAAGCTTTCCGTCAATAATTTGACCTGAGATTGTTTCGCCTATCCATTCTCTGCTGAACTCCCCCAGTTTCACAGTAACCAAGTCCTGCGGGGGTGCAAACAAAGGCGTCCTGTATTCGGCGCTCGACGTCAGTGAACCACTCAGAGTGGGCTCATAGTAGCCGGTAAAAAGACCGGTGTTGTCGCCATTGGCGCTGACCAAAAACGGTTCAAACCAGGTTTCGAAGAACTGGCGCGACGCCTCATGATCCCTTGAATCAATAAACTTGGAAGCCGCACAAGGCTCACGCCAGTCGCCAACATGTCCAGCAAACGCATTCGGGCCCATGGGCTGTGTCGGCGGTTTGCGCCCCAACACCACACACGATCGACGTAAAACCTCCAGCGCTTGACCGTGGAGGTCAGATGTCCAGCCATTCAGGTGCCTGTAACTGACTTGAGCGACTCCAAAGGTCCGTGTGTCCACTGGCGGCACCAAAGAAATAGCCAAAGTGAATGCGCCGGCAACTAAGGTGAGGAGGCACCCCATCGCCACAACCACGACCCATCTATCTCTCTTTAAATCCATACAGACAGCGCGGACCGCGTCTATGCGTAACTAATCAACGGCTCGAGTTCCAACCAACTGCCAATTTGGGTCTCTTGATCGGACGTCCCGGGCAAATGTCCAAACATCGTTGATATTAGCAACGCGAGAGGCATCACCTGCCACAACTTCATCCGCCTCATTATAAGTTACGTTTACCTGCTCACTGGCAAACTTAACTGTGACCCGAGCACTAAGACCTGCCATTTGAGCCTCAGTTATCACGGCATCCTTCACCGACACCAACGTCGTTTCAAGTCGCTCTCCAGCACCCTCTCTCCGCTCGATTTCATCGACAAAACTTTGATATGTGGTGTCGTCCAGCAACCCCCTTAATTCACGTTTGTCTCCCTTGGCGAAGGCCGCGAGTATAATTTCGAAAGCGTCTCCTGCACCATCCAAGAAAGTTCCATCATCAAAGTTTGGATTAGCAGCCTTCATTTCCGTCAAGCCGGGGACCTTATCCTTTGTCGCCTCCTCGCCTCGTCCCCCTGCCTCAGCCCCGGGAAGGGGCATATTTACAACCCTATCCTGGGCCTCCTCATTGTCCTGTAAAAAAGAAGGAGGCTGCTCGTTGCCGGTCCGTCGTCCAAGCGCGCGATGGAGTCGTAGCAATAGGAATCCTGCGACCATCGCAAATATAAGAATGTCTAGAAATTGCAGTCCGTTATTCATAGCGACGTCGATCTATGCGACTAAAGATTGCGAACGGGGGTCCACCGACCCGAAGGAACTTTAGTGCCTTGTCGGTGTCGGGTCCAGACCTGAGAAAATTAATCACTAGGGTCACATGGGGCCACTACCCTCGAGAGACAAGACCTAGCTCCGGAAAGACAACATTTTGCCTTTTAGTACATTCAGTTGTCACTTCACTTTATACATGCTAGCGAACGTCTGTTTACACCGCTCAACGGAGATAGTTATGTCGGACTCATCGGACGACCTAGAAAGCAATGGCAAAGACGCGAACGGAAATACTGAAAAAGCAGTTCAGAAACGCAGCATCACGTCGAACGGCCAGTTCATTAAAGATCTTTCCTTCGAAAACCCGAACGCAGGCAAGCAGTTTCAAGCCGAGAGCCCCCCAAAAATTGATATTTCTATCTCTGTTAATGGTAAACCCGCTCCGGATAACGGTCACGAAGTACAACTGAATATCACGGCGAAAGCGACGGTGAGCGAAGAGTTGCTTTTCTTAGTAGAGCTAGTGTACGGGGGAACGTTTAAAATTTCAGGAGTAACCCCTGAGCAGATTGAACCAGTCGTGATGATTGAGTGCCCGCGTCTTTTGTTTCCATTCGCGCGTCGTATAATTGCTGACTGCACACGCGACGGTGGTTACCCACCACTCATGATAGAACCGATGGACTTTGCGCAAATGTACCTGCAACGGCGCTCCCAGACTGCCAACGAAAAACAGCCATCTGGAGACAAAAGTTGAAATCGTTCTGTCAGAGGTCAAGACAACCAAATTGGCTTCCGAAGTTTTGCCAAAAGCGCTTTATGCCTCGTAACCTCGGCTTCGCTCGGCACGTGTTCGCGGGGAACACGAGGAATACGGCGGGTTTGTCCTCCGCCCAGACTATCAAGCGATTCCGTGGCGAACCCCAAGGTGGGCTGACGCGCGCCAATTAGCTCAACATAAACCTGTGCCAACAGATCAGCGTCCAGGAGCGCACCGTGCTTTTCCCTCATCGAGTTATTAATTGAAAACCTCTTGCACAGCGCATCCAAACTGGCAGGAGACCCAGGAAATTTTTGGCGCGCCAGAAGCAACGTGTCG
>CAZSYW010000166.1:0-5429 GCA_964611315.1 uncultured Rhodospirillaceae bacterium
CAAGCTGTGGCTGACCGGTACGCTGCCCTTGTGTCCGTCGAAGATGCCCGCGTTGTCATCTAAAGCTACCTTGCCCTTGGCCTTTGGGAGGTGAGTCAAGGGGGATCGCTGTCGGTACTGGGCGTCCACTTCCTTGGACTTGCCCAGTGCTCCTCCGCATGAACTTTCGATTTCTCGGTAGTACTTGAGGCCCTTTGCCTTGCATTCGGAATGCCAAGCGGAAAGATCGGAGATCGGTACCCAAGCGGATACCCCGGCCCATAGATCAGGCGCGCGTCCCGCCATCAACAGGCTCATGTAACCTCCGCCTGACGTGCCTACGAGAAGGATGCGATTTGGGTCGCCACGCCCCATTAAAAGTGCAGCGTCTTCTACTCGCTCAATTGACTGGCCTAAAAATTTCCCCCGAGATGCCACGGAATGAGACCCCCCTAATCCACGCCCAACAACGGACGCACTTCTTTGGCAAAGCGCTCTATTTGTCGTGCCCGTTGCTCGTAAGGACCAACAAAATCAAGCACGAAATGGCGCACCCCTGCAGCTTTGAAGGAATCTATTTTAGCAGCTATATCTGCGGGCGCACCGAGAGCACAATACTTTTCTGCCGGCCGACGAAAATCCATAGCGTAGCGCACACTCAACGCTTCAGCAGCAGCGTCCAATGCTGCCTCGTAACTATCGTCGACACGTAAAAACAAAAGGTGCGCGGTGCCGTACGTTGCTATATCACGGCCAACAGACTCCGCAGCGACGTTTATTTTTTCCATAGCTTCCTTAAACATTTCGGGAGTCACAACATATGAGATATAGCCATCACACAGTTTACCGGCACGAGTGAGGGCTCCATCTGATCTTCCGCCACACCAAATTGGCGGACCACCTTTCTGAAATGGCGTTGGTAGCAGTTCAACGTCGGGGAATGGGTAAAATCTTCCGTCGTTACTGACTTTTCCTCCATGCCATAGCTTCCTTAATACCTCTATACCTTCATTCAAGCGCGCTCCGCGTTCATTTACCGGTATACCGCACGCCTCAAATTCATTTGGAAACTCCCCACCAACACCAACGCCAAAAATAAGCTTGCCTCCGCAAAGATGATCAAGGGTTGAGATCACTTTAGCCACTGGCGTCGGGTGGCGTAGAGGAAGCAGATAAACACCTGTCCCGAAAGTGAGACGTTCGCTTTGTGCGCACGCCCAAGACAATTGGGTGATGGAATCAAGTATGGGAATTGCAAATGCAACATGGTCTCCAACCCACACTGAATCGTACCCCAAGTCATCGATCAATCGAATAAGACGCCGCGCATCCTTTACATCCGGCGCCCATGGGCCCACAGCAGGTTCCGTCCGACGGTAAATTGTCTGCACACCAAATTTCACGGAGTTTTCTAAAGGCAAAGTCATCATCACTCACCCAATTTCGAGTTAATCGGACACTAGCGTAACAGCACTTTAGAGGCTGCGTCGAAGTCAACATTTTCATCAAGAACAGGTGGCACATCCACGTAAAGCAGGTGGTTGGAGGCGTCTATTATAAACAAGGCCGGCACGAAAAGACCGATGCGCGGCGCAAACACCCCAAACTGTTCCTTAAATGCGGGAAAATCGATCAAAGGCGTTGACCACCCCGCGACCTCTCCCCAGGTTCGCCGGATCGGCGCATAATCAAGACTAACAGCCAGGCAGAGCCAAGACTGGGAAGAATTTCTCGCAATCTGTGACAGCCGCTTGGCTGGGACCGGATCACACCCATCAAAGGTCGGCATAGTGAGGACGGCTCTGGCACCAGCCTCCGGCCCCATAATAACGGTGCCAATCGCGGGAATCGCCCGATTTAAGTCGAAGATTACACCATCTACAACTGTAGTCGGAGGTTTAGGCTTATCCAAAGACATCGTTTTGTTGGCTACCACAAGTTGTTGAGGTACAAACTAAGTAGCTAGCTCGTAGCAAAAATGATCCCATGAACCTAGGGCCCCTTTAATGACTGATATTACCCAACTCAACAAATTGTTTTTTGACCGTACCGATTTAGATATGGGGAGAGTACAGCAGATCGTAAACGACGCTCTACACGGCGCAGATGATGGCGAGTTGTTTTTGGAATACCGTCAGTCGGAAAGCTTTTCATTCGACGACGGCAAACTCAAAGCTGCGAGTTTTGATACTTCACAAGGATTCGGCTTACGTGGGGTCTCGGGAGAAGCAACGGGATATGGTCATGCATCGGAATTAAGCGAAGATGCAATTCGACGGGCAAGCGACACCGTAAAGGCCGTTCGGTCCGGATCAATGGGGCAAACTGAAATAGCTCCTGCCGCCACAAACCAAAAACTTTACGTAGACGAAAACCCACTCTTGGAAACACCGTTCGAAACTAAAGTTGCCTTGTTGCAAGATATTGACGCGTATGCCCGCGCCAAAGACCCGCGCGTGCGCCAGGTAATGGCGTCGCTCACTGGAAACTGGCAGGCAGTTGAAATTATGAGATCGGAGGGTGAACTCTCTGGCGACATCCGACCTCTCGTCCGCCTAAGCGTGACAGTTGTTATCGGTGACAACGAGCGCATGGAGAGCGGAAGCTACGGCTCCGGAGGAAGGTTCGGATACGACTTACTTATCGCGCCCGAGACTTGGCAAGGTCACGTCGATGAAGCTTTGCGCCAAGCACTTACATTATTAGAGGCTGGGCCCGCACCGGCGGGTGAAATGCAGGTTGTACTCGGACCAGGCTGGCCTGGCATTTTGTTGCACGAGGCCATTGGGCATGGTCTTGAAGGCGACTTTAACAGAAAGAAGACAAGCGTATTTTCCGAATTGATGGGGACGAGGGTGGCTGCACCCGGAGTTACGGTTTTGGACGACGGTGTACTTGCCAACCGCCGCGGATCACTTTCCATCGATGATGAAGGCACACCTACTCAATCAACAACTCTCATAGAGGACGGCATACTGGTCGCGTATATGCAAGACCGCATGAATGCGCGGCTGATGGGAACACGATCAACGGGCAATGGACGACGCCAGAGTTTTGCACATCAGCCAATGCCACGTATGCGTAATACGATTATGCGCGCCGGTGAAGACCAACCTGAAGACATTTTGCATTCAGTCAAGAATGGGCTTTACGCGGTGAATTTTGGCGGTGGCCAGGTTGATATCACCAATGGCAAATTTGTATTTTCTGCTTCGGAGGCCTACAAAATTGAAGACGGAACAGTAGGCACACCGGTCAAGGGGGCGACCCTTATCGGAAGCGGATTTGAAGTACTGAAAAAGGTAAAAGCTGTTGGCAATGACATGGAGCTTGACCCGGGGATTGGGACCTGCGGAAAAAATGGACAAGGAGTGCCAGTGGGCGTGGGACAGCCTACCTTACTGATTGATGGGCTCACTGTAGGGGGCACCGAGGCTCTCGAGTAAAGGAATGAGTTTGCTTAATTATTCACTGACGCACTATTTGAATAAGTTCATGCTCATCTATGTTTATACGTAGAGCAATGCAAACTCATGGAAATGTCTATGTGGTTGGCGGCGCCGAAATCGCTAACTCATAGGCATGCCGCTTAGTCAGGATGCCAGCGTGCAAGAATATATCAAGGGACACCTCAAACGCCTCATGCGTAATTTCCACGTGCGGCGTCCAACAACCTAGCCTTTTATAAAATTCGATGGTTTCAGCAAGCACATCCACGTCTACAGAGGGGAAATAATCCCTTTCTATCTCCGCAATTTCAGATGCGGGCGCCGTGTTAATAAATTGACGAGCGTTCCGGTAAGCTCGCATGAAGGCAGGAGCCATCTCTCCACCCAACCAATCACGCGTCGCGGCCAAACTCGAAAACGCGCAGGGGCCAATTGCTTCACCGACCGAGGCAACCACGTGACCCACACCATCTTTTGCTAACTGCTGTGGAGCAGGACCTTGTGCGTGAATATAGTCTGCGTCTCCCTTCCGAAACGCGTCCATCATTTCCTCAGTTGAACCGTTATCAATTACGACGATATCAGAAAAATGCACACCCTCTTTGAGACAAGCATACTTGAACATGGCTAAAGGCTGCCCCCCATGATCTACCAGCACTTTTTTCCCGGCCAGCTTCGACCAAAAAAAATCTGGGTCATGGGTTCTGCCGCTTAAAAAAAACCCATCCATTTCGTTGATTTGCGCAAAGTGAGTGACCGGGGGAGTCACCCCTTTCTCAAGACTAGTGAAGGCTTGTGACGGGGCAGATTGAGCGACGTGGACAGAACCATCAATCAAAGAGGCTATCGCCGAGGTGCCGTGTGCCGAAACAGTGTATTCAGATTTAAGACCTTCTTGTCGTAAAAACCCGCCAGCCATCGTCAAAATAAGGGGGGAGTAGAAAGCCGAAAATCGCGTAAACTCAATATTAATATCTTTCGCCACACTTACCTCCCCTTGGTCACTGTTTCAGGTAAAAAGCTCAGCACTTCTTGGAGCACCCGGCAATCCTGGAACAACCTTACAAGGCAATAACGATCCCGATAATCCACACAGAAAACAAGTTAACTCGGTTAATATGAGAACTCTGCGAATAAAGGATCGACCGATTTATTCCAACGCCCCTGGAAAGCCTCAAGTAGTTCCTGACTCAGCGTGGTTCCTGACTGGACAACACCTCGCAGCGGCATCAAAAAACCTGTTTCATCACTGCCAGCACCGTCTAAACGTCCGCGGCGCCTGAGACCTTCCGACGCAATATCAACCATCTCCCCGGCAATATCACTTACTGAAGCACCTCCAACAATAGCCTTAAGGCCCTCCCGTGCAACACTCGATCTCAGCTCAACGATTTCTTCGTACTTCCAATCCCTAACCAGTTCCGCAGCAGCGTCGAGCGAAGACGAATCGTAAAGCATTCCGACCCATAGTGCCGGCAACGCACACAGTCTGTTCCAAGGCCCGGCATCGGCTCCGCGCATTTCCAAGAATTGCTTAAGCCGAACCTCAGTAAAAATAGTTGTCAGATGATCGGACCAGTCCCCAAAAGTCGGGCGTTCCCCGGGTAAACCTGGTAGTTCCCCCGCTAGAAAGTCTCGAAATGACTGACCACTCACGTCGATATAATCATCATCCCGGTGAACAAAATACATAGGAACATCCAGTGCGAAATCGGCGTAACGTTCAAAACTCATCCCGTCCTCAAATACAAAACTGGGTATTTCGCAGCGATCTGGATCAGTACCAAACCAGGCTTCCGATCGAGTGCTCATAAAACCACTCGGTTTTCCATCCACGAAAGGAGAGTTAGCAAACAAGGCGGTCGCTATTGGCTGAAGGGCAAGCGCAACCCGAAATTTTTTCACCATGTCTGCTTCTGATGCAAAGTCCAGGTTAACCTGCACGGTGCAGGTTCGGAGCATCATATCTAGGCCTCTATCGCCCTTGGTCGGCATATAGGC
>CAZSYW010000167.1:0-5399 GCA_964611315.1 uncultured Rhodospirillaceae bacterium
CAAACCGACCTCCAAACGTCCGTCAAGCATCTGATCGATTATTGCGATCTCTTCGGCAAGACGTAGGGAATTATATAACGGCACAACGTAACCCATGGGGCCAACACGCAGGTTTTTGGTCCGAGCCCCCGCACCAACCGTATAAAGACTGGGCGCTGACATCCAACTTTCATGGGGAGTGAAATGGTGTTCCACGCAAAAACCATAATCAAACCCCAGGACGTCACATAATTCAAGTTCTCTCCATAGCTGTTCGTACCGGTCATGGGGCGTCATGCCGGGCTTGCCCCAGACGTGTGCAAAATGCGCTAATTTCATGATGTTCTCCTGGAAGCAGCTTTTATGAGCTCCCGTGTTATTACTCTGTTAAGACACAATCCTGAGCTTGATTTGCCGTTATCAAACTGACCACTTACAATAATTAAACCTCCTCAGTTTTATGCCTTTATTACCATACATATCATGATTAACACTCCATAAATTGCCTGATCAAGCCAACCCTTTCGGAATATCTCAATTACCTCAAGTCGGACTTAGTTCTGAGGGATTTCGGTCCAGTCATTAAATGGGGTGGTTTATTAAGGAGCATCAGCCGGAAATAGTAGTTTTCCTTTTTTGTGTTACTAAGCAATCAAATCCAATAAAAATTAACGCCAGTATTCCACCAAGGATATCGGTCCAGACGGTACCTATCGCCAACTCTTGGGGGATAAGTAATAGTATTCCAGCAAGGATAGCCAAGGCACGCATGACAAAGCTCAGAGCGTTGATAAAATATCCGATCATCGCCGCAGAAACCAACCAGACGCCGAATACGGCCGTCACTACATCTGCTGCCAAGGTCACAGAATCATCGCCCTGCAACAATAAACTCGGCGAAAAGACGAATAGGAACGGAACCACATAAGCGGTCCAGCCAAAGCGCATGGACGTCCAACCTGTTCCCATCGCTGGAGCCTGTGCTATCGAGGCGGCAAAAAACGCGGCGACCGCCACCGGGGGTGTAATTAGTGACATCATGCCGAAATACAGGATGAACATATGAGCAGCAATGGGCGTGATGCCAACCTCCACCAATGAGGGCGCAACGATAACGGCGAGCAATACGTAAACGCCGAGGGTCGGCATTCCCATGCCGAGGATGATGCATAGAACGGCAGAAACGACGAGCAGTAAGAAAAGGTTGCCACCACCGAATTCAACGATCAGAAAAGTAAAGGCAAAGCCGAGACCAGTAATACCCAGGACGCCTATAATAAATCCGGCGCCAGCCACGATCATCAGAATATCCAAGATAGAAAGGCCGGTTCTGATTAGGGCATCCCAAATATCTATTAGGGACATCCGCTTACCTTTATAACCGAACAATAATCCAACGACGAGAACAATCCCAGAAGCTAATAAAGCCGAGGTCTCGGCTGTCCAATTCAGCCAGAACAAGGCGTAGATTAATCCAACAAAAGGGAGAATAAACAGCCAACCCAAACGGAGCACATCCATTAATTCCGGGATTTGATCTTCCTCAACCCGCGCAATGCCATTACGCGCAGCCTCTAGGTCGGCCTGGATAAAAAGTGCCACGTAATATAAGAGCGACGGTACCAAAGCAGCGATAACAATTTCGCGATAGGGCATCTCAAGGAAATCCGCCATGAGAAAGGCAACTGCGCCCATAACAGGCGGCATCAACTGTCCACCGGTTGACGCCACCGCTTCGATAGAGGCTGCAAGCCGGGGCGAAAAACCAGCACGTTTCATCAATGGTATTGTGATCACACCGGTAGCAACGATGTTGGAAACGGCAACGCCAGAAATTGATCCAAACAGGCTGGATGCAGTAATAGCAATCTTTGCTGAACCACCCCGGTAGCGACCCATGAGAACCAAAGATATATCATTGAAGAAATGTGATCCACCAGACTTTATAAGAAGCTGACCGAAAAAAATGAAAGTAAGTACTATGGTAGTGCCGACTACGATCGGTAATCCCAACAGGGCGTTACTATCAAGGCCCAGATATATGATAAGGTCTAGCGGCTCGACTTCGCGGGTTTGTAGCTCTCCTGGTACTAAATGACCGATCAGAGCAAAAATTACAAAAATCAGGACTATTACGAGGAGCGAATAGCCGGCGGTTCGGCGCAACCCCTCTATACCCAGGAAGATAAAGACCGCAGATACGATTAAAGCGTCAAGAGGGCTCCGGTTCATTCTTTCACTGATATCTGGAAAGAAGATGGAAGCATATGTCCCCACTGCAATTGCAGAGAACACGGCGAGTACATCATACCAAGGAAGACTAGTTCGCTCCGTTCCCCGGAGGGCTGGGTAATGCAGAAAAACGAGTGCCAATGCTAGCCCTAACATTGCCGACAAAAATTGTTCAACGAACAACGTCAGTCCAAGGGCGCGGTAGACATCTCCGGACCAAGCCAACGACCCTACGGTAAGCATTACAGCAAGAACCGGGCGCAAACGTACTACCACCGGTGAAACCGGCGGTGGCAGCCTTGTTTCGACGTCGTCGGCCATCCAAATCAGTCGTAGGGAAGTTTAGCTTCCGGACCAAATCCCCTTTTTCTTATAGAAACTGATAGCGCCCGGGTGATACTTAGCAGTCTTAAACTGTTTACCCATCAATTTTGGATTGTAAGCGCGAAACAGTGGATGGCCCTTGACCAGTTGGCTTTTGTTAGCAAATACCGCAGCCACAAACTCTTCAACGACCGAAGCTGCAACGTGAGTTCCCACAAAGATGACTGTATCGACGGCCAGGACGTTTGTCGGTGAGGAGATACCAGCCATGATCGGGCTCGGTTTAGCCGTCGCTATATAGTAGTCTGGTCGTACCGCCCGCATGGCTTTTAGAGTTTCCGGTGTGTTGCGCACATTGAGCCAGCGGATGCCGCCGACCGCGGAATTCACTTCCGCCATCTTAGGTGCACCTAAAGCAAAAAAACCAATATCGAGTTTCCCGGCTTTAAAATCGTTTGCCCCACGAATAATGTTGGTTACTGGGACACCTTTGATGTCTTTGAAGGAGAGCCCTTCCGTTGCCATGATACCGAGGCTCAAAGGAATGGCGTTGGGAAACTGTGACCAACCGGAAGGGTACCGCTTCCCCTTGATGTCGATGACCGCCTTGATCGGTGAATCCTTGAGCACAAACATACCGATCAATATGGGCCTCAACCTAAGCGCGACGCGTAGGTTTTTAGTTGGTTCGCCGTCGTACTCAGTCCCAGCCAGACCGGTTAGCGCTGCTGTCAAGCTAGCCACTTCGGTTATACCGAACTCGGCCTTTTTTGTATTAACTGCCCGAGTGACAGCCTCACCACCTCGAAATGGGAGAACGCGCATCCTTAGCGTAGAATTTTTTTGCACAACCTTTGACATCACCTGGACGGTGATATTGTTTATAGCTCCAGGTGGAAGGGTTGCAAAACCAACCGTTTGAGCTTGTGCGATGCCGGTGCCAAAAATAAACACCACGGCGCTTACTAATACATATATAAATCGAAACATGGCTTTAACGCCTCCCATATTGTTGCCAGATGAATAAATGAATTCACGGGCTTACTACTATAACTCAATTACCGATACTTGGGTATTCTTTTCCAAGATAATGCCTTTCTTATGGCGGCTACGGGCCGCATCCCAAGCCCGCAATTTTCAAATTTATTGCTTTCACTCTTCATCAGCCGTCACCCAACAAAAGGTCTAAACGGTCCAAGAGTATGTCCACCAGAGAACTTGCCAAGATAGCAAAGAACCAGACCGTGATGGTGGTGTGTCATCGAGTAGGAGAAAAGAACTATCTCAAGCTTATTTGAAGGATCCATATACAGACTTACTCCTCCAATTCTCTTTAAAGAGTGATAAGATGAAAAGTCCGTAAGTGATATAGGAAAAGACTTGTTACGGGTTATAGAAGAGTTAACTTAAGGACCATTTAGAAATAATTTTATATATTAACTAATAAGCCCAATGGGAGGGTGAATGAATTGAGCACCGCACAAACCTTCGCAACCGACGATGGGATCCCATCCTACGAAGACCTTGTCGCGCGCGCGACCGAGCTGGTCGTCGACGTTACCGCGCGGGCCACCGAGACCGAAGCGGCCTGCCAAGTACCCGAGGAGACTGTCGCCGCGTTCCGGGCGACCGACCTCCACAAGACTCTACTGCCGGCGGCATATGGCGGCTACGAAATGGGGTTTGCAGTGATGCTCGAGACGAGCTTCGTCCTGGGCAAGGTCTGCGCCTCTTCAGCCTGGGTCTGCGGCCTTTACATCGCTCATAACTGGCTCGGCGGCCTGTTCCCCAAAGAGGCCCAGGACGAGATGTGGGGCACCAATCCCGGCGCCTTCATTTCAGGCTCCTATGCACCGGTCGGCAAGGGAAGCGCTGTCGCCGGCGGGTTTCGCCTGTCCGGGCGGTTCCCGTTCTCATCGGGCGTGCCTGGTGCGGACTGGAACCTGTGCGGGGCAATGCTGCCGATCGGCCCCGACGGCGCGCTGGCGCCCTGCTTCACCCTGGTACCCAAGGAGGACTACAGGATCGATTGGGACAGTTGGAAAACCGTCGGCCAGTCTGGCACCGGCAGTTTCGACGTGCTCGTCGATGACACCTTCGTGCCCGAACACCGGGTGTTGAGCTTCCCTGATGCGGTCGGCTCCAACGGTCCGGGCGCGCGGGCCAACACCAACCCGCTCTACCGGATCTCGCTTCTGACCAACGTTCCGTTCGCCTTGGCGATGCCAGCGGTCGCGGCCGCGGCGGGTGCGCTCGAGGGGTTCATCGAGGAGAACCGGGCGCGGGAGACCCACGGCGCGGTGGTGCTGGGCGGCAGTAAGATCGCCGATTTCCAAACTATTCAGAAGCGTATCGGCGAGGCCGCGGCCCGGATCGATGCCTGCCGGGTTTTGGCTCACCGCGACGTCTTGGAGGCCGAGGCCGAAGTCCGGCGCGATGGTAAGACCTCGATGTCCACGCGGCTGCGCAACCGGCGCACCCAGTCTTTCATCACCCACGAGGCCCAGACGGCGATGAACTTAATCTTCGATGCCGTCGGTGGTCGGTGCCTGCACCATCACCACCCGGTGCAACGCGCCTGGCGCGATGTCGGTGCGATCGCCCATCACATCAGCCTAAATTTCGATGCAGTCATGTCGATGTACGGCCAGCACGTTTTCGGCCTGAAGCTGCAGGGCCAGTACTAAAAACGCTCACGAAGCGCATTGGGGGACCATGGACGGCAAGATGCCCGCTTTTAATTAGAACTTAAACGAGAGGCGTGTGATTTTGGATTCGATTGTAAACTTCGATACCCGAACATTGCAGGTTTTTCGTGATGGCAATCGTTTTCTAGTCACAGAAATTTATAGGAGACGCTTCCC
>CAZSYW010000168.1:0-5397 GCA_964611315.1 uncultured Rhodospirillaceae bacterium
CAACCAGATATTTGATAGCCCACAAACTTTCATTGAGGGTGAAATTTAGTGTTAGCTGCGGAACTCTAAAAAACCTAGCCAATTCGCCAAGCAGTTCCTGAAGCGCCCCAAACGGACAGAGCCAACCACAAAAGACACCACGACCTAGCAAAACTAAAGACAAAGCAGTGTATGCCATCAAAATCACGATCAAAGGCTCGAACAATAACGTACTCCACGCTAAACTTCCTGCCATCGCTTGGGCATATGCAAAGACATTAACAATAGATAGCTGTGCGCCTGCTATCCAACCAAGCCAAACAAGCACCACCGTGAGGATCGCGAGACGCAACACACGATGTAATTTCCGTCGTCTGGCTATCACGTGTTCAAATACCAACACACCGCTAACCAGAGCCAAAAGCATTCCTAAAACAACAATATTAAAAAACTCTTTGACCCACTCGCGCTGCCAGTCCGTCAGTTTGCTCTCTCGCACTAGCCCACCGAGAACATATTTGATCGGCCTAAGGCCCGCCTCTTCCAGGTCAAAATCTGCACCAACCACATACCTTGATGGCATTCGGTAATCGACGTTTATTAGTTCAGTCTCGCCCGAATCGGCACCTCCGAAATTTAACTCTAAGTCCCAAGGCAAATAGGGCCGAAACTTGCTACCACCTCTGACCTTAAACAACCCCACGCTATCAAACTTAGGTGCGTCCATCGCACGAACAGCGGTGGGCGGAATAAGTTCATCAAACCCAAGTGGCAATGCAAAATGCCCCTGCCTTAGAATTATGCCAGGGCCCTCAACAATTCGATCTGACGTCAAAGCACTCGGGTTTGTTTTTTCTCCTGTGTCTTCTGTTTCCCCCTTGCTTTCAACAGCGTCGGCTAAGAAAGCATCGGGACAAAGTGCCGCACACCCATCCACCGCACCCGAAACTGCGAAATTCGATTGACCGTCAATCGACTCGCCAAGCGCACCTTTCCATGAATTTGCGCCTACACTCCCAACCCACAGTAATTGCACTCCATATTCAATTTGTGACAAATGGTAGCCGTACCATTTATCACCAAACACGTTCCGCCCAATGCCAGCAGGAGTAACAAGAGAGACACAAATTTGATTGGGTACGCCAGCCTTACTATTCGGATCAAATGTTCGGCACTCAATGGACCCCTCCGATCGGAGAAGGGGCCAACTCACCTTTTCATAGGTATCAACATCGAGCGCAACTTTTGCCTCTTCCAAATTCTCTATCAATCCGCGTTCACGAGCAACCCTACGAGCTCCCAGTATGATCGCGCTGTACATCAGCGTGGCGCTGATAGTTGCACCACTTATGCTATCAACTGCCCGGCCCCCGAGACGGCCTTCTCCTATATTTTGCACAGGACGAAGGATATTGAGGTTGTGAAGAGTACTAAAATAGTTCAGCAACCCCCTCTCCAACGCTCCTTGAGATTTTACGATTGGTTCGTTGTGCGACAACAAACTTACACCGGTGACCTTACCGTCCAAATCAACGCCAGCCACGACGTCGAAGGGTTCCCCGGCGTAGCCACGCGCATCAATCGTTTCATATGTGGAAAAGAGATAACCGATCAATTCGCCATCTCGGTGTACAGTTGCCACAGGTGGCTCGCCGGATGCTAATCCAATCTCATCGGAATCTGGGAAAGTGGCATTTACAACACTCCGATTACTAAGTCGATAGTCAAGCGGGCCGAAATCCCCCTCAGCGTCACTCCCTGCAAGCCAGCTGGCCTCGCCGACGTGCCCTGCCCCGGCATAGCAGATAAAAATGAAGACGGCTCCAAACAATATGTCTTTTACGCGCATAAACCATCGCCCAAAACGGCCTGGGCGAGTGCCGTGAGCTAACGAACAACGACAAAAAAGGGAGCCGTTATGCAATAATTTTCTGGGAACGATAGAGGTCAAGCAGGTCGAAAATCATGGCTTCGGTATCGACAATATCTGCGAAACCAGCGCGCCGCAACTTCGTTGTACTGCTACATAAATCCCAATCGGAACCAAACATGAAATCACCAAAAGACCACAATGCGACATCCTCCAGGTCTGTTTTTTTCAACTTATGTGCATGTACAATCTGATCCCAAAGGGGCCCCTTATCTGACATTATCTGTGATAGAGACAAACGCCTCGGGCCTCCCAATGACATCTGAAAATATGTCGCAATCCTTGGCCAAATATTCTCCCACCTGAAGTGATCTCCATTCGTAACATTGAAGGCGTCATTGATACAGTCCTTGGTCGTTGCGATCCAAACTACGGCCTTTGCCAAATGGTTAGCAGAAACGCCCTCAACCAAAGCTTTATAACTTGTTTCAGACCCTGGATAATTGAGGGATAAGCCTAAAGCTCTCGATATTTCCGCATATGCTGCTATTAGGGAGACCGGGTTTCGTGAGCGACCCGGCGTAAAATCGTAAACGAGGGCCGGCCTCGAAATCGACCAATCCCACGGGCCTGAATGTCGAACAATGAAGTCTTGTTGGTCGTAATAAAAGTTCGGCGCAGTGTGACGGGAATCATCTTCCTTGGAAGGGGTTTTGTAACGTCCAAGGTGAGCCCCATAGTACTTGGCACCATGCACTAAATGGATATGACGAAGTACCGATGAAGCAGCGCTTACCCCCTCAACTATGTTTTCGAGCATCGTTAAATTTTCTTCTATCGGCTCGATTCCACTCTCACCATGCTTCGCACGAGCCGCATAAAACACATGCGTCACATCCCGTAACTTTCCCGAAATCTTGTTACAGGCATCACGACTGAGTAAATCCACTGACGCATAATCGACCCCGTTTGAAACCTTTGGCAGCTGCCGACACAGGCCGACCACAGACCAACCCCCACCGATCAAATTCTCGACCAAACGGTTTCCCACCATTCCCGTAGCACCTACAACAAGCGCTTTTTTTTCAGTCACCCTTCCTCACTGTTCTGCCAACCCCATTGCGCCAGTTGTTGGCGGCTATTCACCAAGTCATAATCTGGGTTGGGCGAAATTATCTCCATTACAGACTGTCCTGAAAATCCGATAGAACGGATCGCTTCTGCTACCGATCTGAAGTCTACCTCCCCCGCGCCGACAGGATCATGTCGCCATAGTTTTGTACCAGTGTCGGACAAATGAATTAGCTCGACCGAATCACTCAACATTTTTATACCGTCAGCCGGATCCTCTCCAGCAAAGAGACCATTCGCCACGTCATATACGACGGCGATCCGGTTATCATCAAACTGTCGTAAAGCTCGCACCAAATCTACGGCCAAAGGGGCGAAAGTCGACGGGACATTTTCAACTAATATTTTTGTTCCATGCTGGCTCGCCAATTCGGCCAACGCCCCAAGACCATCAACAAACCATCCGAGCAGGGAAGTTTCTGGCGCCGGCAGCAATGGCGACACTTTTCCTGGCACTAGCACGACGTATGGCACCGACCAAGCTCCAGCAAGTTCAATTAACTCTGTGAACCGTGTGCGAGTGAAAAGCCTCATATCCAGATTCGGGCTGGTCAAATTATGGTCCATAATCGGCAAATTGAATGATACGATCTCAGCCCCTTCGTTGGCCAACCACGCTGGTGGTGCATTGCGCAAAGAAGGTTCGAGATCAGACACCCAGATGTGCCCGGCATTGAAGAGCAATTCGAAACGCACGAATCCCAGACCTAGAAGATGGCGAATGGCATCCAGAGCACTTAGGCTGTAAATGTAGGAATATGTATTTACTGCTACGGGTAGTTTTTTCATCTGAACGTGTATCCTGCCCTACTATTTCGAAAGAACACTGTTTAATTATGAACGAATGATCCCTCCAGCTGTCTAGCATCGAAAGAACTATCTCTCAGACCTTCAACACATATAAGCTACAAACGTGCCACCAAATTAAATCAATAAAGAAGAAGAAATGTCACCACAAGACAACAGCCCTCTCACTGGAATTCGTGTGCTTGATTTTACAGCATTTGTAGCGGGCCCATATTGCACTCGTTTAATGGCAGACCTTGGAGCCGATGTTATAAAGGTAGAACCCCCACATGGCGATTTGCTACGAGCTGTGTCACCACTAAGAAACGGGCATAGCCCCTACTTCGGCCAATTGAATCTGGGCAAACGTAGTTTATCCATAGATCTTAAACAGCCTACAGCCCTTGAGGTCATATCACGACTGGCACATAAGGCGGATGTTCTGATTGAAAATTTTCGCCCCGGCGTGATCGATAAATTTGGACTTGGCTACGAAGCGCTCTCCAAAAAACGCCCAGACCTGATCTATTGCTCTATCTCAGGATACGGGCAGACAGGACCCGCGGCCCATGACCCAGCCTTTGCACCGGTGATACACGCAACAAGCGGTTTTGATCTCGCAATGAGAGATTACCAAAAAGACACGCCAGCGCCGGCCCGAGGAAGGCCTGTAGCTGCTGACGTGCTGAGCGCCCTTCACGCGCTATCAGCAATCAATGCAGGACTTTTTCGACGCGAACGGACAGGACAGGGAGAACGAATTGATATTGCCTTGATTGAATGCATTCAAAGCCTTTTACCCTTTGATGAACCTGGGCCTGTCGTCCCGTTCTATGCGCCAATTGAAACTAAAGATGGCTACATCTTGGTAATGCCAGTGACACAAAAGGGATTTGAGGGCCTGGCTAGAGCCGTGGATCACGAAGAGTGGATTTCTGACAAACGTTTTTCCAAAGCCTCTGCGCGAATTAAGAATTGGAATGAGCTTTGGAGCGCCATAGAAGGTTGGGCTATCCGGCACTCTTCTTCGGAATGTGAATCCGTGCTTAAACCAAGCGGCTGCCCCTTTGGTCGCTACCAGTCTATCAGTGAAGCTATGACTAGTCCGCAGGTGGACGCACGAAATGCAGTAGTGGACGTGTCCGATGCCGCAGGACCATTTAAAGTTCCCAACACCCCTTTGCGGCTTCAAAATGCGCACTACAGCATAGGAACCAAAGTTCCCAAGCTCGGTCAAGACAACCGAGACACCCTAGAAGACTGGCTCGGCATGAAAAATGAACATATTCGAGAACTTGAAGAGACGGGAATATTATTCGCAGATTAGTGCAGTCGGGCGTTCACATGTGATTCTGACGTAAACATTTCCTCTTCAGACTCTATTTTATCTGCGTCTAGTGTCATGTTCATCCCAGGTCGCTCAGGCGCAGACAGAGACCCATTTTTTGGATTGGCCGGATATTCCAAGAAATGCTGGAGAATCATATTCCACTTCATCAGATATTCTTGAGAAGGCGTATGGATAGGTGATTGGGTCAAAGAAAACTGAAGTGTGGCCGGCGTTGATCCCCCGTGCGGTATAGTTATGAGATCATGAATTGTTGCATAGGACGCAATTTTTAGGGCCTCGG
>CAZSYW010000169.1:0-5395 GCA_964611315.1 uncultured Rhodospirillaceae bacterium
ACCGGTGCGCGGTATCGCTTTCCGATTGTTAGAAGGACTTGGAAACACAGAAAGAAAAGGGGCCGCAGACCTTCTTCGGACATTATCCAATAAGGATCGGAAAGCTCTGGCGAATCATGGAATCCGTCTTGGCCAAATTAATCTGTTCATGCCAGCAATGCTTAAGGCGAGGCGAATTAGGCTACGAGACCAGCTGTGGCGAATCCATCACAAAGCTAACCATAAAGCCCCAGAACCAGGCCGGGTTTCGCTCACAAGGATGGGTGGCGTACCCAAATCATATTACCAGGCAGTGGGATACCAGCCGGTAGGCCAGATGGCGGTGCGCGTAGATATACTTGAACGCGTCTCCGCAGCACTTCGCCGCAGCGCCCGCCACGGGCCATTCCGCCCAGACCCCGCATTGCACGCTTTATCTGGGCTGAAACAAAAGGACTTTAATGGCATTTTGGAAACGCTAGGGTATTGTTTGGTAACCAATGGTACCGAGCCGGACACTGATATTGACTCTGGAAAACACGCCCTCTACGTACGGGCTGCAAAAAATGGCCAACGGAAAAAGAAAACTCTGAAAAAGAACAGTTTAACGGGACCCAATTTTCCCAATGCCAACGCTTCTCACTTCGCCGCCCTTCAATCTCTGAGTCTAAACAACAAATGATTGTTGCTCGCGATCAAACTAAGAGTAATCTTTCGATTCGACTGGATAAGTGGCTGTGGTATGCACGGTTTTTGAAATCTCGTACAATGGCAAGTCATTTGTGTGAGGACGGACGAGTACGAGTTAATCGTCGGAGAATAAGTAAAGCACACGCATTGATTCGAGTCGGAGATGTTCTTACCTTTCCACAAGCGAAGAAAATAAGAATTGTGCGAGTTCGTTCTTTAGGCCGACGCAGAGGACCAGCCACAGAAGCTGCCACTCTTTATGTAGACCTAGTAGCGTCAACGAGTCCAAGGCATGACGAACCAGCAGAAACTATGTATGGCACGCGAATAGCAGGCAATGGACGACCAACCAAATCAGATCGCCGAGCACTAGACCGCCTGAAAGACCCATACTGATCTCTGAGAGGTTAAAGCGGTCATTTCTGCAACAAATTTAAAGTGAATCGGCTATCACCGTCTCAATCCATCCTGCACCACTGAGCAATGCGGCTTCGTCGTTAGCACGTCCGACCACTTGCACAGAAAGAGGCAGGCCGTTTGAACCAAAACCAGCGGGCAGGCTTACACATGGCAGATGTAGTAGCGTCCACACTTTATTCAATAACGGATCTCCTGTCGTCTCTGCCCCGGGCGCTTCGCCACGAGCGGATGGTGTAATCAGCAGTCTGCAGTCCCCAAACCACTTTTGAACTTCATCTCGGGCAAGACGAGCAATCTCGCGTGCTTCGCGCACCTTCACAACGTCTAAAGCAAGTCCGTATTCGATAAAAGTCCGCAAACCTTTACTCATCTGCGAAGGATGATCACTAAATTCCCGCATCAAAGATTTCGCCATATCAGCACACATTATCGTATGTTGGATATCGGCCAACGCAGCAAAGTCCTGTATTAACGCTCGTGAAATGATGGGCGATTTTTCCACAGCAAGTTGGTCCCAAAGGCCTTCAAGCACTGCCTTTGCGGGCTCATCAATATTCGCCCAGTGAGGACCCCTAAACAACCCAACTGAAATGGGCTCCCGATCAACATTCGATAACGTAGTGCGCTGCCGAACAAGACAGTCATTTACAAGGGCCACGTCCCTCATATTCCTCGCAAACACACCTAAAGTATCGAGTTCGCTAGATAGTGGTTTGACCCCGGTAGTTGGAAAATAACGAAAAGTTGGTTTAAATCCAACTACTCCACAAAATGCGGCCGGGCGGATCACCGAACCAGCCGTCTGCGTTCCAATGGCCAACGGCACCATTTTGTCGGCAACGGCCGCCGCAGAACCGCTGGATGAGCCGCCCGGTGTCCGAGAAATATTGTGTGGATTTCGCGTTTCTGGTGGGTTGAAGGCAGCAAATTCAGTAGTAACCGTTTTTCCCATTATTACAGCCCCGGCCTCTCGAAGCAGTGATACACACTCCGCATCAAATGCTGGCTGATGTCCCGCATAAATGCTGGAACCGTAGCAGGTCGGCATATCGCAGGTATCGATTAAATCTTTTATGCCCACCGGCACGCCATGGAGCGGACCCTTAGCCGGCGACGAATCGCAAATGCGCGCCTGGTAGAGTGCGGCCTCCCTATCTAAATATTGCCATGCATGAACCTCCTCCTCTCGGTCACCAACACGGTCCAGGCAATCTCGAACTAAAGCCTCCGATGTGATCTCATGGTCTTGGATTTTTTGAGCTAGTTCAAACGCATCGAGTTCGTTTAGGCTACCCATCAGGAATACGTTTAAGAACCTCGAACCGCCCGCCAACCAATATCACGACGGCAAAAACCTGATGGCCAGTCAAGCATATCGACAGCCTGATATGCGCGAGTCTGCGCCTCAGAGACATTTTTACCAAGAGCAGTAACTCCAAGGACCCGACCACCAGCTGCAACGATTTTTGCGTCCTCCAGACGGGTTCCGGCATGAAAGGTTACCACATCATCCATGTCATCAAGCTTTCCAAGGCCCCCAATTTCCGATCCTTGTTCGTAACGCCCCGGATATCCTTTCGCCGCCATAACAACACACAACGCGGTACTTGGTAGCCAACGAAGATCAAAATGAGCCAGCTCTCCATCCCTAGTGGCAACTAAAGCTGGAAGCAAGTCAGACATCAAACGGGCCAACAACACCTGGCATTCTGGATCACCGAACCGAACGTTAAACTCAATTACCTTTGGGCCCTCATCAGTGATCATTAAACCAGCATAAAGTACGCCTATATAAGGATGCCCCTCCCCGACCATAGCACGCGCGACCGGCCCCACTATTTCTTTCAAGATACGTTCCTCGAGACAATCCGTCAGCACAGGCGCAGGCGAATAAGCCCCCATTCCACCGGTGTTTGGACCGGTATCGCCCTCACCGACTGCCTTGTGGTCCTGCGCCCCAGCCAGAGGAAGCACCGTCTCTCCATTGACCAACGCAAAATAACTTACTTCCTCTCCTCTCAAAAATTCCTCTATTAAGATCCCAGCACTGGCCCCACCAAATTTGCCTCCAGCTATTGCCGCTATGGCAGCTTCGGCCTCCGCCAAAGTACCAGCCACAGTCACACCCTTTCCGGCGGCCAGGCCATCAGCCTTGACCACAAGTGGCGTGCCTTGTTTGCGCGCATAACTCAACGCAGCCTCGGGGTCCGTAAAACGTTGATAATTCGGTCCAGGAACACCGTGACGTCTACACAGATCTCGCGCAAAACCCTTCGAGGCCTCCAGTTGCGCCGCCTTAGCGCTAGGGCCAAATGCCGCAATCCCGGCAGCCTCTAGTCGATCGACTAAACCTGCAGCGAGAGATGCCTCAGGGCCAACGACAACGAAATCGATGTCCGCACTTTTCGTAAAGCCAACCAACGCGTCAATGTCCAAGGGGTCAATGGGGACACACACGGCGTCACGCGAAATGCCGCCGTTCCCGGGAGCACAATAAATCTCATCACAAAGGGGGGACGCCCCAATCGCCCAACATAGAGCGTGCTCTCTACCACCTGAACCTACAACTAATATTTTCATGCCATTTCTCATTCGCCTTAAGCGCCAAACGTGCGACACTGTACCCGTAAAAGCGGAAGCCGGTTAACACCACAATCAAATGTTAGTTCCGTCTTCCAATAAGTACCTTGGATCGGTATCATTGTGGAGCCTGAAAAGACAAAACTATTAATGCCTAGCACTGCCTCCCTTGATAGTAACCTTCGGGAATACACTGTCAGCCAAATTTCTTCGGCCTTAAAGCGGACTGTGGAAGGGGCTTTTTCACGGGTACGTATACGCGGCGAAATCTCTGGCATGAAACGTGCATCCTCAGGCCACATATACCTAACCCTTAAGGACGATAAGGCTGTCCTTGACGGCGTTATCTGGCGAGGCACTGCATCGGCCCTTAACTTCGATCCGGAGGACGGCCTCGAGACGGTCGCAGAAGGTCGACTGACCACTTATCCAGCGCGGTCTCGATATCAAATCGTTATCGACCGACTTGAACCCGCCGGAGCCGGAGCATTGCTAGCACTGCTTGAAGAGCGAAGAAAAAAACTCAATGCGGAAGGCTTGTTTGATGAAGCGCGAAAACGAGACCTTCCGTACCTCCCCTCCACTATAGGCGTCATAACTTCTCCAACGGGCGCCGTTTTTAGGGACATCCTGCACCGACTAAGAGATCGTTTCCCAAGCAAGGTCATTTTATGGCCCGTTCTCGTTCAAGGGAAAGGCGCTGCAGAGCAAGTCACTGCCGCCATAGAAGGCTTTAACAAACTTGCGGGACAAACCAAGCTTTCCTGTCCAGACTTATTGATCGTGGCGCGCGGTGGTGGAAGCGTAGAGGACCTCTGGGCCTTTAATGACGAAGGCGTGGTGCGTGCAGCGGCCCTTAGTGCAATTCCCTTAATCAGCGCTATAGGACACGAAACAGACACGACTTTAATTGATTTTGCTGCCGATAAACGTGCTCCAACGCCTACCGCTGCTGCCGAAATAGCGGTACCAGTACGGGCAGACCTTTTAGTGACAGTAGCGGAACTCGAAAAGCAAATGCTTACCGCAACAACAAGAACTATTTCCGAATTCCGACGAACGATAGAAACCCTCACATATGGTTTACCAAACCCCTACACGATGATCGGTGAAGCGACCCAACGACTCGACGAACGAATCGAAACAATTCGACGAGTATTCCTTTCCTACTTCGAACGATATCTCTCGGCTCTGCAGAAAACCTCTCTTAAACTGTTGCACCCTCGGGAGCGTCTGACGCGAGAACGAAGTAAATTTTCGTTTATCACCAAAGAATTAAACAGCGCCACCGCTGCAGCACTTAAAGAAAGCCGTCACAAATGGAGAAATTGGACCAAGACCAATCGATTTGTACAGGTGATGGATCGGGCAATAGAAGAACGCTCCCGAAACCTTGTTTCCTTAGGTAAATTACTTGAAAGCTACAGTTATCAACGTGTTGTCGAAAGGGGTTTCACAGTAATTAGGGACCTCAATGAAAAACCTATTACACTCTCTGCGCAGGTTTCCGATGGGACTAAGGCGAAGATTGAATTTGCCGATGGAGCGCGATCAACAGTAATAGGAGAAGCACCCGCCGACGTAAGAACTAAAATCCATGGCAATCGCACCGTGAAGGGCCTTGACAAGAAACAAGGACGACTTTTGTGAAATTGTGTGTCACTGCCGCCTTTATAATGGGACTATGGAGCACTCCCAGCTTCAGTGATGAGCTTTTTATTTCAGG
>CAZSYW010000170.1:0-5366 GCA_964611315.1 uncultured Rhodospirillaceae bacterium
TAAACTATACTACCCTACTCGGCACAAATTTAGCGAGTTGCCCTATCCCGCCCATGTATGCAGGTTGAAAGAAACCCACGTAACGTCCGCTCGTTCAATCTTGACCCTACTACGGCTCACAGCCATCTCTACCACCCATGGTCGAATGCAAGCAAAGCCTTCCTCAATATGCCAAGTGACTGAACGCAAATGGCGGTAGTGAACAGACACACGATTCGGGTGGCCTGGGGAGATTGTGATCCGGCCGGAATAGTATTTTATCCCAATTTCTATCGTTGGATGGATATTAGTTTCTGGTTGCTGTTTGAGAGTCAGAAGCTGAGCCTTGAAGTCCTTAAGCGTCGTTTTCGGGCTTTTGGTGGACCCTTAGTTGACTCAGGCGCGACTTTTGAAGCTCCGGCACGCGCAGGAGATACACTGACAGTGAGCAGTCAAATCAAACGATGGAGTCAAAAGAGTTTTTACGTGGATCACGAATTTACACACGGCGATACGAAAATTGCCTCTGGCTTCGAGAAACGCGTTTGGGGAATCCGGCAAGACGACGGATCAATCCGCGCACACAATATCCCAGACGAAGTTAAAGCCCTCTTCATTTGATGGAAAAACTATTAGACAGCAGCAATAGAGAATTCCAAGGACTCTAGCTCATCAATGGCGCAACTGACGGAATCACCACGTACCAACGCGCCAACCCCCGATGGCGTACCGGTGAAGATAAGGTCGCCAGGTTCCAACTTGTAATATGTCGACAACTCCGCAATTACCTCATCAATACCCCAAACCATATCCTTGAGGTCACCTTCCTGTCGAAGTTCTCCATTTACGGACAGACTGATCTTTCCTTCTCGAGGATGGCCGACATTCCAAGCAGGTTGGATTTCACCGACTGGAGCAGCCTGGGAAAATGACTTACCGATCTCCCAAGGGCGTCCTTTCTCCTTCATGGCCTGTTGCAGGTCGCGTCGGGTCAAATCAACACCAACGGCATAGCCAAAAATATGATCAGTAGCTTCAGAAACTGGGATATCGGCTCCACTTCGGCCCACAGCAACCACCAGTTCGACCTCGTGGTGCAGGTTTTCGGTGCGAGAAGGGTACTTGATTTGGGCTCCGCTCGACTCTACGCAATCAGGTGCCTTCATAAAGAAGAATGGAGCCTCTCTGTCCGGATCGGCCCCCATTTCACGAGCGTGTTCTGCATAATTACGGCCCACACAATAAATGTGACGCACTGGATACACGGCACCGCCAGCGACCGGAATTGACGGCTGCTCCCCTTGGGAAACGACATAATCACTCCTATACATTTTCCCACTCATCATGTACCTCCGTCATTTCCTCGTTGTTCACGCCACAGGCACAGCTTTTCCTGTGCACTCCGATCAGAGAAACTAAATAATACCAAATCCTCCACGGCGTCGATACGCAAAGGACACCAACTGGGCACAACAAAAATATTATTCGGAACCAGTTGGAACTCTTCGTCTCCTACGTAGGCCCGGCCCATCCCGTCGACCACAGTATAGACGGTGCCATCTGTGGAGCGATATGGGAGCGTTTTGAACGCCTTCGGTAGAAGCTGAACAAATGCTGCGATGGTCGGCATCACTGGCCCGCCCGTCTGGGGATTTATAAAAGTCATCTTCAGCCCATGGCATGGGTCCCATTCCTCCAGCACACGCATTTCCTCAAGCGCCTCCCTGTAGTCGGCGTACGGATACGAAAATACCGGTGATGAGGCCTGTTTGGGTGCAGCACCAAATGGGCGCATATTTCGACCATATTGCGCACGGCTAACTCCCGACGGGCGAGTCGAAGTTTGGCTTTCCTCGGGAAAGCTCTCAAGAAAGCTCGCGTCAAATGTCTGTATAATAGGAATATCAAGGCCATCAAGCCAAACGGTGGGGCCTTCACCATCACTACCATGGTCGTGCCAGGTCATAGGCGGAGTAAGGATCAAATCGCCCCGGTCCATGTACGCGCGTTCGCCGTCCACCGCCGTATATGCGCCCGCCCCCTCAATAATGAAACGTAGAGCTGATTGACTGTGACGATGACTGGGTGCTACCTCACCAGGCAAAATCAACTGCAACCCTGCATATAACGAATTAGTGATTCTCGTCTGCCCCCGCAAGCCCGGATTCTCGAGCACTAAAACTCGGCGTTCCGCCTCACGCGCACTAATAACGTCACCCGCCCGCAGAACCCAATCGCGCACATCCTCGTACAGCCAACAGTGCGGTATCGCGGATGTCCTTGGAGTGGGTGTAATTAGGGAACGAAAAACCTCCCATAATGGCGCCATATTATGGCCATCAATGTCTCGGTAAAACTTTTCGCGTACGTTGTTTTTCTCGACGGTTTCAGTCATTAGTTTAATTATCGGGAATTGGTTAAATATCTGACTCTACGGGTTCATGCATGGTGGTGTCCAGTAAACTTCGGTCCAACCATGTGTTGCAGTCAGCGACCTGTTCGTGCACAAATAGCTGGCACTAAAACCATGGAAGCATTCGCCCGTGACTCATAAAGTTAGCTTACGCTCATTTGGCGTGGTATTGGAAGTAGGCCCTGACCAGACAATTCTTGATGCTGCCTTACGTGCCAAAGTCGATTACCCTTGTGGGTGTCAGTCCGGGAATTGCGGAGCGTGTAAATCTCATCTGTACACGGGCGAAGTAGAACTGGCTCCTTATTCGACATTTGCGTTGGAAGAATCTGAACGCGATCAAGGGCTCGTTTTGGCTTGCCGATCACTACCTCTAAGTGACTGCGAAATCAGCCCTATAGAACAAGAGGAAGTGGCCGCACACCCCAACAGAACGATAAGCTGCAAAGTCGCCTCCATCACAGAAGCGACCCACGATATCCGCTTAATGGAGATCGACGTAACTGATGGAGAACCTTTCAGTTTTTCCGCAGGACAATATGCCTCCCTTACCTTTGCCGGCCTACCGCCACGGGATTTTTCCATGGCCAATAGTCCGGGGAGAGGTCGCCTTCAATTTCACATTCGTCACGTGGAAGGGGGAACAGTCAGCGACCACGTCCTGAAGGAACTTAAGGTAGGCGATACGGTCAGAGTCGAAGGGCCTCATGGCGTATCTTACCTCCGAGAACAACATCGAGGACCAATTATAGCGGTCGCTGGCTCAACAGGTTTGGCACCAATCAAGTCAATCGTCGACACCGCCCTTCAAGCTGGCATGAACCAAAGTATTTATCTCTATTTTGGGGTCAGAGACGAACGTGACCTTTACATGACCGACAACCTTGAACAGATGGCGACAGATTTTCAGAACCTAACCTTTATGCCGGTTTTATCGGAACCATCTAACGAAATTAGATATCGCACCGGCCTGGTAACCGATGCCGTATTTTCCGACTTCGATGATCTTGACGGGTGCAAAGCCTATATTGCGGGACCTCCGGCAATGGTTGAACATGCCGTCGAGAAATTCCAACTACTCGGCATCCGTCGCCAAGATTGCCACGCTGATGCGTTCTATACAGAAGCTGAGAAGGCGGCGCTGGAACAAAGCGAATGACAAATTCCGTTAAAAAACGTGTTGCCATTGTAACAGGAGGCGGTCGCGGCATCGGACTGTCAATCGCAAAGTCTCTGACCAACGAGGGCGTGGCCGTCATTATTGCAGATGCTGGGGTATCAATTGATGGTTCAGACCCCGACCCGATGGTGGCTCAATCCGCAGCTTCTGAAATTGGTGGTTCCACCGTTGCTTTCAGTGAAAGCATAACGTCACCATCTGCTGCACAGGCATTAGTCGACTATGCTACCGAATCTTTTGGGCGCATCGACATCATAGTCAACAATGCGGCAATCCTCAGGGATGCATTTATTTTTAAGGGGAACCCAACTGACTGGGACTCGGTGATCTCAACAAATCTCTCTGCAGCATATTATTTGCTTTCCGCCGCGACGCCTCTACTGCGTGCCAACAGTAAAAACACCAGTGACTACAACTATGGGCGCATCGTAAATATCACATCAACTGCAGGATTTTACGGCAACTTTGGACAAGCAGCGTACTCTAGCGCAAAAGCAGGCCTTTTTGGCTTAACTCGAGCAGTCGCGCTAGACATGTCTCGATCGGGCGTCACTTGCAATGCGGTCGCACCGTTTGCCGCGACCCGTGTGACTGAGACCATCCAACCAGCAAATGATTCTCAGGCAGAGTACAAAGCCCGCGCACTGCGACTTTCGGCCACCCATGTGGCAACGCTTGTGTCATATTTATGCGACGAAAAAGCACAGCATGTGTCTGGTCAACTTTTTGCGGTGCGCGGGCGTGAAATTTTTATTTTTAACCAACCTCGACCAAAGGCCCGAGCAGTAAACACTGAGATGGATTGGTCGCTCGACGCGTTGGCCGTTGCAATTGACGAAGATCTTATGTCAAGCTTCTCGCCTCTGGAGACTGATCTTGAAGCCTTCAACACAGAGCCCGTCATATAGGAGCCTATGGTGGTTGCACAAAAACAGGTGGAAACAGTTGAAGCGTTTCACGCCATGCCGGCAGAGTTTCAGGAAGCGGTTCGAAAAATTGTTATCAGCCATGCCGTAAACGAGCTCTATGGAGCACAAGTTTTTGACGAACCAGCGATTGCCTTAGCACCCAATCCCTACGCCAAATGGCTGACGTGCCGCGTCGCTATGGAGGAATACGGACACCACGTCCGGTTCAGAGATCTTGGAGCAGAACTGGGCATCGACTTGAAAGACATGACGCCAGAAATAAAAAAACCATTATCTATTTTTCAGTTTCCACTGAAAACTTGGACAGAATTCTGTGTAATCAAATTACTGGCCGATCTAGGCGAAATACTCCAAGTAGAAGATCTGCTTGAATGCAGCTTTCATCCGTTGCGAAAACTAGCCCGCATGACCATGCCAGAAGAAAGGTTTCACGCCGAGTTCGGAAAGGAATTTTGTTTGGAGTTATGCCAAACAAAAAAAGGGGAAATGGGAGTCCAGGATGCCATAGACCAGTACTTTCCAATGCTCCCCGCTTTTTTTGGAAGATCAAAATCGCGCAACAATGAAATTTTCCGAAAGTGGGGAATAAAGAAGCGAAAGAATGAGGAAATGAGGGCAGACTACCTGGTACAAGCGGAAAACGTAGTTAAGGAACTCGGAATGCGGCTGCCAGATTCAGCGTAGACGTAATTACTCCATTACCGCAGCTTGTCTAAAGCGAACCAATTCAGATGCTTTATTGCGTCACTGACAGGAAGTATCTGGTTCGCACGCTTGGGAGCAGAGGTTGACAGCAACACAAAACAATTAGCCGAAGACTACTTACGTAGCCTCGACAGAGGCCATGTACAAACTAAATTAGCAC
>CAZSYW010000171.1:0-5317 GCA_964611315.1 uncultured Rhodospirillaceae bacterium
TGTAGGATTCCACAATATTTTTTACGACGCCCTCACCTTCTTCATACATTTGCCTAAATAATATTGCGCACCTGGATGGCCCTGTGCGGCAGAAAGCCTGAGCCACCTCATTGCTTCGACCGGATCTGGCTCAATAACCTTATTTCTTTTGTCGTCGCTCCGGAACTCATTGTGTCCGACCTTTGTGTACAAGTATCCAACAAAAAATTGCATAACGGGATTTCCCTCCTCCGCTATAGGCAACCATTGACTCAGAGCTATGTGGAAATGCCCAAACCTATAGGCTTCTATGCCATGATCCCAACGTTGCTCAGATAGGACACTCCACCCGTTTTTCCACGCATCTAGTTCTTCGCTCGACGCTCGTTGTTTTGGCAAACAAGGCAATAAAGCGTTCTCGGCACCTCCTCCCTTGTCGCGGGAACAGTCCCAGGTCTTTTTCTCATTTTGACCGAGCTCAACCACCTCACTTAATACAGGAGCTTCCGACCTCTGCAGTTTGGTTGGCTCCGGCATCACCAAGTTATCAAAATTAGAGTCCGAAGGTCGGAGCTCTGAAAGTATGATTGGTTCCGGAACTTGCGAGTTGTGAAAATTCGGCTCAAAACGTTTTGGCTCGTCGGGTTGTTTCAGCTCTGACGGTTGGGGCGGGGAAGGTGGCTCGTCAACAGCTATGGCTTCTTCGACGTTTTGAGAGGACTGCGTCCTAAGTGGTGCAACATACTCTGAGTGACCAATTGTAGGCGGACCCGGTGTTGAGAGCTCTGGCTCTGGCTCTGGCTCAGTCACTTCCAAGTAAAACAAT
The DNA here is from genome assembly GCA_964611315.1 of uncultured Rhodospirillaceae bacterium. Classification (GTDB taxonomy): domain Bacteria; phylum Pseudomonadota; class Alphaproteobacteria; order UBA7887; family UBA7887. The sequence goes on from CAZSYW010000171.1 coordinate 806, forward strand.
TCATCGATCAACACATCGGTCATTTCGGACGTTGTATCCGTGACAAAAACCAATAGAGGCAGATGCAAAACGACTGATACGACTAAGGAGCCCAACAATTGTGCCGAAGATAGTCGCATCAGAGATACTTGGCGTTCTTTTGTATCACGCTCGTGCCCCACAAGAAGTGGACCTCACCCGACACAACGGCCACCCCAACCAAACTTTCGTGTAACGACATAGACTAACCGACTAACAGCTTAATTTAAAACCAAACATGACCACATCGGTTCCTTATCTGGTTTATAGACTCCAATGACAGAAAGGGAAATCGTGAAAACAAAAAACCCAACGGCGCTTTGACTCGCGGTCAAAAAGCACCAATTCTACAACCCCAAAATCTCCGTTTTTAGAGCGAGCAAACGATGTTTTCCCAAGCGAAAAAGAACGTGATAAAAATCCAAAGAACGCACTTTTCTCTAGTCGAATTTGACGCTGCAATTGGGATATTATTGAAAATCTTTCGCTGGAACACATGATGTTTCTAGGGCTACAGTGGCTAAGCACACCTACAGCAGCAAATGGACAACATGGGACAACCTGATACCAACACTAATTCTATTGAGAAGGGATGGATTGGCCGTGGCATGGCTCGCGTCTTTAATAAAACTATGGCGCTTTCCCGTCACCGCCACGCTGTAAAAACGCTTGCCGGCGTTTCGTTTATCGAAAGCTCTGTGTTCCCAATTCCACCTGACATCATGCTAATACCGATGGTGCTAGCAGAACGTCGACGAGCCTTCTGGTTCGCCACCATATGCACTCTTGCCTCTGTTTTAGGTGGCCTATTTGGCTACTTCATTGGGTACGGACTTTGGGAAACGATAGGCGAACCACTCATGACTATGTACGGCTACAACGAAACGTTTGCCCGATTCGCCGAGGACTACAACCACTGGGGCGCATGGATAGTTTTCACCGCCGGCATCACTCCCTTCCCATATAAAGTGATCACAATTGCAAGCGGTCTATCCCACCTTGACTTGACGGTATTTGTTGTCGCCTCTGTTTTATCGCGAGGCCTCCGGTTTTTTGTTATCGCAGGCCTAATTTATAAGTTTGGTGAACCTGTCCGTGCCGTCATAGAAAGACATCTCGGGAAACTTGGAATCCTGTTCGTGATATCACTGTTTGCGGGCTTTTTACTCATCAAATGGTTCATCTAGGGGCCCATATGTCACTAACGCGACCCATGCATCCACAACTCGTGTTTTTTGCGCTAATATTTTTAAGTGCGTTTAGTCTTTGTTTCGGGCTTTACCTCGAAGTTTTCAGAAGCATACCGCCTTGCGCCCTTTGTCTTTATCAGCGCATCCCCTACTATTCGGTCGTAGGAATTGCGCTTCTTGGAGTTCTAATCACAAGAGATTCTAAACATGATCACCTGGCCAACATACTTGTGATCCTTTGTGTCCTTTCATTTGCCGCAGGGTCGGGGTTAGCCCTATTCCATGTGGGCGTGGAGAACTCATGGTGGCAAGGGACCACCAGCTGCGGGGGATCAGGACTTGAGGCTACGGATTTTGAAGATCTAAAAACAGCGATCATGGAATCTCCAACCGCAAATTGTCGCGAAATTCTCTGGGAGTTTGGGGGGCTTTCGCTTGCTACTTGGAATTTGCTGTGGTCCATATTTTTGGCACTGACAACAGCGACATTTTTGGGGCTCCGGCTGTACAGTAACGGTAGAAAAACATGAACAAGCGCAAATACACCTCAGCCAAGACTGATCGCCCGAAATTTCTTCCTGGGGATCAAAAAATGCCACAAGTCGTGGAGCGCATGATACGCGTTGATCACGCAGGCGAATTCGGGGCGGCTCGGATATATGATGGCCAGCTCGCGATACTCAAAGGGAAACCCAGCGAAAAAGTTATTCGCGGCATGGCGGAGCAAGAACGTCGACACCTGACCCACTTCGAGAACTTAATTACTGCCCGAGAAGTCCGCCCAACATTATTAAGTCCTGTCTGGCACGTTGCAGGGTTTACACTTGGTGCCTTTAGCGCGGTGTTAGGGGAACGTGCGGCGATGGCCTGCACTGAAGCGGTTGAGTGCGTTATAAACGAACACTACGAGAACCAAATTGAGCAGCTTGGAGAGGAGGAGGAAGAGCTCCGCAAATCTCTCGAAGAATTTCGCCAAGACGAGATCGCACACCGAGATACAGCCATTGCGCACGGTTCAGAAGGGGCGCCGGCTTACGAACCGCTGAGCGCGACTATACGGGCTGGGACCAGACTTGCGATTTGGCTTTCAGAACGAATCTAATGGTTTTGAAGGCAGGCCACCGCTAGCCGACTACACACTGTCAAGCTCACTGTCCCAATAAAGAAAATCATTCCAGCTTTCGTGCAGATAATTTGGCGGGTATCGGCGCCCGATATTTTGTAGTTCATAGGAAGACGGTACGCGGGGCCTGTAGCGCAGATTCATCCCTACTTCATCAAGCAGTTGATTGCCCTTGCGCAGGTTACAGTCAGCACACGCAGTAATTACGTTATTCCAATTCGTCTTCCCCCCGCGAGACTTTGGTAGAACATGATCAAATGTAAGTTCGTGGGTGTCGAAGCATTCTCTACAATATTGACAGACAAAGCGATCTCGCAAAAAAACATTGAAACGAGTAAACGCAGGGCGGCGACTCGCATTAACGTACCTCTTAAGCGAAATCACGCTTGGCAACCGTATACACCAAGACGGTGAGCGAACTTCGCGGTCATATTGAGCAACAATGTTTACCCGATCCAAAAAAACTGCTTTTACCGTTTCCTGCCACCCCCACAACGACAAAGGGAAATAGCTCAGCGGCCGATAATCAGCATTCAGCACCAGCACAGGGCAGTTATCAGGGCTCATTATCCAAGGCCCTCTTTAACAGCCACTGTCGGCCACGTCATCATTCGGAGCTTTTTCATATTGATCAAAGTAACCGTACCGAAGGGATGGAACTTCATCAATGGTTGCGAGGACCGGTTCCACATCAATTGATTTATAGTTTCACTTCCTTATTCTCTGTGGAGGCTCTAGTTCTTTTAGATCTTCTGAGGCAGAAAACCGTGAATGGACCCCTATCGCATATCCGCATCCTAGACTTGAGCCGCGTACTTGCGGGGCCCTGGGCCGCACAAAATTTGGCAGATCTCGGAGCGAATGTGATCAAGGTTGAACGCCCCGGCGAAGGCGACGATACCCGGAAGTGGGGCCCTCCATATCTTAAAGACCGCGACGGGCAGGAGACCACAGAAACGGCTTATAATATGGCCGCCAATCGCAACAAGCGCTCAGTTACAATTGACATGTCCAAGCCTGAAGGTGCCTTGCTCGTGCGCAAATTAGCGCTTAAGTCAGACATTTTAATAGAAAATTTTCGTGTGGGCGGTGCATCAAAATTCGGCCTCGGATATCATAATTTGGCTGCCGAGAATCCTGGGCTAATTTATTGCTCGATCACGGGATTCGGCCAGGACGGTCCATATAAAGAGCGAGGCGGTTACGACTTCATTATACAGGCGATGGGCGGCTTAATGAGTATAACAGGCGAGCCTGAAGAAAAAGGCGGCGGACCCCAAAAGGTTGGGTTAGCGGTCTCCGACCTATTTACTGGTATGTACGCGAGCGTGGCTTTGCTAGCTGCAGTTACTCACCGAGAGCGAACCGGTGAAGGACAGTATATTGACTTAGCCCTACTAGATTGCACCGCGGCAATCTTATCAATGATGGCCACCAATTATTTCGTAAGTGGCGATTCTCCGGTTCGTATGGGCAATGCTCACCCTAATGTAACTCCTTATGGTTTATACGATACAGCGGACGGGCATTTAGTAATTGCCGTCGGCAACGATCGACAATTTGCCCAACTCTGCAAGGTATTGAGTTTACCCGGCTTTGCCTCTGATCCGCGTTTTGTCAGCAACGCAATGAGACTGAAAAACCGTACCGTCATGGATGAGGCGCTGTGCATACAGATCAAAAAATGGGGCGCCAAAGAATTACAAGACGCACTGAACGCAGCAAATGTTCCTTGCGGAGCAGTCAATTCAATCCGTCAAGTTTTTGACGACCCGCATGTCAAACACCGACAGATGAAAACAACCCTGAAACACCCACTTTCTGAGACAGTCTCAGTCGCCAGCAATCCAATCAAGCTGTCTAAAACGCCAGTGACCTACCGCCTTGCACCGCCGCTCTTAGGCCAGCACACACAAGAAGTTCTTGCCGATGACCTAGGTCTGACAACCAACGAGATAGAGCGCCTTCGAATGGCGGCCATAATTTGATGGCGTCAGGCCACGCCCGTAAAGCAGTCACGCAAAAAGCGGCCACCGATATCCAAGCCCGACTGATCGATTCCATGACCAAGGTCGGGGCAAATATGCCACTGAACGAACACTGCCGACGACGCCAAATTTTGAGCGGCCTCCAGCATAGCGTCCGGCGGGATCAACTCATCAGAATCACCGTGGATTAGAA
>CAZSYW010000172.1:0-5287 GCA_964611315.1 uncultured Rhodospirillaceae bacterium
ACATTGTCAAAGTAGTTGTCAATTCCATTCGGGCAGGCACGTTTCAGACCATCGGAGAGGTTCTCATTTTTGTAATCTATTGCCTCATCAAATTCGAGCTGGTCAGTAAGGTACGTACATTTTTTTGTGCCGCCTGCGATTCCTACTGTTCGGCAGCCTTTTATTTTTGCAATTTGTCCTACGTGACAACCGACGGAGCCAGCGGCTCCCGAAACGAGCACGGTGTCACCGGTTTTGGGCTCTCCTACCTCTATTAAACCGCAATACGCAGTAAGCCCGGCAATACCCAATGTATCTAACCATACGGGATAGGGGGCTAGCGAAAGGTCAATTTTTTGAAGATCTTTCCCGTCACCTAACGCAAGTGTTTGGACGCCTCCGAGGCCCGCCACCGCATCGCCTACTGCGAATTTTGTATTCTCGCTGGCGACTACTTCTCCCACAGTTAGGGAGCGCATTACTGCACCAATTGGTAGGGGTGGAACGTACGACTTTCGATCGTTCATCCAACCCCGCATGGCGGGGTCGACTGAAAGAAAACGATTTCTCACTAACACCTGTCCAGGCCCTGGGCCTGAAACAGTTTCTTCTACTAAATTCCAGTCGCTATCTTTGGGGAGGCCTACGGGCCGTGCCGCAAGTTGGACTTGGCGGTTCAAATTTTCTGTCATCTTCAAAATCCTTCGATCGTAGTCATCGCGACGGGCTGCAAGCAACGTGCCGCCCTTCGGGATTGTAAAATTGTAGTTTGTGTCTAGGGATCCAAGTGCGGGGGTTGCAGGGCATTTTCCAAAGAGCCGTCCTGCCTGATGATCGCCTCTTGGTCTTCAGGCACGTAAAAGTATGATCCCGGGCGAAATTCATACCCTAAATCACCCAGAAGACGTCGTTGTCGTGGTGTGCAGTTGTCCAAAATTTCGTCCGGCACGACGGCCCCGTAGTCGTACCAACGCACAAACATCTGGGAATAATTATACAATATCGTTTTTCGCCCATGATTTGTCTGGTTCGGCGCTGGTCCATGCCAAAGAGAGTGTGAAAACAGATAACAGTCCCCCGCTTTCCCCATTAGTTGCACTGCGCCAGGCGCATGTGGGTTTGGCGTTCTCCCATTCGTTGTAGGAAAGGGCCTCATGTGACTTCCTGGGAATACCGTGAAATTTCCGCTATCCACATCGTTTACATCTGTCAGTAGATACATGGCTTTCACTGCTATCGGGGCGCTCGTCTCTGTTACGCGCACCAGACGCTGACTTTGCCCACCGTCCGTATGCGTGTACCCCGGGAAGCCATCCTTTCCACCACGCACGATCGCTTGTGACATGGAAAACTGTAAATAGGGCCCCATGATATCTACGATCAGGTCGAAGACATTGGGGCGGTCGATGAGATCGATGAAAGATTGGTGGTAAGGCAAGAGGTCGCGGCGATCCATAAAGGAGTTCATGTCCGGGTTGGCATGTTCTACCCAGTCATAATGACCAAGCGGCATCGTGTCACGTGACGGTTCGTAGCCTGGTAACACCCGTATACGATCAATTTGATCGCTAAAGAATTCAACCTCTTCAGGGCTGAGAACGCCCTTTAATTGAATGAAACCGTCTACCGCCCATTGTTCCCGCTGAAGGGAGTTGAGCTTTGCCATGGCATTTTGCTTCATGGTTTTGAAATATTCCTCTTGAGGGCGTGCTGCCCGGCAGTATTTTAGACACCTCAAGCTACAGTGTCACTCACTGTGGAGTCCCTTTTCTCTGGTGGTTACCAGAGGTAGCCGTCCAAGCCGAACCATTTAATTTTACCTAGCCATCAAGTTTCTACGACCAAAACCGAATCATTACACGGTTTTGCTCCGGCTCATGAGCGTAAAAATAGTATCCCTCACAAATTCTCCATTAGGAACATAAAGGCATTATTTCTTTCCCAAACCGTTCGATGCGTTCTAGGGATGCCCTCAAGTTATGGCTTTCAAAGCCGATCACGAGGTGGTTAAGACCGCATTTCCCGTAGGCTCGCACGTCTTCAGCGATTTGCTCTGCCTCCCCGGTGAATGGCGATCTGTCACCACTTTGATTGGTGACGGGTTTGCCCAGTTGATACCAAGGGACATACAACGCTGTATCGAGTGCATCGGGGGCCCGTCCGGCACGTTGAACAAGGCCCTTTACTTTGGATAGCATAGTCCCGTAGACCTCGGCCGAATCTAATGGATGTAGTGCGTTAGCAATTACCGGATACCAGCCATCTGCCAATCGCGCTGTCCGTTCCAGAGCTGGTTTGCTTTCGCCGCCCATCCAGATTGGTGGGTGCGGTTTCTGCGTCGGTTTCGGCTCGAACATGATGTTCTCAAAATTTACTTGGCTGCCATGGTGTGACGGGGTTCGTTGGATCCAGAGTTTGCGAAATGCTGAAATGTATTCATCGGCAGCTTCCGCGCGTTCTGAAAAAGGCATGTTGTTGAGTACCTCAATTTCCTCGGCCATCCATCCAATGCCTACGCCCACAGTGAGACGACCTTTCGACAATACATCCGCCGTCGCCAACATTTTTGCTGATAGCACTGCGGCGCGGTGAGGGAGCACCATGACGGAGGTGAGGAGACGAATGTTTGTCGTTACGGCTGCAACGTATGCAATGGTCATCAATTGCTCCAGGCAAGTGCCTGTGGCTTGTGCGGGCCATTGTCCCTCGTTGTTGTACGGGTATTTGGAGTCAACGAGGTTGGGGATGACTACATGGTCAGGAAACCCAAGATACGCGAAACCTATCTCCTCTGTTTTTTTTGCAATTGCTTGCAGTCCATCCGGGGTTGCGCCGACCCCCCGTGTCCCAAGGTGCAGTCCAAAATCCATACGTTCCCGTTTCTGTTATAGGATCTGGTGGAGTCAGTTGTCCGTTTGAGTCTTGTTATACACCTAAAGGAGTCGTCTGAAAACGTGACGTAGACCTAAAAATTGTTGTATAGGTCCCGCGAAACTCCGACGGTCTTTCTCTGCCGCTTCAGTTTACGCTCAACTTATCAGAACCCCAAGTTCCACAACTTCATACAACCCGGAGTAAGCTAGTTTGCCCTGTGGAGGTGGTTATTGTCCCAGTATAGACAGAATATTTTTGGATAGGTGTGGAGCGAGAAAGGTCAATCCCGCGAAAAACCCGAGATAGGCGATGACAGAAAGCAGCAAATAGCCCCAATCTCTCTCATCTAAGTCTGATCTGTAGTGTGCCATAAAAAGTTTCCGTTTCTATGTGGCCACCAACAAAACAAAAATTATTGTCTACAGTTTGTTCGGACTGCGGCATTTTTGGGGCAGTGTTTCCGGTTCTCTTTGTGTGTGCTAAAGGCTGGTGTCTTTGGTTTTGTGTTGAGACAAATGGCCTCCGAATCGCCTTTTTTTAGTCGAAATATGGCCATTCCTGAGAAGTTCACTAGGTCTGGTTTGATGCATTTATTTAGAGGAATTGAGACGAACTGCATTTGCTATAGGGCTAGTCCTGCTCGTTCTGGAAATGGTCCGAGACTGATGGAGGCGGCCTATGTCAGTAACGTTAGATGCGGAATTGAAACCCAATTTTACCACACATGCGAGGAAGAGGTTGATGGCTAGGGGAATCAAGGGAAATGTGGTGGAGTTGATAACCATTTACGGTGATCGGGAAGCGCGGGTAGGAGAAAAGTTGATCGCGTTGTCTCTTTCAACAAACAAAATTCGTGAACTTATCTTTGAAAATATAGCGAAGCCCCAACAAGCGTGTTCTATGTCGAAGACGATTGTACTTTTCAATGAAGACAGATTTCAGGTTGTAACGGCTTTCGCCCGATATGGGAAAAAGAAGCGTCACTATGATCACGGAGTTAAGTATTCTGATTCTCGGTAAAGTGTTCGCCGGATGTTCAGCGATTTCGTTAAATTTCAAGTACAAAGTGCTAATGCCGCGATCTGCCATTTTCACGCCACACTGTTTCAGTAACATGAGAATTAGTGAATAAAGTGGCGCGATAATCTTGTTAGCCCCTGGGTGACACAGGTGGCGACAATTTGGAATAATGAGGGGCGCTATGGGGCAGAAAATCGCGATTGTTGATGATAACAGGAGCCTTCTGGAGTCGCTACGTGTAGCACTCGGGGGCGAGGGTTTTGAGGTAGATATCTATAACAACGGGGAGCAGGCGCTTCAGGGAATGCGTGCCCAGCCTGTTGATTTGGCAATTCTGGATATTTTAATGCCCAGGGTGAATGGATTTGATGTGTTGCGACAGCTGCGAAAGGCTTCGGCCATACCTGTTATATTTTTGACCTCCAAGTGTGACGATGTTGATGAGACATCTGGTCTTGATCTTGGGGCAGATGATTACATTCGGAAGCCTTTTAAACAGAGTACTTTGATTTCTCGTATTAGGGCTCTTCTTCGTCGCCAGATGCTGGATCAGGGTGAGGGAACAAAACGACTGTTACAGGGCGATCTAAAAATGGACCTGGAACAATATCAGTGTACGTGGAAGGGCAATGTAGTGCCCAAGTTGACGGTTACCGAATTTGAAATTTTGAAGTTTCTGGTCAAGCGTCCGGGTGTTGTTCGGACTCGGAACCAGATCATCGATTTGGTCTATGGAGAGGGATTCGCGATTGAAGACCGTATTGTCGACAGCCATAAAAAACGTGTTGTAAAGAAATTTAAGGAGGTTGACCCTGAATTTTCTCAATTAGAGGCTGTCTACGGGATAGGTTACAAATGGGTGCCGCTAGGCATATAAAGAAATCGTGCCTGCTTGGGCTGATCGATCTGCCAAAAGTATCATTGAGTACTTGTTTTTGGGTTCGTCGGTATTGGCGGTCCTGAGATCATGGGAATTTGCAGGAGTGTCGATAGGGGATCGTTGTTGTAAAGAAAGGACATTGGCCTTTTCGGGGTAGCGATCCTCTGTGCGTATTGTGAGGGAGATGTCGAGTACACGAATTGGTTTTCAGTCTCTTTACTCCCAGAGTTTCAACAAACCACCACAAAATTTTCATTTTTTGCCCTGATTTTGGTCATCACCTTTGGGTCTTATGTCTCTGGTGCCGTGGCCTTCAACGTGTATCGGCAAACCACCAATCGTTGTGGGCAATGGACCTCCCTAGAGGGGCGGGGGGTAACGCGAGTGGGTCGATCATGGTGGGCATTCGCTCCTCCGTCTCCTTGCAGGAAAATATTTTTCAGTTCGAGGAAAAAGACAACATGAAAGATCTAAAATTTCAAATCAAAGGGCTCATGACGAAACCGAATATTTTTGAGTATCCGAATGATGTCG
>CAZSYW010000173.1:0-5280 GCA_964611315.1 uncultured Rhodospirillaceae bacterium
TTTCTTCTTGTTGTTTTCCGTCCTCTAGTTGGCCGTTCTTTTTGAACAGATTTTGTGCCAATGGGACTGTGACTTGATCGGGAAGAACGAGGACTTGAATATTACTCAAAACTTGTCGAAGTTGAGCCAGGCCTCGAAGTCCGCCGAGAGCCCCGGGCGAGGCACTCATCAATGCTGTAACTTTTCCTGCAAAAGCGAGAAGATTTGGTTCTTCTGGGATTGGCCGCGACACCCAGTCGAGAGTATTTTTGAGTAATGGTGAGTATCCGCTGTTGTACTCTGGAGACGCAATCAGGAAACCATGGCTATTGATCATGAGTGTCTTTAGCCGTTTGGCGTTAGCTGGTTGCCCTTCCGTCGCCTCCAAATCGCCGTCATATATAGGCATAGGGTAGTCAGCAAGATCCAGGTCCGTGACTTCTGCTCCGGCGGCGCGAGCACCTTTGGCAGCTATCCGGACTAGTTTCTTGTTCCAAGAGTCACTTCGTCCGCTGCCAGCAAATGCAAGAATATGGACTTTCTTGGGCATATCGGGGTCGCATTTCCTAAAGACGTTGCAGGAGGTTCACAGGCTACTTTGCGGCGGGGGAATCCGCGAACAAGAGTCCAAAGGTCTCTTGAACGCTCCGTATCTCAGCTTTTTCAAATGCGTCGAGTTTGACCATTTCACGATGGCAATCGGGTAGTTTGTAATGTGGTATCGCCGGGTAGATATGGTGTTCAAGGTGATAGTTAACATTGTGCGGAAATAGTATCCACTGAAGCCATCTTGGAGAAAAGTTTGTGCGGGCTGCGCGGAGAGGGGACGTGATATCATCTACCGCCCCATGTTCGCAAAGCGCACGCAAGCGCAAAAGAGCAGGCACGACGGTTGCCAATGGCAGAACCCAAAGCAACAGATATTGCAGGCCATAGCCCGAGGCAAATGCCAGGAATAGAGCCGTCAAATGAAACCCTGCAACCAGCCAGCGGTCATCCCGGGCGGAATGCTGAAGGTGCTTTGATGTATCATCGAGGGGCGGGGGAGACTTTCCACTGCTCTCGGTATTGGTGGACGGTGCACCAAAAAAGTAAGCGTATGTTTTCCAGGCGCTCAGGCCACAAAAATCGCGAAACAATTTTTTTGCTAGGTAGATTCGGCCTCTGGGGTAGCCACCATGGAGTGGTATGTCTGGATCCTGATCCTGGTAGAGGTGGTTGTGATGAAGGCGGTGAACAATCCTATATGTGCACATCGACACACCAACAACCATTCCACACGTTCTTCCAACCAGGTCGTTGAGCCACCGAGGGTTAAACAGCCGATAATGGGTAGAATCGTGGCAAAGCACAATGAGCGCGTGCTGCTGGGTGGCAATAATTGCGATCGTTACTGCCACGAGAACCGGATCCCAGATCAAATAGGCGAATGTTACGGCGCCAATTATTATTGCAAACGTCCTGGCAACAGCTGTGGTCGCCTGCCAACTGTCGATTTCACTCAGTTCTCTGATCCGCTCAGGGGGCAACAATTTAAATTTTGTGTTCTCGGGTAAACGTAAGTCGTCAGCAAACTCCTCCCCGCGAACAGGCCCGCCCGTATTCATTATTTGTTTCTCAAGGCCCAAGTTTCGCTTCGCAACACCACGCTTGCAAAGTGCTCTGACCTCAGACGAGTTTATTATTCGTCTGGTGCGTCAGGCAAAGGTGAAAAGGGAAACGGTACTTCATTTCGTGTGTATGCTAGGAACGCCAGGATTTCTCCAAAGTACGTGTTCACTCGCGCCGTAAAGTGCTGTAGATGCTCATTCTCCGTACCATTAATGGTGGCCAACAGGAACTGCATAAGCGCTAAAAAAAACACGAACCACAAGACAATGTAGGCGATAATCGCGAATAAAATCATGTAAAGCGCGCGCTGCCAGGACGGTGGGTTATCCGTTATCATCGTAGGTATTTTCTTTCGCCGACTGCTGGCCAAAGTTCACTCTCCTTATACATTGATGGTGATCTGTATTGTGGCCCGTAGACGGTTAGCATGGCAAGGCAACTTTGCCTAAAAATTTTTATTGCATGGCGATGTGTCTGTAAAGAAACCCTGATCTCTATTAGATCTCAACTGGTATCAAGTCATTCCTCGCTGCTATCCCGCTCTAGTTTCGGGCAATACGTTCAATCCAGATGCGGCTTTAGCCCCATGCGTCTGCTCATGCCAGGAGGTTTCTCCAACGTGATGTGTGCAGTTTTGATTAGGGACAGGAGCCCCAGGACAGCAGAAGGCATCGGAGCGCTCCGACGCTTTAAACGGTTGACATGAAGTGTTACAAGTTCATTGGTTGAGGCTAAGTAGTCTTCCGTATCGTGGTACATGGCGTGGGCATAATGTATCCGTTTTTCGTCGAAGTCGAACACGTAAGTTTCAAATCGAAGCAAATCATTGTGTCGGACTTCTGCTAAATAGCTGACGTGGGCTTCGAGTGAGAAAGTTGTACCATCACCATTTGAAGCATATTCCTCACCTAATCCGATATAGTCCAAAAATGCATCTGTAGCGTGGTCGAACGCCAAAAGATAAAATCCCATATTTAGGTGCCCGTTGTAATCTATCCATTCTTGGCGCACCTTTTCTCGGTGCAAGGAAAGCGGGGCCGGTATTGGACGATGGGCGGTCATTATGACTACCTTACATAAACCTATTATGGGTGCAATCGTGGAGAGCAAAAATCTTTTGGTTTTGAAAAGAAGGATTTGATGTCCGGCAATGAGCCAATCATCGACGTGTTTCAACCGATGTGTGCTTGCAAATCGTAAACCCAAAAATGGCCCTTTGGATGTTTTAGGTAAATACATTAAGGAGCAATTTATGATCTGACGTGACGGCAAATGATGTAAAGAAAAGCGCCCACTCCCAGAAGGCATTATAGGATCGGTATGAGGAATTGGGTAAGTTTCTAAATTAGGATATAAGGGTAAGCGATCAAGCGTCGATCCATGAGAGAGGATTTAAGGGGATGGTGTTTTCACAAGAGGGGAGCCGACAGCGTTTTGATCCCGCTAGTCCACTGATTAATGATCTGATGGAGATGTTCAGTGAGGACGTGACTACCTCAGCTTCGGTCTGCGAACGCCATGGCACCGATGAATCTTTCCACTTACCGCATAGCCCTGATGTTGTTGTTTTTGCACGCAGTACTGAGCAAGTGAGCCAGATCGTCAAGCTTTGTGCGAAATACCGCGCCCCCATTATTGCTTATGGAACTGGCACCTCACTAGAAGGTCATGTGGCAGCGTTGTATGGCGGGGTATGTATAGATTTAAGCGAAATGAAAACAGTGCTGAAAGTCAATCAGGAAGACCTTGATTGTACTGTACAAGCGGGAGTGACGCGAAAACAACTAAATGAACACTTGAGGGATACCGGCCTGTTTTTTGCTGTCGACCCGGGGGCTGATGCCTCTATCGGTGGCATGGCGTCGACCCGAGCAAGTGGAACCAACGCGGTACGTTACGGAACGATGCGTGAAACGGTCATTTCATTGAAGGTGGTATTGCCTGATGGCCGTGTTGTTGAGACTGCTAGGCGCGGCCGAAAGTCGGCCGCCGGGTACGACCTGACCCGTTTGTTCGTGGGGTCGGAAGGAACGCTCGGCATTATCACCGAAGTAACATTGAGGCTGTTTGGGATTCCAGAAGCCATCGCTTCCGCCGTCTGTTCATTCCCTACTGTAGACGATGCTGTGAACTCGGTTATCTTGTCCATACAGTCGGGTATTCCCGTGGCCCGAATCGAACTACTTGACGATATAACAATGAAAGGAATTAACGGTTTCTCAAAGACCGATTACCCAGTAGCGCAGACACTTTTCTACGAATTTCACGGCTCGGAGGCGGGGGTTGAGGAACAATCTCGTCAAGCACAGGAAATTGCCGCCGAGTTTGGTGGTGGCAATTTTCAATGGGAGACTCTTCCCGAAGATCGCACTCGTTTATGGCAAGCTCGACACGACGCGCTTTATGCTATGAACGCGCTGCGTCCGGGTTCTAAACCGATGGTGACAGATGTATGTGTGCCAATATCCCGTTTGGCGGAGTGCATACAGGCAACCAAACAAGATCATGAAGGGTCAACCATTATGGCGCCTATTGCAGGTCATGTTGGGGACGGGAATTTTCACGTTGTTTACCTTGTTGACCCAAATGATGAAACGGAGATTAAGGAGGCGGGTGCTTTGCATGAGCGTCTGGTAATGCGAGCGCTGGCAATGGACGGCACGTGTACTGGGGAGCATGGTATTGGTTATGGGAAAATAGAGTTTCTGAATGCTGAGCTAGGCGAAGGGGTAGCTATCATGCGCGATATTAAGCGGGCTCTCGATCCGCACAATATTATGAATCCAGGCAAAATCCTGCAAATGTAGGGTTTCCCTAGAAAGTAAATATTCATCCCCTCAAGAATTTAAAATGATGCAGACATGACCGGCTGTTCCAACGACCTTGCTGCTAGTAATTCCAAGCCTTTTAAATTTAGTAACACGTACGTACGCCTCCCGGATAGATTTTTTGTCCGCCTAGCCCCAACACCTGTTCAATCCCCGGAGCTCGTCCGTCTAAATACTGGATTTGCGGACGATCTAGGCATCGGGTCCGACTACTTGAAAACGGGACAGGGAGTTGAGATTCTCTCAGGCAATACAGTTCCGGCGGGTGCGGAGCCGCTCGCCATGGCATATGCGGGTCATCAGTTTGGCAGCTGGGTACCTCAACTTGGGGATGGTCGAGCAATTCTTCTCGGGGAAGTCGTGGGGCGGGATGGTGTCCGTCGGGATGTCCAACTCAAGGGGGCTGGGCGCACGCCTTTTTCGAGAAATGGAGATGGTCGTGCAGGTCTTGGTCCGGTGTTGAGGGAATACATTGTTAGTGAGGCAATGCATTCCCTCGGTGTGCCTACCACTCGAGCGTTGGCAGCTGTTACCACCGGTGAAAAGGTGATGCGGGAGAGGGCGCTGCCTGGGGCAATCTTTACAAGGGTGGCGCAAAGTCATGTCCGTGTCGGCACTTTCCAATATTTTGCCGCACGGAAAGATACAGAGGCTCTACGACTGTTGGCTGACTACACAATTGGACGGCATTTCCCCACTCTAAATTCTGACTCAGAGCCCTATCTCAGCTTTCTACAAGCTGTAGTTACCAGGCAGGCAGAACTGGTGGCGAGTTGGCAGTTGCTTGGTTTCATTCATGGTGTCATGAACACAGACAATACATCTGTCGTTGGTGAGACCATCGATTATGGTCCATGTGCCT
>CAZSYW010000174.1:0-5196 GCA_964611315.1 uncultured Rhodospirillaceae bacterium
TTAGTATTAAAATAAAAGACATCGATATCGAATGACGACAGGCATTAAGTAGGACCTCTCGCCGAATCCAGCACGCCCCGAAACACCAGAGCGCTACTCGACGCCGCATTACAGTATGTCAGACCCGTTAAAGCAACCATTTGCCGTACAAGAAGGAGCCAATTAAATAAAATGTGATAAAAACATCACACTAGCATTCAGCGCGCATCATAGAGAAAATCTGGTCAACGAACGGCCTTTTTGGCCCGCCACCAACAAGAATACATGCCTTATTGGGATGCACCATGTTGGGTAATATACGAAACCGTTGCGAAAAGGCCATCTGCCGAACTAGCTATAGAGGACAACGAGAGCAACATGTTGCCTTTTGAAAAGCGGAGAATGCTATAAGACACGCCGAATTTTTCGAAACACCGGAATGCGCTCGAAAAAATCAAGCTTGGAGCAGCGCATTGGCGGTTGCGGCCCTGGCTTTCAACTTCTTTAGTCTACCTGCCGCCGAGGCAAGGCCTGCCATCGAGGTTCTAGAAGACACAACGCGTTGTGTTGCGACGTACGACGCGGCCCGAAAGGCTGCTGAGCTTTCGGGCCATAAAGCAACCGTGGAACAGTTCGCCATAGAACAGCTTAACTGGCTAACGCTCTTAGCCGCTCTAGCCCAATTGACGAGGTCCAGTAGGGATCTGAGCGTCGTTCCAGAAATCCGTCGCACCATGGACAAAGTGTATGAGGAGCAATTCACCCTGATAATTCGCTCTGTCACCACAAATGACCGGATGATTTTGCCGCGAATGCACGATCGGTGCAAAAAGCTTGCAGAGGAAGTCCGCAAAGCCATCACCCCGCCGGGATGATCGGCAGGTAAGCGTTTGCGCAATTTCTCGTTGCCCTTTCATATAATTCCGCTGCCACGGTTTTGACATGCGGGCGCTGGCACCGTAGTATTTCCCATGGAGCAGTGCGTTGGCGCCGCAATCTCCACCCTCGCCAGGATGGATGCACTGCGGGTACTGGCTCCGAACGAACGATCGTTAGGAAAATGGTGGGTCGAACCACCAAGGAGGGAACGTCATGGAATTTAATTTCCGTAAACACTTTAATGGAATTGACGGGAAAGCTGTAAACCCGGCAAATCCCTACGAACAAGGTACCGCGTACTTTACGTCTGGCCATGATGTGGGAGGCGAAGTCCAAACACGTATGGAGGAGATGGCGGAGCATACTGAGGTAGGCCGACGCGACTTTTTTAGGTCTGCATGCGGCTTTGCAGGTGCGATGCTTGCCGTTAATGCGGCTACTGGCATGAAATTTTTTAAGGTCGACGAGGCTGAAGCACGCGAAATTGCTGCAACCTCTGAGGTCAAGGACTTCCTGAAGGGTAACACTGGGCCTGTAGTTGATCAGCATACCCACATCTGTACCCGGGAAGAAGGATACGTCGAAGGCGTCAACACCACGGAGCAGGGAATGTGGTTTGTTGACCTGCTAGATGGTTTGGGCAAAGCCATGGGGCTGCCGAACGGCACCTCCGACATGAACGTTGAGAACTATGGCAAGCTCTTATTGGATGGCAGCGATACGGACGTCGGGATTTTCAACCCGTTCGGATTCCGGGAGGATTATGGCGGAAGAGACATGATCCCGATGGAAGAACAGGCGGAAGTAAAAGAACAGTGGCCAAATCGTACCATCATGCTCGCTGGTGGACTGACACCTAACCAGGGTGTCACGGAAACCCTTGAGCGGCTTGAGGATTATGTCACGAATTACAACACTTCCGGCCTTAAACTGTATACGTTTGACTCCACTCCTCAGAAGGGCTGGTGGTTTGACGATGAGAAAATGGCCTACCCAATCTGGGAGAAATGTCTTGAACTCGGCATCACCAACGTTGGGTGCCATAAAGGCATTCCGTTTGGGCAGTTCATGGCTCGGTATGCTCACGTTGAGGACTTTGACAAGGCATGTGATGACTTCCTCGGAATCAATTTCATCGCCTTCCATTCCGCGTGGCCATATCATAATGAGTTAGCTGCGCTGAAGGGCTTTAAGCCTCAGCGGAATAACCTTTATTGTGAACTTGGATCGACGTTTGCAGCTACGGTTTCAAGCAGGCCGATTGAATGCGCGCACGTGCTGGGCACGCTGCTACGCGATGTCGGATCTGACTACGTACTGTGGGGCACTGATTCGCTATTATGGGGTAACCCGCAATGGCAGATTGACGCCTTTCGGCGGTTCCAAATTCCGGATGAATTGATTGAGGGTCACGGTTATCCTCAGTTGACCGATGAAATCAAGGCAAAGGTACTTGGGGGCAATGCAGCCCGTCTTTGGAATTTGCAATCGGCAACGAACGAGCTTGGTCAGCCCACTTATCGGGTTGCGTAAAACTCGATTTTTATCTTCGTGTAATTAGGGTGATGGCCGGGACAAATCCCGGCCATTGCTTTTTTCGGGGGAACATCATCGCAATGCCAACATATGAATACATGTGCGAACCGTGCAGGATGATCTACATGGTGCGTCATAGCATGAATGAAAAACCTAGGATCAAGTGCCCAAAGTGCGACAAGAAAGCCGGAAAAATAATGTCAGCAGCGAATCTTAACATGGGTGGTTGGTCAAGTCCGACTGAGGCAAAGTATTCTAAACTTAGTATCTCCGACGAAATTGCCAAAGAAAAGGAATTGCAGAAGACATTCGAAACGGTTTGGCTCCCGCCTCCAGTAGTGCATGATCCATGGGAAGAACACTAGACAAGGGAGTGGGTAGCAAATCCCAGTCCAAATGTGGATCCATCACAACTACTACCCCTAGGCAAACCCATTTGACAGATCAGCGCTTTTGCCAAAGTGAGTGGCTGGGGCGCCAGGATTCGAACCTGGGAATCACGGGATCAAAACCCGTTGCCTTACCGCTTGGCTACGCCCCACCGTGCTGAGCCTATAGCTAATCCAGAGTGTGCCACTCATGCAAGTCATCGAAGTGAAACTAACAAACTTTATTAGAAAAATTCCGGCACACAGTGTTTTGGTGGGAGATAAACCGTAGTGTCCCATGCCACGCTGATAGATGGGAAAGCATCCGCAGCGCATCTGCGCAAAACCGTGGCGAACGCCGTGACTTGGCTTGCAACCGAGCACAATATCGTCCCAGGCCTAGCGGTCGTGCTGGTCGGAGATGATCCTGCAAGCCAAATATACACGCGTAACAAAATAAAGCAGACGACCAGCGTCGGGATGGCTAGCGTGCACGAAAGGCTTCCAGCCGAGACTTCGCAAAATGACGTACTAAGTAAGGTAGCTGCCCTAAATAGGGACCCAGCTATCAACGGGATATTGGTGCAATTACCTCTCCCCAAACAAATTGCCCCCGAAGCAGTGATTGATCAAATTGATCCAAAGAAAGACGTTGACGGTTTTCATCTGCTAAACGCCGGTAAATTGGCAAGCGGTAGACCTAGCTTAACGCCATGCACACCGCAGGGGTGCCTGATTCTCTTGAAAGAAACACTTGGTGACCTCGAGGGCGCTGAGACCGTCATTGTTGGCCGATCGAACATCGTAGGCAAACCGATCGCACAACTACTACTTCAGGAGCATTGCACCGTTACCATCGCACATTCTCGAACTCGGAATCTCTCCGATCTCTGTCAGCGCAGCGATATCTTGATTGCCGCCGTAGGCAAACCAGAAATGATCCGGGGAACCTGGATCAAACCGGGTGCAACCGTCATCGACGTCGGAATCAACCGAATAACTGGACCAAATGCCACTTCCAAGCTTGTCGGTGATGTCTCATTCAAAGAAGCCGCCGAAAGAGCGGGGGCTATCACACCGGTTCCTGGGGGAGTAGGGCCGATGACTATTGCCTGTTTACTGGCAAACTGCGTTCGAGCTGCATGCCATCAACACGACATTCCAGAACCCAGTCTTTAACCCCGGATATAGAAGTCCAAAGGAGGTTATCAGAACCATTGCGTCCCGTTAAGTCTAGCAATCCATTTGAAGCGGAAAGATCCACGGTTATGGCAGATAATTCGGTAACACAAAACGGTCCAAGCGTCCTTCAAGCGGGACTAAATTATCTCGTGTACAATGGAGAGAAACCCGTTAGCCATGTAACCACGCCGGGCGAAGCGCCCATCCAACGCACGGCAACCTATCAGGAACACGATGTTTTAATTCGGGACGGACGATCGTTACAGGGAAAAACGTCCCTCGATAGAGAAGGGTTTGTTTTTACAACACACGCCTCCGGCGTCGCAGATTTTTATGATCATGAAGAGGTGACAAAGCACTATTATCCCGAGATTGAGAATTTAGTGATTGAAGCAACCGGAGCTCGTCGTGTCCATGCTTTCGACCATAACGTCCGCGCCGATCTTGAGTCTAAACGCAGGGAAATGAAAGTACGTGAGCCTGTAACAGTTGTGCACAACGACTACACAGAGAGGTCTGGGCCACAACGCGTACGAGACCTGCTGCCGGATGAGGCAGATGCGCTGCTGAGGACTCGATTTGCCTTCTTCAATGTCTGGAGGCCTATCCTCGGGCCTGTGCAGACGGCGCCGCTAGCAGTCTGTGACGCTCAAAGTATTAAGGATGGCGACCTGATTCCGACCGACTTAAAATATGGGGAACGAACGGGTGAAGTTTCACAAAGCACGTACAATCCCGGGCATCGGTGGTTCTATTTTCCGCTTATGGAACGGGATGAGGTATTGCTGATCAAGTGTTATGACTCACAAAAAGATGGGCGGTCACGTTTTACGGCGCATACTGCCTTCACCGACCCGAATACGGCCAGCGATGCACCAGGTCGAGAAAGCATTGAAACTCGCACCATCGCCTTTTTTTGAACCCAGAAATCTGTGAGTATTACCCACCCGGATACTACAACCCAAGAAAGCTGTCCGAATAGTTTGGCACTGCATTAAAGAACCGGAACGTTGGACAAACAAACCAGCGCCTATGGGAAAACACGGATGGTATTTCTCAGACCTCGGGAATTCCCCATTAGAGGGCGGACGCACTCAGTCGTCGTTATATGTTTTCTCCATCCTCTCATGCCGTTCCTGCGCATCGATAGCCAAGGTAGCCACGGGACGGGCCTCTAAACGATTCAGACCTATAGGATCCCCCGTTTCCTCGCAATACCCGTAACTGCCGTCTTCAATCCTCTGCAGAGCGG
>CAZSYW010000175.1:0-5175 GCA_964611315.1 uncultured Rhodospirillaceae bacterium
TCCTGACATTTTCAACACACTGGCCCCCTGGTGCAAAGTGCGAAGCTCAAGTATATCTACCGAGAATTTAATTATGGGTACAAATACAAATCCGACCATTGCCAAGACACCAGCCGCGCGCGCGCCCTTGTGCGGATCATCGAATGCGTCATAGAGCACTATGTAGCCCAGAAATAAAAAAAATAATATTAAGACCGAGGTCAGGCGCGCATCCCAAACCCACCAGGTGCCCCAGGTCGGCTGACCCCACAAAGACCCGGTAACCAAACAAATAAGAGTAAAACAGGCACCAATCGGCGCAATCGACTTAGCCGCTACGTCTGCCAACGGATGCCGCCATATCAGAGCCACAGCACTTGCAGCTGCCATAAAACTGTAACTAAAGAGCGCCATCCAAGCGGCCGGCACATGAACATACATTATGCGGACGGTCTCACGCTGCTCATAATCCGCGGGTGAACCGATCAAAGCCAAATACAACCCAGCTGGAAAGAGTAAAAGCGCGGCAATAGACGCCCACGGAAGAACCTGCGCAGAAAGACGCATAAATCGGTTAGGATTCGCAAATCGATGCAAGTTAACCATAACGGGAAGACCTAACGTTATTCGATAGTCAAACGCAAACCGGCAGCAGCGGCCCATGGACACAGCACCACCGCTATCAACAACATAGCGCCGAGCAACATTAACAAAGGACCAGCGTTTAGTCCGGCCAGGGCCAAATCAACAGCACTCGCTCCCAAAATTAATACTGGTGTAAGTAGCGGCAACACCAGGAGAGAGATTAGTACGCCGCCGCGACGTGCGCCAACGGTCAGGGCCGCCCCTACTGCACCTATTAAACTCAATATGGGTGTGGCCAACGCCATCGCAAGGACCATGACCGGGAAACCCTTCAAACCCATATTGAGGAGAACCGATAGGATGGGTGCTGACAGAATTAGAGGCACCCCGGTCACCAACCAATGCGCCAAGCACTTTGCCAAGACAACAGCCTCTAGCGGCAGAGGCGCCAGGACAAGCAGGTCCAACCCCCCTTCATCCGCATCGACCTGGAACAGCCGATCAAGCGATAACATTGCCGCCAGTAGCGCCGCGACCCAAATTGTCCCGGCAGCGATTCGCGACAGTACGTTAAGCTCGGGACCTATACCCAGCGGAAACAACACAATGGCAAGAACAAAAAATAGCACAACAGAGATCGTGTCACTGGCACGCCGCAACGCTAGCGTTATATCACGACGTACGATCACAAAAAATGCATTCATATCTATATCTCTTGAAGTGACAAATTTTGCACATTCTCAAGCGCTAACTCACCATGAGTAGCCGCCACAACAACACCACCGCTAGCTCGATGCCTACGAATAGCGACAAGAAGTGCAGCAACCGACTCCTCATCAAGTCCAACCAAGGGTTCATCTAACAACCACAAAGTTCCAGTAGACGACAAAAGACGCGCAAGCGCGACCCGCCTCCTCTGCCCAGCAGAAAGAAAGCGGGCGGGCAGATCAGCGATCTCTTTCAGTCCGAAGTGATCAAGTGCCGCCGTTGTCCCGGTGCCGCCTCTTAAATTGGACCAGAAACGGACATTCTCGGCAACAGTGAGAAGTGGTTTTACAGCATCCTGATGTCCCACATAATGAACATCCCGGTGAAAGAACTCATGATCTAGTATCGAGACACCGCGCCAAAGCACAACACCGGAGGTTGAGGGGATAAGACCAGCGATCAGGCGCAGAAGGCTCGTTTTGCCACTACCGTTCGGACCACGAAGCAACAGCGCGCCCCCGGGCTCCACAGTGAAGCTCAGCCCCTCAAAAAGGAGTCTCTCTCCTCTCCACAGTGCTAAATCGCATCCCTCCAGGATTGATTTGCTCACCCGAGGGACCATTGGATTATTTTGTGCCATACGTGCATGGTGCTCGCTTAGCATAGCGGGTGGCATCCGGCCAGATGTGAACAAAGGAAGGGTTAGAACATGAATGAAGAATCTTTCAATATGAATTTGCGAAAATTTCTCAAAAAACTCGGCATCACGGCCCAACGGGAAATCGAAAGGACTATCTCAGAAGCCATAGCAAATGGTGAACTCAAAGGTGATGAGGTGCTGTCCGCGAACGCCAGAATCACCTTAGGACAGACGACGCTGGACCTCAGCATCGATGGCCAGATCGCTTTGGAATAGAACGACATCAGCTTCTTGTAAGCCCCCAGCACCCGGATCTAACGGAACCGACAAAACCTCTGACCCGCGGGCCGGTTTAATCAATGGCGCGCGGAGTAGCCGTTTAAGTTATAATCATTCTTCAAGATCCTAAACTCGCCAGATACAAATAGGAGCAACAAACCATGACCGCCGCCATGATCACCCTACCAAAACTCATGATGATTGGGGCGGGAGCACACGAGGACGTCTCAGCAGCGATGTCAAAGCTGGGCGTCACGAAGCCTTTAATTGTGGCCGACGATTTTATGCAGAAGTCTGGAACGTTGGCGAAAATCACGACGATACTGGATGCAGCGGACATATCTTGGCGCGCCTTCACAGACACCGTTCCTGACCCAACTACTGTGGCGGTATCAGCCGGTGTCGAAGTCCTGAAAAACGGGGATTTTGACTGTCTTATAGCACTCGGTGGCGGCAGCCCCATTGATACTGCCAAAGCAATGGCAGTTTTGGCGACCCACGGTGGTGAAATGCGAGATTATAAGGTCCCAAATCAAGTAGACCGGTGCAATTTTCCAATAGTCGCTATTCCGACCACGGCAGGCACCGGATCCGAAGTAACCCGTTTTACTGTAATTACTGACACGGACACGGATGAAAAGATGCTGTGCATGGGTCTCGCCTACGTCCC
The DNA here is from genome assembly GCA_964611315.1 of uncultured Rhodospirillaceae bacterium. Taxonomy (GTDB): domain Bacteria; phylum Pseudomonadota; class Alphaproteobacteria; order UBA7887; family UBA7887. The sequence continues at coordinate 2,862 of CAZSYW010000175.1, forward strand.
ACAAGCCGCACTAGTAGACTACACGCTCACCGTGACAATGCCGTGGAGACTAACAGCCGACACTGGAATTGACACCCTGACCCATGCAATTGAGGCGTACGTCAGCAAGAAACAAAACCCATTCACTGATAGCGTCGCCAAATCATGCATGGCTTTGGTTTCCCGTCATCTTCGGACAGCATGCAAAGAACCAAACAACGCCCCTGCCCGTGAAGCTATGATGCTTGCCGCTACACAAGGCGGCATGGCTTTTTCAAATGCGTCAGTTTGCATGGTCCACGGTATGAGCAGGCCAATTGGCGCGCATTTTCATGTACCCCATGGGCTCTCCAATGCCATGCTTTTGCCGGCCGTAACCGCTTTCTCTGCCCCCAACGCGATGACACGCTACGCGGAGTGCGCCCGGTCCATGGGAATTGTTAATGAACGAGACAACGAAGACATCGCCGTAAACAAATTAATCAATGAATTGTCAGCCCTTAACAAGGACCTAAAAGTTCCAAGCCCAAAAGATTATGGCATCGGCGACAACAAATATTTTAGCATGCTAGAAACTATGGCTGAGCAAGCTCTTGCCTCGGGATCACCCGCCAACAACCCACGCGTGCCCAGCATCGAAGAGATCGTTGCAATCTATGAGGAAATTTGGACATGAGTCGATACCCTCCCGCTTATTGACAACATGTGATCGCGGGTGTTAGCCAACTCAACCCTTATGCGGCAAGATTTTTCTGACCAGCGAAACTCGACCACTGCAATGCAAAGCTATGATGATTACAATGGACTGATCTGGTTTGACGGAACAATGCTCCCATGGCGCGAGAGCAAGGTTCACGTCCTGACCCACGGCCTTCACTATGCTAGCGCAGTGTTTGAGGGCGAACGTTCTTATAACGGCCAGATCTTCAAGCTGGAAGAACACACTGAGCGTCTCATCCATTCAGCGACCACGCTTGGTTTTGAACTACCTTTTTCTGCCTCAGAAATAAATGCCGCCAGTTATAAGGTGTTAGAAGCCAATAAAATCGAGGATGGGTATTTGCGTCCAGTAGCGTGGCGGGGCAGCGAAATGATGGGAGTGTCGGCGCAGAAATGCGCAATCCACCTGGCCATCGCTGCCTGGGAATGGCCCTCGTATTTCACGCCAGAGGCACGTTTAAAAGGCATACGGCTCCAGTGGTCAAAGTGGAAACGACCCTCGCCTGAGACGATACCAGCCAAAACCAAGGCTGCGGGTCTTTATATGATTTGCACCCTTAGCAAGCACGATGCGGAAGCCGATGGATTTGATGACGCGTTGATGCTGGACTGGCGAGGACGAGTCGCCGAGGCGACAGGTGCCAACATTTTTCTTGTTATCGACGGATGTCTCCATACCCCCATCGCCGATTGTTTTCTCGACGGCATAACTCGCCGCACGGTGATTAACTTAGCTGAGGCTCGTGGAATAAAAACTCTGGAGAGGATCATTCTGCCCGAAGAACTCGCCAATGCTAACGAGGTTTTTGTTACGGGAACTGCTGCCGAGGTAACTCCCGTAGGTCAAATTGGGGAGGATTTACAGTTCCAGGTAGGGCCCATTACTCGACAGTTGATAGAAGACTATACCGCACTGATTAATCGCAACACTGAAACACCCTTGTCTGAAAAATCTGGCAACCCTTGAAAGACGGTTGATCGACTAGCCACAGGAAAGCACGCCGCGCTGGATTACTTGCCGACCTTAACCCCTCCCTCAACCCAACGAGCACTCGCTAGCTCATCGCTTGATCGAGCATCGACCCAATTTCCCCCGTTGGCGGTTTCTTCAAATTTCCAAAACGGCGCCTCAGTTTTGAGCCAGTCAATCAAAAACTGACACCCCTCAAGAGCGGCAGTCCGATGTGCAGAGGCGGTCATAACGAGCACAATCTGGTCGCCGGGTTTGAGACGACCGTAACGGTGAATAATCAAAACAGCATCCAACGGCCATCGGACCAACGCCTCAGCCTCAATTTCTGATAATTTTCGCTCGGTCATGCCGGGGTAGTGTTCGAGAGTCATTGTGCTTGTCCCGCCCTTGGCGCCAATATCCCGAACCACCCCTACAAAGCTCGCGATACCGCCAATATTATGATTCCCACGGGCGAACTCAGACAACTCAGCACCGACGTCAAAGTCCCCTTCCTGCACCTTGATCATTCGATTCCTCCGCGACCCCCGGTCACCGGCGGGAATAACGCCACTTCATCTTCCGGCGAAAGCGGATGGTCAAACCCAACATACTCTTGGTTGACCGCTACTCGGACTACAGAACGATCAGCTAAAGCCTCCG
>CAZSYW010000176.1:0-5172 GCA_964611315.1 uncultured Rhodospirillaceae bacterium
GGCGATACTTGAGATTGATGCGCTGATAGCCGAAAATCCTGCTGACCCGTATTTTCGTGAGCTAAAGGGGCAAATTTTATTTGAAAATGGCCGCTTGTTGGACGCTTGGCCACACTATGAGGCCGCAAATCAACTGTTGCCAGAAGACCCACTTTTGATGTTGGGGTTAGCTAGACTCGGAATAGAAATTGGTACACCTGAGCTCGTTTCTGAATCGATCATAATTTTGGAGCAAGTGGTTCGGGTCGAAGACGACAACAATATTGCGTGGTGGTTACTGTCCATCGGATATGGGCGCGAGGGCCACATGGCTGAATCGGCTTTAGCGTCTGGGGAGCAGGCATTGTTAGAAGGGCGACCGAGGGATGCTCAGCTCCACGCTGAGCGCGCGTTGCGAAGTGCTTCTGAGGGGTCGCCGAGCTGGTTGCGTGCGCAGGACATACAGGAGCTGGCCTCTCGGCAGGAAACGGCTGAATAACGTTAGTCTTTTGCTTTCCAACAAATTTTGTTTAGGTAACATTAGAAACAAATATTTTTCTTGAAGGACACATAACACACCGATATTCGTTATCGGCGGCGGGTCCATCCGGATCCAATGGAAACCTGTGTAAATGCAAAGGCAGTTTTAATGACAGTTGAAAGCAAGGCAAACGTGGCCTGCCGAAGATTCTTATCATTGCTCGTTTCGGGTTTGCTGATTCTGGGTTGTGCCGGATCAAACGCGGATGCTGGGGACGAGCTCAATTCAGGGCAAATCGAGGAAATCAACCGTTTGATCTATGATTACCTCATGGCAAACCCAGAAGTTATTGTGGAGTCAGTCCAAAAGCTGCGTGAACAAGAGGAAATGTCCCAAAGAGAGCAGGGCGTTAAAAATTTGGTAGCGTTCCGCGATCAGTTAGAGAACGATCCTATGACACCGGTTGTAGGCAACCCGAACGGAGACATAACTATCGTTGAGTTTTTCGATTATCGGTGTGGGTACTGTAAAACCACTTTGGCTGTATTACGGCAATTACTTGCAGAAGATTCCGGGGTGAGGTTGGTGTTGAAGGAACTTCCAATTTTAAGCACGGAGTCGGTGATTGCTGCGCGCGCCGCCCTATCAGCAGACAAACAGGGCAAATATTTTAGTTTTCATAATGCCCTGATGGCAGCGCGGGGATCTCTTGATCAAGAACAAGTAATGGAAATTGCGGCTCAGTCTGGCCTAGATGTAGAGAAGTTAGCGGTCGATATGGCGACGCCCCAAGTGAAGGCACAAGTTGATGCAAACAGAGAACTTGCAGCCAACTTGAACATTAGGGGTACGCCGACTTTTGTCATCGGTGATGAGATTTTGCCAGGCGCGATCGACATAGATGATTTGCGCCAAATTATAGAAATGATGCGCGCTGGTTAACAAATTGGGGTCCGCCCCCTGCTGGTTCGTAATGTGTTCGCGAGCCGCTTCTTTCCCTTGTTCCGAACCGATGCTTGAGTGGCAACCATCTTTTTGTAAGTGTGAACTCCTTTGCTTCTACTTTATGTGTGCCTCGGGCCAGCGTAATTTGATGGCGGTCCTTCGTGCCCCCCATGGGGGTTTTCATGTGCACATGAGGATAGAGGGTCCAAACCTGTCTCGAGAGTGAGAACGTCAGGAGGCCAAGGGTGCGGACCCGAATAATTTTGCTGCTGGCTTTGTTCTTGATACCGTTTCATATGGTTGGTTGTGGCTGGATTGGAAGTGAGACAGACACAGTTGACTTCGGTCACTTAAGTTTTGAAAGGCTAATACAGATTCATCCTGAATTATTCCCTATCGCAGAAACCTTCGACGAAAATTATTCAGAGGTGCAGAGTAAGAAGACGCGGGAGCGCCAACTTGCTTTGTTCGCTAAAGTTTTCAGTCTTGCCCAACGAGAGTACGTTGAAACCCTTTCATCAGAGCGACTAATTTTCGGTGCTCTTGAGGGAATAAAAACAATCAAGAACACCGGACTCGAAGTGGAAGAAGCTTCTTTTGATGAAAATATGGCCGAGGTGCTGAGGCACATGATGTCCGGTCTTGATGCCCATTCCGACTATTTAACTCCCGCAGATTACGACCAAATCCAGATTCGAACACGGGGTCAATTTGGTGGTATTGGCATAGAGATGACAATGGAACACGGGTTAGTTAAGTGCATTGCGGCCATTGAAGATACGCCGGCGCAAAGGGCCGGGATCCGGTCAGGAGACCTCATTAGCCACGTCGATGGTATATCGGTGCTTGGGATGTCACTATTGCAGGTGGTTGAGAAGATGCGGGGATCCCCGGGTTCGAGAGTGGTGTTAAGGATCATGCGTGGTTTATCTTCGGAGCCTTTCGATGTGAAACTCTTACGCGAAGTCATTCGTATCAAGCCGGTAAGTGCGCGTGCTGAGGGTGATATCGGATACGTGCGCATTTCTGCCTTTAGTGAGCGGACCTATCGTTCCCTGGATAGGGAGATCGCGGGTCTTTCGAGGGAACTAGGGGGCCGCATGATTGGCTTGATTGTCGATCTACGAGACAATCCTGGCGGCCTGTTTGAACAGGCTGTAAAGGTCAGCGACGCTTTTCTTACAGAGGGTGAGATTGTTTCGACCATTGGCCGTGAAAGGGACCGTGTCTCACGTTTCTCCGCGGATGCAGAGGACATATCTTTCGGTATTCCTATGGCAGTTCTGATTAACGGCGGTAGCGCGTCGGCGTCCGAAATTGTGTCCGGGGCTTTGAAAGACCACGGCCGGGCTATTGTCTTGGGAGAACGTTCCTTTGGCAAGGGGTCCGTCCAGACTGTGATACCGCTGGGTCGCGGGGAGGGTGCGGTGCGACTAACTACGGCACGTTATTACACACCATCCGGACAGTCTATCCAGGTTCATGGGATAGAACCGGACATAGTTTTCACACAAGTGAACCCCTCACAACGCGAAAAGGACCTTCGTAACCCTTTGCCTGCTGAAGGGAAAGGTAGCAGAACGTACGGTTTATTAATGGATGCTGTATGTCCGGATGCCAGCGGACATGAGGATCCGGTTTTGTTGTGCGCGCTTGAGGTGCTGCGTAACTGAGCTTATGGCGCTGGACGTTCGTTAGGTTGAAAGGTTTTCAGGAACCCGAACTTCTTGGTTTAATATTTCCACGGAATGTTAAGTGCGCTTGAAGCGATTCACGTTTCAGAATTTGACATGTTAGTACGGTTTAATTAGTGCGTAGGCGTTAGGCGTTTTGTGGGGTTGTGCTTCGCAAGCGGTAGTTACACCTGTTCATTTTAGGTGGTTTTGGTTATCTAGCACCTTCATTTGAGGGTGAAGGCAACACTATATCAGGCCACCAAGCGGGGAAGACGGATTTGCGTAAAGTGTTTTACCCATTCGACCTGCTAAATAAGCAAGGCGTCCGGCTTGAACTGATAAGCGCATGGCCCGTGCCATTATGTGCGGGGTCTTGGCATTGGCAATGGCCGTGTTCATTAGCACGCCGTCACAACCCAGTTCCATGGCTTTTGCGGCGTCTGAAGCTGTCCCTACGCCTGCGTCTACCAGTACCGGCACTTGGGCGGCCTCCACGATCAATCTAATATTTACGGGATTCTGGATGCCGAGCCCAGACCCAATAGGCGCAGCCGCGGGCATTACTGCGCAGCAGCCCATATCCTCGAGGCGTTTTGCCCCAATTGGGTCGTCGTTGCAGTACACCATTACTTCGAATTTCTCTTTTACTAATTTTTCGACGGCGCGAAAAGTTTCGGGCATGTCAGGGTACAGCGTCTTATGATCTCCGAGTACCTCCAGCTTTACTAGATTCCAACCGCCCGCTTCGCGTGCCAAGCGCAGTGTTCGAAGGGCGTCGTCAGCCGTAAAGCAACCTGCCGTATTTGGTAAGTAAATATATTTTTTCGGATCTACAAAGTCCGTCAACATCGGCGCATTGGGGTCTGTGATATTGACTCTGCGGACGGCCACAGTGACGATTTCCGCGCCTGCAGCTTCAATTGCCAAGGCAGTTTCTTCAAAATCCCGATATTTACCGGTTCCCACTATTAGGCGGGAATTGAGACGCCGACCGGCTACGGACCAGTAATCTTGATCTGCACCTTCCTTCATCATCTTGGTGTCAGGTGATGGGAGTGGTTCACTTTGGCCACCTCCTATGAAGTGCACAATTTCAAGTTTGTCTCCATCAAGAATTTCAGTTTGTTTAAATGTTGAACGCGGAACAATCTCTAAGTTACGCTCAACAGCAATTTTGCTTTGATCTAATCCCAGCCTCAGAAGCAGGTTGCTGAGTGTGAGGGGGGGGGTAAAACTACCCTCTTCGCCGTTGATGGTTATACGCATGATCAGTGACCTATTGAACGACGTAGATTCGGACCTCAAAGAAATTGCGACAGGCCTTTGGATGTTAAATATGGATGTTTGAGGCGCCGTCCGCAACCAATCTTGGCTAATCTATTGCTTTCAAGAAAGAGGACGTCGAATGTCTTTTCATTCAAAAAAGCATGAGTGTTTGCTTATCTATCAAGATAGGTGGGTCCCGGAAAACAGAGTTATTGGCCTGAAACAGCATCAGGTGTTACCACTTCACCTTTAAACGGGCGCCTTTTTTGGCTCTGGACTCAGCGGGTGTTAGAATGGATTTTTGGAGCTGTCCGGCGGGCAGCTAAAACCGTTCTGGCCCTTCTTGCCTATTCGCTCTAAGTTTGGGATTAAAGCAAGGGTTTTTCATGGAATGGTGGGTCGTGTCGACATCGGCTTCGTGCTTGCCAAGGCGGCGTGCTGTAAAGAGTTCGGAAACTATGACACACAACGTTTTAGTCCTTAATGGGCCAAACCTTAATTTGTTAGGGGTTCGAGAACCTCAAATATATGGATCGGAGACCTTGGCCGATATAGAGGTTCTGTGTCAGCATGCAGCGGAGTCTTTATCTATGCGAGTTGAATTTAGTCAAAGTAACGATGAGGGAGAAATAGTGACTTGGATTCAGAGTGCGCGCCACAATGTTCAGGGTCTTCTGATTAATGCCGGGGCCTATACTCATACTTCGATCGCCTTGTTTGACGCCCTGTCGGCCGCAGAGATCCCGGCGATCGAAATCCACTTATCGAATATTCATCGACGCGAGGAGTTTCGCCATCATTCGTATATCTCGTATGCTGCCCGAG
>CAZSYW010000177.1:0-5117 GCA_964611315.1 uncultured Rhodospirillaceae bacterium
CGCGACCACGAGCCACTTGCCATCCTTAGTAGGAAAGATGTTGGACGGCGATACGTTGGCGAGACCGGTCCCACTGGGTTCCCGCACAACGCCAAGCTTTTGGTATTCTGGCAATGCGCTTTCCATTAACGAAAAACAGGATTCCATGATCGATGCATCAACCACCTGACCCTGGCCGCCTCCAAGCGCGTCCCGCCAATATAGAGCCATCAAGACCCCTTGCGCCGCGAACATACCGGTCAAGGTGTCACCAAGCGATATCCCCGCCCGGGGGGGTGGCTGATCCGGGAAACCGTTGATGTGGCGGAGCCCGCCCATGGCTTCTCCGACGCTCGCAAATCCGGGCCGGTCGGAATAGGGGCCAGTCTGGCCAAATCCAGAAATCCGGGCAATAACCAAACCTGGGTTGACCTTGTGGAGGTCATCGGGGCCAAGGTGCCATTTTTCCAAAGTCCCGGGCTTAAAATTTTCCACTAGCACGTCCGCCGTCTTCACCAGTTTGCGCACTAGATCCTGACCCCGTTCCTCACGGAGGTTGGCGGTCACTGTTTTCTTGTTGCGGGACAGGACTGGCCACCAAAGGCACTTTCCCTCATAGCGGTGATGGCCCCATTCGCGCATGGGATCGCCGGTCTTGGGCGCTTCGACCTTAATAACCTCGGCACCGAAATCGGCCAGGCGTGTGGATGTGAAGGGTCCAGCCAACAATTGGCCCAATTCGACCACCCGAACACCGGCTAAAGGTCCCTTGAGCCTGCTGTCACGCTCTTTTTCCGCTATCGGCATCTGTTACTCTCCAACTTCAAACACAAATTCAATTCACCTACAGAAAACCGAAATCATTAACACGGCGAACTTTCCAACCGTGGGCCTAGGGATTTTCCGAAGAGGCCGCCGCAACCGCGCTCTTTCGCCGCGTAATGAATTCTCGTCCAGCTAGCAGCATTACTAAGATACCCCAGCCGTATTGACCATAAATCCTCTCGCAAATGCATCGCCAGGAATCAGCATTTTTTTACTGAATGCCCTATCGCATGCCAAGCAAACAATCGCCGAGTAAGCCGTATGCCACGAAATACTCGAGGACGAATTTGGCGCTCGCAGTGCCGGTGGCACTTTTCATGTAATCGCTCAATTCCAAGATTGGATAACCCCTGGGCCGACGGTGTTGCCATAGGCTGCCTTGTGCCGTGGGGCCGTGCTAGTCAAAACCACATAGATCCCGGAAACTGGTTCAAATCCACAAACTTGGTCTAATCAGCATATACTAAAGTATTTGCCACATACAGCAATCACATCAACTATATCGGATTCGTTTGGAAACAGATGTAGCGGCGCATGCAGTAAAAACGCAATCGGAAAGCATAATTTTTAACCCTACCTCAAGAAGTACTAATAGCGATTCAACCAATAGCGAAAATTTTCATCATTCAAAGTTTTACTGGGTTGGAAAAAAATCACTTCGAAATCACGGATGTCAACCTCACTAAAGATTTACTCCGCATTTGTGTGGCGAATTATATTAGTTAGCAAATTTACGACTAATGTTTTAAGATTCAATTCCCCTGAGAAAAAGAATTTCAAACAACCTTAAATATTTAAGACTGCTGATCGCACAATCAACGGAGCTCACTCGGAAATTTGCAACTAGGTAGAATAGTTTAAACCAATTTTAGCTCCAAAATATTTTTTTTTTGGCATTGATAATAGTAAAATTATCAAAAACCTCCGGGCATTCATAGTACCATATAGTTTAATTGTAATAATATTTCATGGAATGGCAAAATGAATAAAGATTTTAGATCCTTTATTGGAGAAGCCCGTCAGCTGGGCCCAAACTATTTTGCAAATGTTTCCGAGCCGCTCGATCCTATCTTTGAACCCTGCGTTATCCAGCAAAAGCTAGCCGAAGAAGGACGATATCCAATAATTCGGTGCGACCGGATCAAAGGCTCGGATATACCACTAGTGACGAATATTTTTGGCAGTTATGAATTACTTGGATTGGCGCTGGGGATCGATCCCGGGAAACCGAAAAGCGATATTCTTCAACGGTTTATGGAACGTGAGAAAAAACCTCTTCCGACATTAACAATTTCGAAAGAGGAGGCTCCCGTTAAACAGAAGGTACTCACAAACGATGACGTTGACCTAAATCAACTACCGATCATTCACCACGCGGAAAAGGATTCCGGAAAATACATAACTGCTGGTGTCCTTATTGTGCGGGATCCTGATAGTGGTGTTCTCAACGCTGGTATGTACCGTCATGAGCTTCAAGGAAAAGATTACCTGGGATGTATGTTCAATCCGACACATCACGCTGGTTACATATATCGTCGCTGCAAAGAGCTCAATAAAATCATGGAGGCGGTGCTGTTCATTGGCCATCATCCCGCAGCCCTAATTGGTACATTGTGTGAAGGTGCTATAGATTTGAGTGAACTAGAGGTTATGGGCGGACTTCTAGGCGAACCTCTCCAAGTAGTTGAAGGCGAAACTGTAGACATACCCGTACCTGCCTTCGCTGAAATTGCTATCGAAGGTCATCTCGATCCTACAATTGAGACCAGTGACGGCCCTTTTGCCGAGTTCACTGGATTTTACGGACCCTCTAAAGATCCGGTTGGGCTGATGAAGGTTTCTGCAATAACCATGAGAGACGATGCAATTTATCATGATCTTGATCCAGCCCATCAGGAGCACAATTTAGCTGGGGCGTTAACTCTAGAAAGTACAGTGTATTCGAATGTTCGGCACTTAGCTCCTAGCGTCACTGCTGTTTATCTTCCGGTATCTGGCTCTTGCCGATTTACAGCATATGTTGCCATCAAAAAACGTGTGCAGGGCGAAGGGAAATCTGCCGGAATGGCAGCTCTTACTGCTAATCCAGGTATTAAAATTGCGGTCGTCGTTGATAGTGATATAGATATTTATGATGAGCAGCGGGTGCTATGGGCCATTGCAACAACATTTGAGGCAGATCGTGACCTGACAATTATTCCTAACGCCATGGGATCACATTTGAATCCGTCCGCTTATGGTGAGGTAAGGGTAGACCCGGGTCCAATGAATACGAAAGTGATCATAGACGCAACCCGTCCAGTGACACTGCATTTCGAGAACCGGATCCGCCCTCCCCAAGAAGTTTGGGATCGGATTAAGCTAAAAGATTATCTGGATTAGTTCGGGTTAAGCACACATTTCCTATAATTTGGCGCTATTGATTCAATTATTTGGTACCAAACATACGATCACCAGCATCACCTAGACCTGGAACGATATAACCATGTTCATCCAGATTGTCGTCGATTGCAGCTGTATAAATCTGAACGTCTGGATGAACAACTTTAAACGCCTTGATACCTTCGGGGGCAGCTAGCAAGCAGGCAAACTTGAGATCCGTTGCGCCTAGTTCCTTTAAACGTGCCACCGCAGCTGAAGCGGAATTACCCGTTGCCAACATTGGGTCAACTACAATCACCCGACGTTCTCCTAAATTATCTGGCATCTTCAGATAATATTCAACCGCTGTCATTGTCTCTGAATCGCGATAGAGGCCGATATGGCCAACGCGGGCTGTGGGCACAAGATCTAAAATTCCGTCAAGTAAACCATTCCCAGCACGCATTATGGAGACGATTATAAGATTCTTTTCCTTAAGAACTGGCGCCACCATGTTTGTAATGGGTGTCTCAATATTTACGGTTGTCTGTGAAAGGTCTCGCAATGCTTCATAACCAATTAACAAGCTTATCTCTCGTAACAACTGCCTGAATACAGCAGGAGAAGTGCTCTTGTCACGCATCAGCGTCAGTTTGTGCAAAACCAAAGGATGGTTGACCAAAGTTACATTGGCGTCAGTCATGAGGCTCCTATAGTATTGGCGAAAATCCAAATTAGAACACTGAGCCGTCACTCAAGATCCGGATCGGCGGGGTTCCGCCAATACGCTTTGAATGAGCAATTTGCCGACCTGCTGCCCAAGTTCCACCTTCTAAGACCTTGGCCAACGGCAGTGTTTCCGAGTCTAGACCTAGACGCGCCCGCAAACGCTCGGCAACTAATTCAATAAGTGTCACGGTAAGAGCCCGCCACTCCACAATTACTTCATCACCGCATGCGTGAGCCTTGCTTGCAACCAAATTGTTCTTAGGCCTTATTACCCCAAAATCGAAAAGCAACCCGCCATTTCGGTATTCTGCTAATACAGTCAAGTCGTCAACACCCTTTACGTGAAGTCCGGCCGCCTCTAACGGTTCAATAAGCGAATAGACCATCCATTGGGCGAGTTTGTGAAACGGCACAAGGTCGCCCAGACAATTCTTGTCGTGAAAGGCAGGGTACTGCCATGTATCTCCTAAATTTTTTCCGTCTATAGTGATGCGTCCTGGCCAAATTTCGCCCAAACCAGACATCACTGTGTCCAAAACTTGTCGGGCAGTAATTGTCTTCTCAACAGCTTGCATTCTTAAATTATCAAATAGGTTTCCAATACGTTTGTGATTGGTACCAAATATATTTGGTCGCTCTCCGATCACTTGTCCAACCTTGTTTATCAATTGTACACGGCCGCTGAGAGCTACAAGCGGATTATCGCTTCTTACCTGAAATGCTTCGGCCAAAGTATCATTGGTTACAGACAAAAGCCCTGACATGTCTGCACGAAGGGGGTTTGAAGGATCGCTTGAAAATAGGCCTGCTTCGAAGGCATTGAGGCTAGCTATCGCTAGTCCTTCGGAACGCTCAAAAAATAGCTCAGAATTTGGATCGCGGTAGACCCAAGATTCACCTGCACCCGCGTCAAGTAGTACCGACAAAACAACTAGATCAAGGGATATCCGAGCACGTTCATCGCTTGAAACATCGAGGGAATCCAAAATATTTTGCCAACGATTATTGCCTTCGACAACAAAGTGGCGCCAACGAGCATGAAAAGGAATATTTAAATCTGGATAATTACGGGTAATGGTGTCTTGAACATATTCGGTGACCGCGCTTAATCGCCGCATATCAATCTCAAAGTGCTTGAGATCGCCCCGCAACCCTATGTCAAACAACAAAGAGCAACGTTTGCGCACAGCCTCTGGGGTCATCAACCACGAAACTGTTTCAGG
>CAZSYW010000178.1:0-5069 GCA_964611315.1 uncultured Rhodospirillaceae bacterium
AGTTGAACGTCGAAGGATGGAGGTTAAAGCGCCTGGCATTATTCCGCGACAATCCGTAAGCGAGCCAATGCAAACGGGACTCAAAGCAATTGATAGTTTGGTTCCAATCGGTCGTGGCCAAAGAGAACTCATTATTGGCGATCGACAAACTGGCAAGACGGCGCTCGCTATCGACACAATCATCAATCAAAAGTCGGTGAATGAAACCGGTGACGAATCGAAAAAGTTGTATTGCGTCTACGTTGCGGTTGGCCAGAAGCGTTCAACGGTTGCCCAGATCGTCAAGACTTTGGAGGAGAACGGGGCGCTTGAATACACGGTGGTGGTGTCTGCGTCTGCCTCTGAACCTGCACCTTTGCAGTTCTTGGCCCCTTATGGCGGGTGCGCTATGGGTGAGTACTTTCGAGATAATGGCATGCACGCACTGATCATATATGATGATCTTTCGAAGCAGGCGGTTGCTTATCGGCAAATGTCACTGCTGTTACGTCGGCCACCTGGGCGTGAAGCATACCCAGGTGATGTTTTTTATCTTCATTCACGCCTCCTGGAGCGTGCGGCGAAGATGAGTGACGAACTTGGTGGTGGCTCGTTAACGGCGTTACCGGTGATCGAGACGCAGGCTGGTGATGTGTCGGCCTACATACCGACTAATGTTATCTCAATCACTGATGGACAAATATTTCTCGAGACCGAGTTGTTCTACCAAGGCGTTCGGCCGGCAATCAATGTTGGTTTGTCGGTGAGTCGTGTTGGCTCGGCGGCGCAGGTCAAGGCGATGAAGCAGGTCGCTGGCTCGATCAAACTTGAACTCGCGCAGTACCGCGAGATGGCAGCGTTTTCCCAGTTTGCATCGGATCTTGATGCCGCAACCCAAAGGTTACTTGCTCGTGGGGAACGATTGACGGAACTCTTGAAGCAGGGTCAATATTCGCCGTTGCCGGTGGAAGAGCAAGTAGCGGTCGTGTTTGCTGGTGTGCGAGGTTACCTGGATGATATAGAAGTATCTCAAGTCGGACAGTTTGAGGAAGGACTGTTGACTGATTTACGTACTAATCATGCGAATCTGCTCTCGACGATTCGTGACGAAGGGGCGATCTCTGAGGAAACAGAAGATGCTCTTAAGACAATGATTGATAGTTTCCGGAAAACTTTCGTCTCAAACCACTAAATATTGCCATGCCTAGTCTTAAGCATCTTCGAGTTCGTATAAACAGTGTTAAGGCCACACAAAAAATTACGAGCGCAATGAAGATGGTGGCTGCCTCAAAACTCCGGCGGGCCCAGGAACAGGCGGAGGCCGCTCGTCCCTACGCGGGGCGCATGGAACGCATGGTAAATTCAATAGCTCTAACCATCGCGAAAGACGGGGGAGGGCCGATCCTGTTGCGCGGAACAGACTCGGACGCGACCCATCTGTTAGTGGTAGCGACTTCAGATCGTGGATTATGTGGCGGCTTTAATGCGTCAATAGTGCGTGCCGTGCGGGCCCGTATATTGAAACTGGAGGCTGATGGAAAGACGGTCAAGTTGTTTGTCATCGGTAGCAAGGGCAGGGATCAACTGAGACGGGAGTACGGCGCGCAGTTTCTGGAGAGTAGAGATGGTCCGGGTTCAGCAGGGGCCCGTTATTCTGACGCGGCGGACGTGGCTCGTAAGCTCATCGGCTTATTTGACGACGGAAAATTTAACGTCTGTACGGTTGTCTACAATGAATTTAAGACGGCGATGACACAAGTCGTGACCTTTCAACAGTTGATACCGTTTGAGCCAGACAAATCTGAAAGTGATGCCAGTGTTGACGGTGCAATCTATGAATTTGAGCCAGACGAAGATGCTATTTTGGAGAATTTGCTTCCTCGAAACATAGGCGTGCAAATATATCGCGCCCTGCTTGAGAACGGGGCTAGCGAGCAGGGTGCGCGCATGATGGCAATGGACAGCGCCACACGGAATGCCGGTGATATGATTGATAGGCTTACCCTAACCTACAACCGGACCCGACAGGCTATGATAACGAAGGAATTGATTGAGATAGTCTCGGGCGCCGAAGCGCTTTAGACGCGGCATATGGAGTAGTGAACATGGTTAAACCAGTCGGGCATATCACCCAAGTGATGGGTGCTGTAGTTGACGTCCAGTTTGGCGACTATTTGCCACCAATCCTGAATGCACTGGAGTGTGAAAATCAAGGAGAGAGGTTAGTGCTAGAGGTAGCTCAGCATCTCGGTGAAGCAACAGTGCGAACGATCGCTATGGACTCCACAGAGGGCTTGGTGAGGGGCCGTGAAGTCAGCGATACCGGGGGGCCTATTTCCATTCCAGTAGGACGTGAAACGCTCGGTCGTATAATGAATGTCATAGGAGAGCCAATAGACGAGCGTGGCCCCATTGAGACGGATTTACGCCGCCCCATTCACGCGACAGCTCCTGATTTTGTGGATCAATCGACTGATGCGGAGATCTTGGTAACGGGGATCAAGGTTGTTGATCTGCTCACGCCGTACGCTAAGGGCGGTAAGATTGGTCTCTTCGGTGGCGCCGGTGTAGGGAAGACCGTCATTATCATGGAACTAATTAACAACATTGCCAAAGCTCACGGTGGGTATTCCGTTTTTGCCGGAGTTGGTGAACGCACGCGCGAGGGGAATGACCTTTACCACGAGATGATCGAATCTGGCGTCATTAAGACCGATAGCAATGAGGAATCCAAGGCCGCGCTGGTTTATGGGCAAATGAATGAGCCGCCAGGTGCCCGCGCGCGTGTCGGTCTCACGGGTCTGACTGTTGCTGAACATTTTCGTGACGAGGAAGGGCAGGATGTACTGCTGTTCATCGACAACATTTTTCGTTTCACCCAGGCTGGTTCAGAAGTGTCTGTCTTGCTCGGTCGAATTCCTAGTGCGGTTGGTTACCAGCCAACCCTGGCGACAGATATGGGGAACTTGCAAGAGAGAATTACCACCACCAAAAAGGGCTCGATCACGTCTGTCCAGGCAATATACGTTCCTGCCGACGATTTGACGGATCCCGCGCCCGCAACATCGTTTAGCCATTTAGACGCAACGACAGTTCTTAGTCGACAAATTGCTGAACTTGGCATTTATCCTGCAGTTGATCCGTTGGATAGTACCTCACGTATGATGGATCCACGCGTGATTGGTGAAGAGCACTATGCGGTTGCTCGTCGTGTCCAGGAGGTGCTGCAGACCTACAAATCGCTGCAGGACATTATCGCGATTCTCGGTATGGACGAACTATCCGAGGAGGATAAACTAACGGTGGCCAGGGCTCGGAAAATTCAGAGATTTCTGTCGCAACCGTTTCACGTCGCAGAAATTTTCACAGGTAGCCCAGGAGTGCTGGTGAGTCTCGAGGACACAATTGACGGATTCCGGAAGATTTGCGATGGCGAGTGTGACGATATGCCAGAGGCAAGTTTTTATATGGTAGGAACTTTGGAAGAGGCTCGCAAAAAAGCCATGGAAATGGCGGCAGAGGCGGCCTAGTTTGCAATGGCAGATAAAGTCGAATTCGAATTAGTTTCACCTGAAAAGGTATTGGTCTCTCGGGGGGTCGATATGGTTGTTGTGCCCGGAGAGGAAGGGGATTTCGGTGTGCTCCCTGGGCACGCTTTGTTTTTGTCCGGTGTGCGTACAGGTGTGATCGAAGTTTACGATGGTGACACGGTTTCGGATAGAATCTTTGTTGCTGGGGGATTCGCTGAGGTGACGGGAGAGCGTTGCACCGTGTTAGCAGAAGAAGCGATTAATCTAGCTGAAGTGGATCGCGTCGTGGTTGAGGCGCGGATCAAGGACAATGAGCAGGCAATCAGCATTGCCGGCCCAGACGAGGACGTGGCTTTATACAAAGACGATCTTGGCATTGGCCGTGCACTTTTGGAAGCTTTAGACAGTTAACAATAGTTTAGGCGCCCGATTTCGTTTCAGTGTGTTTAGGGCATGTCTACGCGCTGAACCAGCGCTTGCGGGCTGGCCAGTTCTCCACTAAATGGAGAAACAGCGGGTCAATTTTCTCATCAACAGCGATATCACGCGCTAATTGGCCGGGTTCATCATTGTAAGAAAGAAGAGATAAGTCCCTCATGCGGGCCGGATAGAGTACGCCGTCCAAGTGGTCGCATTCATGTTGTAGCAAGGCGGCCCAACTGGAATGCGCGTTGTGTGAAACCCATTGCCCAGTGAGAGTTTGGTACCGGATCGATATTTCCGGCCAACGCGGCACTTTCCCGTGTAGTCCAGGTAGGGAAAGGCAACGTTCCCAGACTTCTACCCGGCTCTTAGATTTAGGGGTAATTTCGGGATTAATCATGACTGTCCACGGTATCGACTTAAGGCCCGAGCCTTTGGGGATGCGTGAGGGAATCATCCGATACACAACTATCCGAAGATTGACCATGACCTGTGGTGCGGCCAGTCCGCTTGCCCCAATATCGTCCAACGTTTCCTGCATATCCTGCGCAAGCACAGCTACAGCCTCTGCTGTGGGCTCTGGGACTGGATCTGCTACCTGTTGCAGGGCTGGGTTTCCCATTTTCGCAATTCTTAGTACGGCCATCTAACATCTCTACTTTCATGCTCGGGTAGTCTTAAGTTCAAGTCACACGAACTATGGTTGTGGGCGGTTGGTCGGGCCAAGGTTCTATGGCCCCAAGTTCCTATTTTTTTGCCATTTGGAAGGATGAGGAGCCTCGCTGAGGCTTTGCCATGATCGTAATCGAGCCGTATCAATTTCTGTTTCTTTCACTGATACAATGGCGGACTATCATATCCTATAGACTGTGTAACACAAACGCTCGTAGTGGGATCAAAATGATCTCCGTTTAGAGTTGGGGAAATATTTTGGTCAGTTGGACTCATCAGGATGGCTAAGATTTAATTAGGCGCTTTGTCGCGATTGCCATAAAGCACTGGGGTTAGGATGCATCCGAGGAAGAAACTGATGAATGTGGCGCACGCTGCTGGGAGGGATTTACAGAGGTGAGTCGACGTTCAACAAGTGAAGTAAATTGTGGGGGCCTGGCGTGAGCACCTGGGGGAAGATATTGG